>DASXDD010000013.1:0-36250 GCA_036490775.1 Solirubrobacteraceae bacterium | reverse complement strand
CGGAATTCCTCGCAAATACCGAAGCGGTGCTGATGGGGCGCACGACGTTCCTGCCCGCGCTCGGCCACCACAGCTGGCCGTGGGCAGACAAGCAGGTGTTCGTGCTGACCTCCTCGCCGCTCCCCGACGGCGTGCCCGAAGACGTCAACGTCACCACATCGGACAGCGCCGCGGAGCTGCTCGAGCAGATGCGCTCGACTGTGCTCTCCGGCGACGTGCATCTCGTCGGTGGACCCAGCACTATCCAGGCATTTCGTGCGGTCGAGGCGCTCGACGAGCTCGAGCTCCTGGTGGTCCCGTTCGTGCTCGGTGACGGCCTGCGGTTGTCACCTCCGGGCACCCCGCAGCTGCCGCTCGAGCTCCCGCGCGAGCGCTCATATCCGGACGGCGTGGTCCAGCTCACCTACACGTTCAAGTGACCCACCATGGCGTCGCCGGTGACCTGCCGCGGCGTCGGGCGGTCGCGCTAGCATCGCTCCGCGTGAGTGTTCTGGACGACCTGCCCCTTCTGGCCTCGGGCAAGGTCCGTGAGATCTATGACCTCGGCGACACGCTGCTGCTGGTCGCGTCGGACCGGATCTCGACCTACGACGTCGTGCACCCGACCGCGATCCCCGACAAAGGGGCGGTCCTGACCGGCCTTTCGACGTTCTGGTTCGAGCGCACGTCTGAGATCGTCGCCAACCACCTGATTTCGGTCGCCGACGGCGTCCCCGACGAGGCGCGCGCCCGCGGGATGGTCGTGCGCAAGCTCGAGATGCTGCCGGTCGAGTGCGTAGTACGCGGGTACATCACCGGCTCGGGCTGGAAGGACTACCAGCAGACCGGTGCGGTCAGCGGGATCGAGCTTCCCGCCGGCCTGCGCGAGTCAGAGCAGCTCCCCGAGCCGCTGTTCACGCCGTCGACGAAGGCCGACGTCGGACACGACGAGGCGATCGACTTCGAGGGCGCGGTCAAGCTGATCGGCGATCGCGAGCTGGCCGAGCGGGTCCGCGGCGTCTCGATCGAGCTCTACAAGCACGCCGCCGAGCACGCGCGCGAGAACGGGATCATCCTTGCCGACACCAAGTTTGAGCTCGGGCTCGACGGCGACGGCACCTTGACGCTCGGCGATGAGGTCTGCACGCCCGACTCCTCGCGCTTCTGGCCCGCCGACCAATACGAGGTCGGCAAGCCGCAGCCAAGCTTCGACAAGCAGTACGTCCGCGACTGGGCGTCGTCGACCGGGTGGGACCGGACTCCGCCCGCGCCGGCGATCCCCGACGACGTCGTGGAGCGCACCCGCGCCAAGTACATCGAGGCGTACGAGCGGGTCACAGGCGAGCCGTTCGACAACTGGCTGCGCCGTACCGGGGCCTCATGAGAGCCCGGGTCCTGGTCCGGCCAAAGCAAGGGATTCTCGATCCGCAGGGCCAAGCCGTTCAGCGGGCATTGCCTGCGCTCGGCTTCAAGGGAGTCGAAAACGTCCACGTGGGGCGCCTGATCGAGCTCGACGTCGAAGACCCGGCGCAGCTGCCGGAGATGTGCGAGCGGCTCCTGGCCAACCCCCTGATCGAGGACTACGAGATCGTGGAGTCGGTCACGTCGTGAAGTTCGGCGTCGTCCGGTTCCCGGGTTCGTGCGACGACGTCGATGCCCTCGACGCTGCCGCGCGCGTCGGCGAGGCGGAGATGCTGTGGCACGCCGACCGCGATCTACACGGCGTCGACGCCGTAATCGTGCCCGGCGGGTTCTCCTACGGCGACTACCTGCGCGCCGGCGCGATCGCACGGTTTGCGCCGGTGATGGACGAGGTCGCCGAGTTCGCACGCGAGGGTGGTCTCGTGCTCGGGATCTGCAACGGCTTTCAGGTCCTCTGCGAGGCGCATCTGCTCCCGGGCGCGCTACTGCCCAACGACTCGCTGAAGTTCATCTTCCGTCAGGTCGAGCTCGAGGTCGCAAACGCCGACAGCGCGTTCACGGGCGCCTGCGAGCCCGCCCAGCGCCTGTCGATCCCGGTCAAGCACATGACGGGTCGCTTCTACGCGCCCGACGACGAGCTCGACCGGCTCGAGGCCGCCGAGCAGGTGCTGCTGCGCTATGCCCCGGGCCACAACCCCAACGGCTCGGTCCGCGACATCGCCGGAGTGCGCAACGAGCGCGGCAATGTGTTCGGCCTGATGCCGCACCCCGAGCACGCGGTCGACCCACTGACCGGCTCCGTGGACGGACTGAAGATCTTCGAATCGATGCGAGCGTATGTCGGCGACGCGGTCCTCCACTAAGGGTTCGACCCGCACAAAGCACCGCGAGCTCGGGCTCACCGACTACGAGTACGAGCTGATCGTCGACGGCCTCGGGCGCGAGCCCAACGACGTCGAGCTGGCGATGCTGTCGCTGATGTGGTCAGAGCACTGCGCCTACAAGCACTCCAAGCGGCTGCTGCGCCGGCTGCCAACTGAGGGCCGGCACGTGCTGATGGGTCCCGGCGAAAACGCCGGCGCGGTCGATGTCGGCGATGGCCTCGCAGTCGCCTTCAAGGTCGAGTCCCACAACCACCCGAGCGCGGTTGAGCCGTTCCAGGGCGCCGCGACCGGCGTCGGCGGGATCCTGCGCGACGTGTTCGCGATCGGTGCGCGCCCGATCGCGGTCCTTGACTCGCTGCGGTTCGGCGAGCCGGCCACGTCCGAGCGCTCGCGCTACCTGCTCGAGCACGCCGTCGCCGGAATCGGCCACTACGGCAACTCAATCGGGGTGCCGACCGTCGGCGGCGAGATCTACTTCGAGCACAGCTACGAGCAGAACTGCCTCGTGAACGCGATGTGCCTCGGGCTGGCGCCGCGCGAGCGCCTGATCCGGGCCGCCGCGGCCGGGCCGGGGAACGTGATCGTGCTGCTCGGGGCGCTGACCGGGCGCGACGGGATCGGCGGTGCGTCGGTGCTCGCCAGCGCCGAGCTCGGCGAGGGCGACGAGGCCAAACGCCCGTCGGTCCAGATCGGCGACCCGTTCTCCGAGAAGAAGCTGCTCGAATGCTGCCTGGAGCTGCTTGACCGCGGCCTGCTCACCTCGCTTCAGGACCTTGGCGCCGCCGGCCTGACGTCGGCCGTATCGGAGATGGCGAGCAAGGGCGAGGTCGGGATCGACATCGACCTCTGCCAGATCCCACTGCGCGAGCCCGCGATGGAGCCGTTCGAGATCATGGTCTCCGAGTCCCAGGAGCGGATGCTGTGCGTCGTCGCGCCCGAGCGCGTTGGCGCGCTGCTCGGGATCTGTGAGCACTGGGAGGTACTCGCGACCCCGATCGGCACCGTGACCACGGGCGACCGCCTGCGCGTGCTCAAGCGCGGCGCCGCGGTCGCCGATCTGCCGGTCGCGATCCTCGTCGACGACTGCCCGCTCTACGACCTCGAGCCCGAGCCGCCGGCCGAGTCGCTGTATGTCGCGCCGCCCGCGGTCCTGTCCGGTCACGAGTCGGCCGGGGAGGTGCTGCTCGCGCTGCTGGGCAGCGCCAACATCGCCTCCCGCAGGCCGGTGTTCGAGCAGTACGACCCGGTCGTACAGTCGCGCACGGTCCGCCGTCCCGATGATGCCGACGCGGCCGTGCTGGCGCTCCCCGGCGGGGCTGCGATCGCCGTCTCGATCGACGGCAACGGGCGGCGCGTGGCCTGCGACCCGCGACGCGGCGCTGCCGAGGCCGTGTACGAATGCGCGGCGAATCTCGCCTGCGTCGGCGCCGAGCCGCTCGGTCTGACCAACTGCCTGAACTTCGGCAACCCCGAGAAGCCACACGTCGCCTGGCAGCTGACCGAGGCCGTCACAGGGCTCGCCGAGGCGTGCGAGCAGCTAGACGTGCCGGTCGTCGGCGGCAACGTCTCCCTCTACAACGAGGCCCCCTCCGGTCCGATCTTTCCGACGCCGGTGGTCGGGATCGTCGGCCGGCTGCCCGACGCGGCGCGTGCCGGCCGCCTCGCGTTCGCGCGCGATGGCGATGCGATCGCCCTGGTGGGGCCGTTTGAGGCGTCGACCGCGGGCTCCGAGCTCGCCAAACTCCAGGGCCGCGCCGCCGCCGGAACGCTGCCGGCGATCGACGTCGCCGCCGTCACCCAGGCGCACCGCGAGGTCCGCGACCGGGTGCGCTCGGGCGCGTTGACGAGCGCTCACGACATCGCCGAGGGCGGCATCGCTGTCGCCGTCGCCGAGTGCTGCATCGGCGGCTCGATCGGCGCGACGATCACGCTCCCAGACGGCCTGGACCCGTTCGCCGAGGCGCCTGGACAGGGATTCATCGTCTCGGGCCCGGAGTCCGCACTCGAGGGCTTGACGGTGATCGGGAGCGTCGGAGGTTCGTCGCTGAAAATCGAGGGTAAGCTCGACATCGCAGTTTCCGAGTTGCACGATGCCCGCGACCTAGGACTAGCCAGGCTTGTCTAGACCCACTGCTAGCCTTGAAAGGGGCTGGGCATGGAAACCGTGATCGATCATCGCGACGGTCCTCGCGACGAGTGCGGAGTCTTCGGCATCTTTGCGCCGGAGCACGACGTCGCCAGACTCGCGTACTTCGCGCTGTTCGCGCTGCAGCACCGCGGCCAGGAGTCGGCCGGGATCGCGACAGCCCAGCGCGGCGGTAGCCTGATGGCGATCCGCGACCAGGGGCTCGTCGCGCAGGTGTTCGACGAGCACATCCTGCGCTCGCTGGTCGGCGACATGGCGATCGGGCACGTGCGCTACTCGACGACCGGCTCGTCGGAGTGGGAGAACGCCCAACCGATCGTCCGCGACGACCACCGCACGCTGGCGCTCGCTCACAACGGAAACCTGATCAACGCCGTCGAGCTGCATTCCGAGCTGCGCGGCCGCGACGTGCCGTTCCGCTCGACGTCTGACTCGGAGATCATCGCGGCGCTGCTCGCCACCCACCCCGCGACCCGGATTGAGGACGCGGTCGCCGACGTGCTGCCGCGCCTTCAGGGCGCGTTCTCGACGGTCGCGATGACCGAGGACGCCGTCGTCGCGTTCCGCGATCCGCACGGCCTGCGGCCGCTGGCGTTGGGGATGATCGAGGACTCCGAATCGGGCACGACTGCCTACTGCGTGGCGAGCGAGTCGTGTGCGTTTGACCTGATCGGCGCCAAGTACCTGCGCGAGATCCTGCCCGGTGAGGTCGTGACGCTGACCGAGCGCGGGATCCAGACGCGGATCGTCGCCGAGGCCGAGCGTCGCGCGTTCTGCGTGTTCGAGTACATCTACTTCGCGCGCCCGGACTCGAAGATGGCGGGCACGGTGCTGCAGGTCGCCCGCTCGCGGATGGGCGAGATACTCTGGCACGAGGCCCCGGTCGAGGCCGATCTCGTGATCCCGGTGCCCGACTCGGGCAACGCCGCCGCCCGTGGGCTCGCCCGCGCCGCCGGTCTGCCGCAGGACGACGGCTTCATCAAGAACCGCTACGTAGCGCGCACGTTCATCCAGCCCGGGCAGGAGCTGCGCCGCCAGGGCCTGCGGCTCAAGTTCAACCCGCTGCCCGAGGTCGTGGCCGGAAAGCGCCTGGTCGTCGTCGACGACTCGATCGTCCGTGGCAACACCACGCGCCAGATCGTCCAGATGCTCCGCGACGCCGGCGCGGCGGAGGTCCACCTGCGGATCTCAGCGCCGCCGATCAAGCACCCGTGCCACTACGGCATCGACATGTCCACCCGCGAGGAGATGATCGCCCACGGCCGCTCGGTCAGGGAGGTCGCCGAGGAGCTCGGCGCCGACTCGCTGCACTACCTGTCGCTCGCCGGCGTCTACGAGGCGGTCGGCGTCCCGCGCTCGGCCCACTGCGACGCGTGCTTCAGCGGCGACTATCCGCTGGACGGCACCGAAGACGCCAACGGCAAGTTCGCGCTCGAGAACGAACTGCCGCTCGTTCGCGCCTAGCGGCCCGATGGCGCCCGAGCTGTCGCTCGTCTAGGGGCCAGCGGTCGCCGCCCCCGGCGCTATCGTCGCGGGCCCGATGGACCACCGCGAGTCGCTGCACGCCATCTTCGGATTTGAGGAGTTCCGGCCCGGACAGGCCGAGGCGGTGGCGGCCGCGATGGCCGATCGCGACGCGCTCGTCGTGATGCCGACCGGCTCGGGCAAGTCGCTCTGCTATCAGCTGCCGGCCCTGATTCGTGACGACCTGGCCGTCGTCGTGTCGCCGCTGGTGTCGCTGATGCAGGACCAGGTGCGTGCGCTCGAACGCGTGGTACCGGGACGGGTTGGGGTGGTCAATGCGCTACGCGGCGCGCTGGCCAACGCCGAGGCGGTCGACCGTGCCGTCGCCGGTGAGCTGTCGCTGCTGTACGTGGCGCCCGAGCGGTTTGCGTCGCCTCGGTTCGTCGAGCGGATCAGCGAGGCACGGGTCGGCCTGTTCGTCGTCGATGAGGCCCACTGCGTCTCGCAATGGGGCCACGACTTCAGACCCGACTACTTCTCGCTCGCCGACGCCGCCCGTGCGATCGGCGCCAGCGCGACGATCGCGGTCACGGCGACCGCGACGCCGGCGATCGCCGACGACATCGCGCGGCGCCTGGCGTTGCGTGAGCCGGTCCGGATCGCGACCGGCTTTGACCGCCCGAACCTGAGCTTCACGGTCGTGCCGTGCGACAGCCCGATCGTCAAGGGCAGGCGCCTAAGTCAGGCGCTCGCCGAGCCCGACGCATTGCCGGCGATCGTCTACACGGGGACGCGCGATAACAGCGATCTGCTGGCCGACGGCCTCGCCCGCAAACTTGGCCACGAGGTCGTCGCCTACCACGCCGGCCTTGACCGAGGCGCGCGCGCCGGCGCTCAGGAACGGTTCATGGCCGGCGACGCGTCGGTGATCGTCGCCACCAACGCGTTCGGGATGGGGATCGACAAGGCCGACGTGCGGACCGTCTGCCACGCCTCGGTCCCAGGCTCGCTCGAGGCCTACTACCAGGAGGCCGGTCGTGCAGGGCGCGACGGCCGATCGGCCCGATGCATGCTGTTCGCCCAGCCGCGCGACAAGGGTCGCCACGTGTTCTTCATCCAGCGCGGGCGTGTCGAGGACGCGACGTTTGCGTGGGTGTGCGAGCGCCTGCGTTGGGCCGGGATCGACGGTCGCTACGACCTTGAGCTCTCCGAGCTGGCAGGCGCGCGCGCCGACGAGGAGTCGGTCAGGGCGATCATCGGCCACCTTGCGCGCGCGGAGCTGATCGTCCCCGAGCCCTCCTCACCCGACCGGGTCGCCGGGCGGCTGCTCAGCGAGTGGGACCGCGTCGCGCTGGCGCTGTGCCGCGACTCCGCGCGTGAGGTCGAGCGCGCCCGTTGGCGCCAATACCGCGCGATCTGGGAATACGTCGAGGGCACCGAGTGCCGCCGCTCGACGCTGCTGCGGTATTTCGGCGACGAGGCGTCGCCGACGTCGTCGGCGCGCTGCTGTGACGTCTGCGCCTCGCCAGAGCTGCGCGCCGCATGAGGGTCGGCGTGCTCGCGTCGGGGGTTGGCACCAACCTCCAGGCGCTGCTCGACACCGTCCACGGGCGCGACGGCATCGAGGTCGTCGCGGTCGCCTCCGACAAGCCCGCCGCGCTCGCGCTCGAGCGTGCTCGCGGCGCCGGCGTTGAAGCTGCCGCGTTCCCGACCGACGCCTACGACGATCGGCCGACGCGAGATCAGGCGATGGGCGACTGGCTCGAGTCCCGTGGCGTCGAGCTGATCGTGCTCGCGGGCTACATGCAGCTGCTCAGCGGCCCATTCCTAGCGCGCTTTCCCGGGCGCGTGATCAACGTCCACCCGGCGCTGCTGCCTGCGTTCCCCGGGTTGCATGCGGTCGAGCAGGCGCTCGACTACGGAGTCAAGGTATTCGGCGTGACGATCCATTTCGTCGACGACGGCGTTGACACGGGACCGGTGATCCTGCAGCGCGCGATCGAGCTGCCCGAGGCCCGCGAGGCCGACGATGTACTCGAGCGTTTGCACCCGATCGAACACGAGCTGCTACCCGAGGCGGTGCGCCTGATTGCGCACGGCGCCGTGTCGATAGACCCCCAGGCGCCGCGCCGGATCCGCATCGAGCGATAAAGTCGGGACGGATGACGGGAGTCGAGCGCGAGAACCGGTTTACGCCGATCCCGCCGGGCGAGGTACGCGTTCAGCGGGCGCTGCTGTCGGTTTCGGATAAGACGGGGATCATCGAGTTCGCTCGCGGCCTTGCCGATCTCGGGATCGAGATCGTCTCGACCGGGGGCACCGCCCAGGAACTCTCGGACGCCGGCATCCCAGTCCGGACGATCTCCGACCTCACGGGCTTTCCCGAGATCATGGACGGCCGCGTCAAGACGCTTCACCCCAAGCTCTACGCCGGCGTGCTGGCGCTGCGCGACGACGGCCGCCACATGCGCTCCGCCGAGGAGCACGATGTCGAGTTCGTCGACCTGGTGTGCGTGAACCTGTATCCGTTCGAGCGGGCTGCCAACGCCCGCGGCGTGCCGGAGTCAGACGTGATCGAGAACATCGACATCGGCGGCCCGACGATGATCCGTGCCGCGGCCAAGAACACTGCGTTCGTCGCGCCCGTGGTCACCCCCGAGAGCTATGACGCCGTGCTCGAGGAGCTGCGCGAGCAAGACCTCCAGCTCTCGTCGGCGACCCGCGAGTACCTCGCCGCCGAGGCGTTCGCCTACACGGCGCGCTACGACACCGCGATCGCGCGCTGGTTCCAGGAGAAGCGCGAGGACTTCGCGCCGCTGATGGTCCGCGCGTTCGAGCGCGTGCTCGAGCTGCCCTACGGCGAGAACCCCCACCAGCGCGCCGCCTACTACGCGCAGGTCGGAGCTCGCACGCACGTGCTGTCGATGGTCGGCCAGCTCGGCGGCAAGCCGCTCTCCTACAACAACCTGCTCGACCTCGACGCCGGGCGCCTGCTGCTCGCTGAATTCCAGATCCCGGCGTGCGTGATCATCAAGCACAACAACCCGTGCGGCGTCGCCGTCGGCAAGAACGCGCTTGAGGCCTACCGGCGGGCGTTTGCGTGCGACCCACAGTCCGCGTTCGGCGGCGTGATCTGCCTGAACCGCAAGGTCGACCGCGAGCTCGCCGAGGCGCTCAGCGGCCAGTTCATCGAGGTCCTGTTCGCGCGCGGCTATGACGACGACGCGCTTGAGGTGCTGTCCGAAAAGCCCAACGTGCGCCTGCTCGACGACCGCGAGCGCCGCACGCCGGACATGATCGACCCGGCGCTGCGCCAGGTCGTCGGCGGCATGCTCGTCCAGGACCGCGACGCCGACCTCGAGGAGCGCGGCGAGATGCAGGTCGCCTCGCGCCGCCGGCCGACCGAGCCCGAATGGAGCGAGCTCTCGTTCGCCTGGAAGGTCTGCAAGCACGTGCGCTCAAACGCGATCGTCCTGACTCGCGATCTGGCGACGATCGGGATCGGCGCCGGCCAGATGAGCCGCGTCGACTCCGTGCGCCTGGCGATCGAGAAGTCTCGGTCTGACCTACAAGGCGCGGTGCTCGCATCCGACGCGTACTTCCCGTTCTCCGACGGCCCCAAGCTCGCGCTCGACGCGGGCATCACCGCGATCATCCAACCGGGCGGCTCAGTCCGCGATCCGCAGGTGGTCGAGGCGATCGACGCCGTCGGCGCGGCGATGGTGTTCACCAGCCGCCGGCACTTCAGGCATTGAGCTCCGGCGCTTCGAGGTCCGCACCGCGTCCGATCCAGCGATTGGCGGGCGATCCGCCGTCGCCGTTCGAGGGAAAGTTCGGCTTCTGCCGAGTACTGCACGCCGGACCGTTCGTCATCGTCGGCGGCACCACCTCAATCGACCCCGACGGCGTCGTGCTCGGCACCACGCCCTACGAACAGGCGATCGAGATCTTCGAAAAGGTCGAGCACGAGCTCGCCCGCTGTGGCGCCTCGCTGACCGACGTGATCCAGACCCGCATGTACGTCACCGACATCAGCCGCGGCGAGGAGGTCGGCCGCGCCCACGGCGACGTATTCGGCGAGATCCGGCCGTTGGCGACGATGGTTGAGGTCAGCGCCCTGATCGATCCGAGGATGATGGTCGAGATCGAGACGGTCGCGTTCGTGGGGTAGGGCCGTTGCTGCCGGGCGGGGTGATCCCGCTGTGCGGTCCGAGGATGCAAAACGTGACACTGGCGGACGATCAGGCCGAGGTCTGATCGATCGTCCCCGTATAGCGGTGACGATCCATCACTCATCGCTCGTCGCGTCGAGGTGTGTCACGTTTCGCACGCGGCTCGCGAGTGGTGCATCCCGGAGCACAGCTCGCCCCGCCTTGCGACATGATGCGCCATTGGCCGCCGTAGCTCAGCTGGCAGAGCAGCGGACTTTTAATCCGAAGGTCGTGGGTTCGATCCCCACCGGCGGCATAACGGCCAGGCTGTTGGAATTATTTCCGGCACTGGCCCATAACCTCCCCGGCGGCCCAACGGACCTCGATCCAGTTAATCTAGCCACGCGTTGACCGCGGCGTTAGGCTCTGTCCAGCTTCCATCCGCTAAGCGAGGAGACGACGTGAGCAGTAATCGCCACGGGACGCATCCTGCCCGCCCCTTCGGAGTGACGGGCGGTGGGTTTGCGGAGGGCCAGAACGACCCTGAGGAGTTTAAGCCGGAGAAGACGGTAGGCGCCTTCGGGTCCGGGCAGGACGACCCCGAGGAGTTTCCCGAGGACGTCAAGCTAGGCAGCTTCGCCAGGGGCCAGCAGGCCGAGTCGCACATACACGAGGGCACATTTGACAGCGCGGACGGCGAGGCCGAGGAATAGTCGAGGGTCAGATTCCAAGCGCGGGAGCGCGTTAGCCGGGGGCGGCCCGGCGCTCCGCGATCTGTGGTTCTCGCGGGCGATGGCGCCGGTAGCTTCGGCGTGGTGAACGGCGCGACCGGGTAAGTTGGTCGCCGTTTCTGGGCGTGCTCGTCCCTGGCTGCGCTCGGTGCTCGGCGCGCGAGCTTCTAGCCGTGCAGTGACCAGAGCTCGACCGGGAGTCCGTCGCCCGGGAACGGGCCGGTGCCGTAGTCGAGGACGGGCTCGTAACCGGCGGGGATGCGCCAGTAGTAGCGCAGCAGTAGCTGGTGCATGATGGCTTTGACCTCCATCGAGCCGAAGTGCATGCCGATGCACTTGTGCACGCCGCCACCGAACGGCGTCCAGGCATACTTGTGCGAGGCGTCTTCGCGGCGGGAGTCATCGAAGCGCTCCGGGTCGAACGTCTCCGGGTCGCGCCACCAGGGCTCCATCAGCTGGGTCGAGTAGATGCCGAGCATCAGTTTGCTGCCCGCCGGGATGTAGTAGCCGTCGATCTCGGTGTCCTTCGTGGCCTGGCGCGCGAGCGTGCCGACGGGGGCGTTCAGCCGCAGCGTCTCTCTGAACACCAGATCCATTGACGGCAGTGCGTCGATGTCCTCATAGCTGATCTCGTCCTTGCCCAGCCCCTCGGACTCGGCGCGCAACCGGTCCTGCCACTCGGGATGCTTGGCCAGGTAGTAGCCCATCATCGCCACACTGATCGTGCTCGTGTCGTGCGCCGCCATCAAGGTGAAGATCATGTGGTTGACGACGTCTTCGTCGGTGAACCGCTCGCCATCTTCGGTCTCCGCCTGGCACAGCACGCTGAACAGATCGTCGCTCGCGCTCGCGCGCTTTGCCGCCAGCTGGCTGAGGAAGTAGCGCTCGAGCAGCCGCCGGCTCTCCAGCCCGCGATGCCATTTGCCGCCCGGCACGTCTGCCCGGATGATCGCCTGCCCGCCGAGGACGGTGTTGATGAACGCCGTGTTGAGACGATCTGCCTCGGCGCTCGGCTCGGCCCCCACGAACACTTCGGTGGCGACATCGAGCGTCAGCTCCTTGGCTGCCCGGTAGAGCTTGAACCCGCTGCCAGGTTGCCACTGGGCGATGCCCCTACGGATCGCGGGATTCATCTTCTCGAGGTAGCCGACCAGGCGCTCGTGCTTGAACGCCTGCTGCATGATCCGGCGGTGGTGACGGTGCTCCTCGAAGTCCATGAGCATCACGCCGCGATCGAAGAACGCCCCGATCAGCGGGTCCCAGCCGAGCTTGTTGGAGAACGCGCGGTCGCGGTTTGTCAGCACGGTTTCGAGCGCGCTGGGGCCGAGTACCTGCACCCAGGTTCCACCAACGGCGTTCAGCCAGAAGATCGTCCCGAACCGCTCGTGGTAGAGCCGGGCGTGTCGCAGCCCGTCGTGGAGGAACTCGAGCGTGTGCCCGATGACAGGCAGGCCGGGATCGCCCAGCACCGGCTTCAGTCCGCTGCCTGCCGGAGGCGAAGCCAGGGGATGGACGCCGGGCGTTGGGACGTGCTCGACCAAAGATGCCGCGACTGCGCGCGCCCTCAGCTTGACCGGTGTGCCCATGGCTCCTTTCGTCGCTCAACCCCGCCGAGCCAAATCTGTACCGGTCGACTCGCTCGTCGTCAAGGGGTCGGGCTCGCGCACGTTGCGACTGCGCCGGTGAGGGAAGCCGGGATGGGCTCAGCTCACGGTCCCAGCGCTCGGCTCGTTGCGCTGATCGTGAGTGACTGATCGCAGGTGTTGGTCAATGAACAGCCGGCGTGGCCGTTGGGCACCAGGAGGTCGGCCTTTGCCAGGACGCGGTATGCGCGGCCGAGGAACGCTGACCGCGTGCGGCGCATGCGCAGAGGGCTGGTGTTGGACGCGCCGCCCGTGAACGTCGAGCCGTTGATCGTGTACCAGGTGCGGCCGTGGTTGCCGAGCACCTGATCGGAGACGGTCATCTTCTTCACGCCGACTCCGCCCGCGCAGCTGACGCCGGCACCATAGTCCTGCGTCCATTCGCTGTGGCGTGAGTGGAAGGTCGTGCCGTACGCGGTCAGCGAGCAGGGATAGCCGTTGGCCTGCACGGTCACGGGCGGATAGCCGAAACCGCCGGGCCACCAACCGTTGTACCCGGAGTTCCATTTCGGCACGGGGGACGACGCAACCGCCACAGCCACCCCGACTGTCAGCATCGTGGCGGTGAGCACAAGCATCCTTCGAACCACTGTTTGCTCCTTTCCCAAACAGGCTCCTGCGCTCTTTCGCACCCGCATCCACTTAAACGCTCGGTACGCCGATACGTACCGCAAGACCGCCCAAAGAACTTCAGCCGATCAGTTCGCGACCTGCCGGCCGACCCTCAGCCAGTAATCAGAAAGACATGGCATCCAACAACGCTGGCGCTTGGCACCACGCGGATATAGGCTCCCGCGCGCGACCGCTCTCATCAAGCGATCGAAAGGAGGGAGGAAACCCGGCATCTCGGCCGCGTCCTAGTCAGAGGAGACCAGCGCGAGTCTGCGCCGGACCTTTGGGGGCTGGTTCGGCATGACTTCACGCTCGCCTGCCAAGAGAGTGCAAGGAGTCAAATGTCTGCAAGACGTCGTGTTGCCGTTCCGCTGGCGTGTGCCAGCTTCCTGGGGGCTTTTTGTCTGGTGCTGGTGCTGTCGCATTCGCACGCGAGCGCCCGCAAGCCGTTGACGTACGCGCATCTGACGAAGATCCAGAAGCGGATCCTTTCCTCGACGCTGCTGAGCGCGATCGGCCCGCGGACGCTGCGTCCGCGGTTCGCGGGCGGCGACGACGAGGGCGGGGGCCCCGACGGCGCTCCGTTCACGCCACCGTCGTCGTTTAAGTCTGCCAACGGGGGCCAGGGTGGGGCCAGCAGCTACTTCCCGACGTCTCAAGGGCAATGCTCGTCGAGCTTCGGCTCAAACGTGAAGGTCAACGTGAACTGCCTGAACATCTCCGATCCCGATCTTCAGGGCCGCGGGCAGGCCAACAACGAGGAGTCGATCGCTCAGGATCCGAACAACACGCGCCATCTCGTCGCCAGCGACAACAACTACATCCGCGGCGATGGGACGTGCGGCTCCCACTACTCGCTGGACGGCGGCAACACCTGGGCGGACGCTACGGTGCCCAACGGCTTCACGCGTGGGACACCATTCGGCGCGGCAGTCGCGCGTGAGTACTGGCAGGCCGGCGGCGACACCTCGGTGGCCTGGGACTCGCGCGGCAACGCGTACATGAGCTGCCAGCTGTTCAACCGCGGCACCGTCGCCTCGCCCAACCCGGACGAGTCGAGCGCGTTTGTGATCTACCGCTCGACCCAGAACGACGGCGCGTCGTTCAACTTCCCCGGCCGCTACACGACGGTGTTCGACGACACCGCAGGTTCGGGCACGGTGCTCGAGGACAAGGCGCTGATGACCGTCGACAACAACGCGCGCAGCCGGTTCCGCGACCGCATCTACGTCACGTGGACCGAGTTTGCCGCCGACGGCTCGGCCTACATCTACGAGGTCCACTCCGACGACTACGGTGAGACGTTCAGCGACCGGACTGTCGTCAGCAAGGACAGCCCGGTCTGCACGAACACCTTCGGATCCGGGACGCCCAGCGGGCGCTGCAACGAGAACCAGTTCTCCGATCCGTTCGTTGGCCCGGACGGCAACCTGTACGTGGTCTACGACAACTTCAACAACCAGCCGGCCTCGGACTCAGATCCCGATTTCCACTACCAGGTGCTGTTGTCCAAGTCGACGGACGGCGGCCAGAGCTTCTCCTCCCCGGTGAAGGTCAGCAACTACTACGACCTGCCCAACTGCGACACCTACCAGGGCGACGGGGCCGATCCGGGACGCTCGTGCGTGCCCGAGAAGGGCTCGTCGACCGTCTCGGTGTTCCGTGCCACCAACTACCCGTCGGGCCAGGTTGACCCGACGAACGCTAGGAGCGTCACGGTCGCGTTTGGCTCCTACATCAATAAGTTCTCCAACGAGAACAACGGGTGCGTCCCGACGGGCTCGGAGGACGCCAATCCGACTTACACCGGCGTCAAGACGCCGGGGGCGTGCAACAACAAGATCCTGCTGGGCGTGTCCAAGGACGGCGGGTCGACGTTCGACAACGCGACCGGGCCGCACGCGTTCGATCCGCGCTTGGAGAACGTCGTCACCGGCGAGCGCGGTCAGATCGGCACCGACCAGTTCTGGCAGTGGAGCGCGTTCACCAACAAGGGCCAGCTGGCTGTCGACTATTACGACCGCCAGTACGGCCACGACGAGACCAACGGCTCGTCGGACTTCAGCCTGTCCGGCAGCCAGGACCGGTCCAACTTCGCCCAGGTCCGGGTCACGTCGAGCTCGATGCCGGCTCCGACGCAGTTCGGAGGACCGGCGGGCGGCCAGTTCTACGGCGACTACATCGGACTGGCGGCAGTCGACAAGGCGCACCCGATCTGGTCGGACACGCGTTCGCCCGACCTGTTCGTATGCCCCGGCACTGCGACGCCGGGCAAGCCGCCGACTCTGTGCGGTGCGACGGAGGACAACGGCCTGACCGCCAACGACGAGGAGAGCTTCACCGCGACGGTGAATGTGCCCTCGTCGGGGGGGCACGGCCACTGACGCAATGAGGCAGAGTGTGGGGGCCTGGCTCGCCCGGGCCCCCACACCTGCGATACCCTGAAGGCAGGAGGTGAAGTCAATGCAGTTGCCGCTGACTCCGTCCAGACGTCGGCGCCTGATTGCGGCGCTCATGACCGCGGGATTGCTCGCGGTAGCAGCGATTGTCGGCGTCGCCTCGGCGACGACCGACCATGCGAAGCGCGCCACTCCCAGCCTGCGGATGATCCAGCGGAATCCCGCAACGGTCTCCGGCCGCGGCTTCCAGCCCCATCGCCGCGTCCACGTCCGCCTGATGGTGGGTCACACTTTGTCCCGAAGGCCACTCGCCAACCGCGCGGGCGCATTCACGGTCCAATTCCCCACTGTGATCGACCGCTGCGGCGGCTTCACGGTGACGGCAAGCCAGCAGAACCGTCCCGCGGTTGTCCTGCAGGCGCCGCCCAAGCCGGCATGCGCGCCGGCGGGCACACCCTAGGACCGCACGTGTACGAAGCGAAGTAGAGCCAGCACAGCAGGCGCCCTACGGCCGCTGCCTCATTGCCGCAACTCGTCCCAGAGCACCTCGACGTCGGTTGGATCGTTCGACGAGACCAAGGCCGGCACTATCGACCCGGACATGCCCAGTGGCCGTTTGAACTTGTGAAGGAAGAGCGCGTAAGGCGCTTGGCCTGGGACATTCACCGACAGCACGGCCTTGCGCCCGCCCGTGGAGACCTGCTTCTTGGTGGTGGTGTGTCCACTCGAGCTCTCCAACAATCTGACTGACGTCGTGATTGCTGAGACGTGGATGATCGCCCGCGTCTTGCCCGCCGGCGCTGGTTGCGCGGCGGCGTACTTCATCGCCTGCTCGAAGCGCTCGGCCGAGGCATCCGCCGGATAAGGCCCGACGCCACTCGTGGCCACCAACGCCTCCTGCGCATTCTGGTGGGCGCCAATCGGATCGGCGAGCGTCGGGTCGTTGGCCGCCGCCCGCTCCTCCATGCTCGGGATCGCGCCCCAGTCGATCTCGAAATCGCCCGGCTTCTCCGGATCCATGCTCACAGGGATCTCCATGCCGACCACGAGCCATCGATTCTCTGTGAGATCGAACCTGCCGACGGCGTTGACCCGCTGCCCGCCGGCGTCGGCGATGACGCGGACCCAGCCGCGGTTGCGATTACCCAGGCGCAGCTTGTTGTCGACGGGGTCTGTCGCCCCGACCACCAGTCCGGTTGTGTGGAACTTGGTCACGTCTCTGCGAGTTCTAGAACACGGCGCCGCGATCCGGGTTACCCGCCAGGGTCACGGTGCGTGTCGCGGGACCAATCGAAGATGGGCTGAACGCCCCATGCCGCCGCCGCCGCAGTGCCGTAGGTTCCGCTCACAGACATCCGCGTGAAGGGGACCAAATGAGCCTTTATGGACGCATCTTTGCGGCGGGCTATGACCGGATGCTCGCCAAGGCCGAGCACGATGGGCTCGCTGCCCACCGCCGAGCACTGTTGACGGCCGCTGCTGGCGACGTGCTCGAGATCGGCGGCGGGACCGGCGCGAACCTGCCGTTCTATGACGGCCGCGTGCGGTCGCTGATGGTGACCGAGCCGGAGAAGCCGATGGTCCGCCGGCTCCAGGCCAAGATCGCAACTCAGCGTCCCGACGCGAAGATCTTGCGGTCCCCGGCCGAGGACCTGCCGTTCAACGACGACAGCTTCGATGTCGCGGTCTCGACGCTCGTCTTGTGCACGGTCGACGACCCACCACGTGCGCTTCGCGAGATGCGTCGCGTCCTGCGTCCCGGCGGCCGGCTGCTGTTCATCGAGCACGTCCGCTCAGACGACCCGAAGCTGGCGCGCTGGCAGGACCGTCTGCTGCCAATCAACGTCCGAATCGCACACGGGTGTCACTGCAACCGTCGCACGGTCGACGCGATCTCCGGCGCGGGCTTCGATGTCACCGAGATCAGCCACGACACGCTCAAGCATGTGCCGCCGATCGTGCGCCCGCTCGTCGTCGGGGTGGCCGAGGCAGGCGCATGAGTACAAGACAGCCGTTATGCACCCGCGACGAGCAACCGCACCCGCAGTGCGCGCCCCTCATCGCCAGGCGGCAAGCTCGCTTCTCCCACGTCACGCCAGCCGCGACTCTTCCAGAACGAGATGGCGGCGCCGTTCCCAGCTTTGGATCGTTTGGCCAATTCGCGGCATAGCCGTCGGTCAGGTAAACCGCACGAAGCAGAACGACCAACGGCTCGAGATCCTCATCACGACGTGCGCGAACCATCCGCCGAACTTACAATGCAACGTGATCGATGAGCGACCGCTGGCCCGCACTCAACTACGCCGACTGGAGCGACACCTGCGACACGCTCCACGCGCACACGCAGGTTCTGGGGAAGCTGGCGGTGGCGCTGGCGCCGCCCGAGCCGCAGCTCCAGCACGCCGCGCTGCGAATCACCGCCCGTGGCTGGGAGACACTTGCGCTTCCGGCGCCTGACGGGTCGGGCGCGATCGTCGCCGGACTCGACCTGCGCACACACGAGGCTTTCGTTGAGCACAGTGGTGGCTCTACGCGGCGAATCGCGCTGAGCCCCAACCGGCCGGTGGGCGAGGTCACCACGGAGCTCCTCGACGGAGCTCGGTCGCTGGCAGGCCCGGTCGAGATCGATCCCACGCCCCAAGAGGTGCCGTGGAGCGCGCCGCTCGACCAAGACGTAGAGCACGCGACCTACGACGCGGCGGCGGTGGGTTCGTACTTTGCCTGCGTCACTCGCGTGGCGTTGGTGCTTGCGGCGTTCCGAGCGCCGTATCGCGGGCGCTCGACGCCGGTCAACGCATGGTGGGGATCCTTCGATCTCGCCGTCAATCTTTTCTCAGGCGCGCCCGCGGATCCCCCCTCGCCCGACTTCATCATGCGCAACGCGATGGATGCCCAGGAAGTCGCGATCGGCTGGTGGCCGGGAGATGGTCGCTACGGCAAGGCAGCGTTCTATGCGTACGCGCATCCGGCCCCGGAGAATTTCGCCGGTGCTGACCTCTCGCCCTCCGCCAGTCGCTGGGCCGGTGATCTCGGCGAGTACGTCCTCGATTGGGACGACGTTCGCACGAGCTCCGATCCCCACGCGACAGCGGTGGAGTTCGCGAGCTCGGCGTTCAGCCACGCCTGCGCTGTGTGCGAGTGGGACCCGGCGCTTGTCGCCAGCGCCGAAGGCACGCCGCCGCCACTGAAGTGACTGGCGGGACGCGCCACCCGGTGAGCCCGGTACTCGCTGCGGCGGTCCTCGGTGCCGGTGGCGGCTTGCGTTCGTTCGCGCCACCCGCGGTGCTCGCCGCACGCGGACGTGGCCTGTTTCCCGGCGGCGCGCGGTTTGTCGCGTTCGGTGCCGCGGCCGGCGAACTGGTCGCCGACAAGCAGCCCGACATGGGCAGCCGGTGGGCGCCACGCGGCCTGTCGCTGCGCCTTGGATTCAGTGCGATGGCGGGCCACGACCTTGCCGGTCCCGCGGGAGCCGCAGCTGCCGCAGCCGCGGCCCTGGTCGCGGCGCGGGTGGGCTCACTGCTGCGTGGCCGACTGAGCGGCCGGCCGGCGGCACTGCCGGCGGCGTTGCTTGAGGACGCGGTCAGCTATGGCCTAGTCGTCCTGGCGACGCGGTGACCGCGACGGACCGCGGCAGGTCCGCGCCGTTGGGCTGGGCTATCGCGGCCACGATCGCCGGGCTGGTCCTGTGCGGGTGTGCGGGCTCGACGAGTCGGCCGCCGAAGACGGCGACGAGCCCGCCGGCCCGCACGAGCGGTGGCCGAGGCCCGGTCGCCGGCGGTAGCAGCGGCCCGGTGGCGCCCGTCGGTCGTTCGCCCGCGGCGACCACGACGCCGGCAGCGTCGACCCAGCACCCCAACATCGTGCTGGTCCTCACCGACGACCTCTCACTCGACCTGCTCCCATACATGCCGCAGGTCCAAGCGCTCGCCACCCGGGGCCTGACGTTCGACGACTACTTCGTGTCGGACTCGCTGTGCTGCCCGTCGCGGGCATCGATCTTCACCGGCAATTTCCCTCACGACACCGGGGTGTTCGACAACGTCCCGTCCGGCGGCGGCTTTGAGACCTTCTACCGGCGCGGTGAGCAGGACACGAGCTTCAACGTCGCGCTCCAGCGCGCCGGCTACATGACGGCGATGATGGGCAAGTACCTCAACGGCTACATGGAGCCCGGTCAGGACTCCGCGCCGATCAACTACGTGCCACCGGGCTGGAACGAGTGGGACGTTGCCGGCTTCGGGTATCCCGAATTCGACTACGTCCTAAATGAGAACGGCACCCTCCACAAGTACGCTCACAGCCCACAGGACTACCTCACGGACGTGATCGCCAACAAGGGCGTGCAGTTCATCGACCGTGCGGCGGCGGCGTCCAAGCCCTTCTTTCTCGAACTCGCAACGTTCGCGCCGCACCGGCCCTACACCCCCGCGCCGCGGGACGCACATGATTTCCCCGGACTCGTGGCGCCCGAGCCCCCCAACTTCGATGTGCTGCCGACGAACCCGCCCTCGTGGCTGTCGGGCCACGCACCGCTCGACGCCGCGAAGCTGCACAAGGTGAATGTCGCGTTCCGCAAGCGGGCCCAGGCGGTGCAGGCCGTCGACACGATGATCGAGTCGGTGCAGGATGCGCTCGAGCAGCACGGGCTGACGGGCGACACGTACCTGGTCTTCACCTCGGACAACGGCCTGCACACCGGTGAGTACAGGCTGACGCCGGGCAAACTCACGGCGTACGACACCGACATCCACGTTCCGCTGATCGTGGCCGGTCCGGGCGTCCCGGTCGACCGGCACACCGACCTGTTCGCGCAGAACATCGATCTGGCGAAGACATTCGCGGATATCGCGCGCGCCCCGGCCTTGGCGGACGACGGTCACAGCCTGCTGGCGCTGCTCGCGGGTCAGACGCCCGGCGACTGGCGCAACGCTGCGCTAGTCGAGCATCACGGGCCGGCGGTCGACGCCCGCGACCCCGATGCCCAGGATCGCGACAGCGGTAACCCGACGACGTACGAGGCGATGCGGACCGATCGCTACCTGTACGTCGAGTACATCGACGGCGAGCGAGAGTTCTACGACCTAGAGGACGACCCGTACGAGCTACACAACCTCGCGCCCGAACTGTCGACCGAGCAGCTGGCGACCCTCCACGACGACCTCGCGAGGCTCGAGAACTGCCACACCGGAGATAGCTGCTGGGCGGCTGCGCACGTTGCTCCGGTGGCGGGCCTGCGCGCCGTCCGGGCTAGGTCGAGGACTTCTCGCTCCAGTTGACCTGTAGCTCGTCGCGGCGGCCGAAGCGTTCGAGATGGCTACCGACGACCTGCTTGAGCCGATCGAGTTCGGCGGTCTGTGCCGCCGACGCGACGAGCGTCAGCTGATCTGCGCCCGCCACCAGCTCGCATGAGCCGAACTCGAACGTGATCCGGCCGGTGCTGTCGTCGTACGCGGTTGGCACGCGGTGGCCGAAGTGCTTGCAGAGCTGGCGCATGTAGGCGACCGGCTTCGTGGTGGACACGGTGGCTTGGCTAGTCATCGGCACTAGTCTAACAGGTATTAGGGCTCCCTAATTAGGGTACCCTAATGTGCGGCACGGTGCCCGCCGTACCGCGCCAGCCACTCGTCCTTGGAGATCCGGTACAGGACGTGGTGACGCAATGGCCCCTCGTCCAGGTTCGGGTGGTCAAAGTCGTCGGCCTCGTCGTGGCGCAGTCCGAGCCGGCGCATCACGCGTCTGGATCGCTCGTTGACTGGAACGGTGAACGACACGATCTCCTCCAGATCGACTTGCTCGAATCCGAAGACGAGCGCGGCAGTCGCCGCCTCGGTCGCGTAGCCGTGGCCCCAGTACTGTCGAGCCAGTCGCCAGCCAACCTCGACAGCGGGAGTGAAGTGAGCCTCGAAGCGCGGACGGTTGAGGCCGACGAAGCCGATGAACGACGGGCCGTCTGTGACCTCGACCGCCCACAGACCCCAGCCGTCGCGAGTGATCTTCGACCGAACGCCGTCCGCGAACGCGTCGCTCTGCGCGCGGGTCATCGGCGCCGGGAAGTGGCGCATCACCTCGGCGTCGGCGTTGAGTGCGGCGAACGGATCCAGGTCGGCGTCACGCCACTGCCTGAGGCGCAAGCGTTCGGTCACGAGCTCAGCCAAGAGCTCGATCCTAGTCCCGATGCGATCCCCGAGAGGAGCATGAGATGGCAGACGTCGTGGTGATCAACCACGTGACGCTCGACGGAGTGATGCAGGCGCCCGCGCGACCCGACGAGGACACCCGCGACGGGTTCGCGCACGGTGGCTGGGCGATCCCACGCAACGACCCGCTGATGGCCGCCAAGATCGGCGAACGGATGGGTGACGATCGCGCATTTCTGTTCGGCCGGCGCACGTACGAGGACTTCTACGACGTCTGGCCCAAGCAAGCCGACAACCCGTTCACCGAGGCGCTGACCAACACCCACAAGTTCGTGGCCTCGACCACGCTCACCGATCCGCTGCCGTGGAGCAACTCGACGCTGCTGGCAGGCGACGCGGCCACGAGCGTCGCCGAGCTCAAGCGCCAAGCCGCCGGCAAGCTGGTGATCTTCGGCAGCGGCAATCTGATCGCGACGCTGATGGCCGCCGATCTGATCGACGAATACCTGCTGATGATTCATCCGCTGGTGCTCGGCGAGGGCCACAGATTGTTCGGTGCCGGCAACCACACCGACCTGCGGCTGATCGACACGACTACAACAACCAGCGGCGTGCTGATCGCCACCTACGATGCTCACCTCTGACCTGCTCGCGTTCGTCAGGTCGTCGCTTCCGGCGCAGCCTTCCCGGATCCTCGAGATCGGCGCGGGACGCGGCGAGCTCGCGGCCGCGCTGAGAGCCGCCGGCCATGAGGTGACCGCGATCGATCCCGCTGCCGAGCCCGACAGCGGCGTGCAGGCGATCTCGCTGATCGACGCAGTCGGCAAGTACGACGCGGCCGTCGCGGTGGTGTCGCTGCATCACGTCGATCCCCTGAATGAATCGTGCGCCCATCTTGCGACGCTGATCGCACCCGGAGGGCCGCTGGTGATCGACGAGATCGACGTTGAGCGCTATGACGAGCGGGCAACCGGCTGGTGGCTCGCCCAGCGCCGGACGCTCGGCGCCGGTCACGAGCATGCCGACCCGTCGGAGATGCTGCAGACGCTTCGCGATCACATCCATCCGCTCGCCAAAGTCTGCGCCGCGCTGGCGCCCTACTTCGAGGTCGGGCAGCCGGTCCGCGGCGCCTACCTGCACCGGTGGGAACTTCGCGAGAGCCTTCGCGACACCGAGCTCGAGCTGATCGCCGACGGACTTCTACCGGCTACGGGCGGCCGGCTCGTCGCGATCCGGAGGGCGTGAGGGTCCCCTCGGCCGGTGCGCAGCCGCCGGAATGCTCTCCATCGCTGGGCGGCGATCCAGTGGATGTGCGTCGTACCAGGCTGCGTAGCGTCTCGCCAGCGGCGCAGCAGTGAGTCCGTGGGCGAGCACCGAGAGACCCACGGTTGTGTATGTGGCGACCAGGATCGTGTTGGTTCCCGGTAGGTGTGCCTCCTCGATCACGATCACGGCGAACACGATCGAAGCGAGCCCGCGCGGACCAAACCAGCCTAGGAACGCGACGGTGGGACGCCTCGCGCCACTGCCCAGCATCGACACCGCGACCGGCACGGCGCGGACCAGCGTCAGGCTCAGGACTGCATATAGGGCGATGCTCCAATTCAGATGCTCGAGTGCGTCGCCGAGCAGCACGGCGCCAAACACCAGGAACGTCACGCCCCCGAGCAGCTCGCCGATCTCCTCCGCGAACCGCGAGGCGGGTTCGGACTCAGAGCTCACCAGGCCCCCGAACAACGCACCGGCGACGAACGCGGCGATGAACCCGGAGCCCCCGAGAGCCGCCGCCACCCCGTAGGCCAGCACCGCGCCGGCGACCGGCATCAGCTGGAGCCAGGACTCCCCGATCAATCGGCGGCGTTGTCCGATCGAGACCAGGGCCGCGACGGCCAGACCGGCCACGATCCCGCCGACCAACCCGTAGCCGATTTGTTCGGCGACGATCTTGATGGCGTGGTGCGACGACGTCGTCTTGGACTCCACGTCGGCCGCCGCCAACACGATCAGGAGGACCGGCACGCAGATGCCGTCGTTGAGCCCGCTCTCGACGTTGAGGCCCTGACGGATGCGCGAAGGCAGCCGGGGCTCCGTCACGACGGCTTCCCCTAGCGCCGCGTCGGTAGGCGCAAGCAGCACGGCCAGAACCAGTGCCTCCGAAAAGCTCAGTTGTGTGAAGACCGCGGAGCCGACTGCGGCGCCGAGCGCGATCGTGAGCGGCAAACCGATCCCGAGCAGCCGTAGCGGGACCGAATACTCGCGGCGGAGCACGCGCAGCTTGATTCGGGACGCGTCGAGGAACAGAACGACGGCCAGCGTCGCCTCGGCCAATGTACGCACCGCCGAACCGGTTGCGGAGACTCGAAACTCATCGGCGATGAGCGGGCCTGCGACGAGCCCCAACAACATGAACGCCATCGCCGGCGTCACGCAACTGCCGGTCAGCCGACGCGACACAACGGCCACCAGCAGGACCGCCAGCGCGACGATCGCGAGGTCCCACTTCATACCGGCGGATCATCGGTGCGCGGTCGACTGAGGGCATCGTCCGCATCGGATGAGCCGGCCAAACCTAGCTGCAAAAGACCAAATTTCCACCAAACCTCCACAAAGCAGTGCACCGGCTGGAAATTATCCCAATCGTCACGGCGACCTGCGTACGCTACGAGCTGGCTGTTGAGTGCGATCGGGGTCGTGTCCCGGCGGTCGGCACTGCTCTCACACACAGGAGTTCGAATGTCTCGAGTAGCAAAGACAACAGTCTCGGCGCTCGCGGTGGGCGCATGCTCGGTCGCGTTCGCCACGCCGGCGATGGCAAAGACCGAGCACGTGACGGGTGGCCATGCGACCGTAAGCGAGTCGTCCCAGGTCACGCAGTTCCTGCACGCACTGGGGATCACCGTGACGCCGATCGGTCCGGCGAAGATCGGCAGCGGTTCGATGGGCATGCCGATGACTGGCGGCGAGCTCAACGTGCCCACGATGGGCGGCGTGATGCTGACCAAGGGTGGCTTCAAGTACACCAAGGGCAGCCGGACACTGACCGTGACCGGGTACAAGCTGACGCACGTCGGCCACGTCGCGAAGCTGACCGCGGTCGTTCATGGAAAGCGCATCCTGATCGCCACGATGACGTCCCCCCACGTGAAGATGACGACCACGCACGGGAAGATGAGCGGTCCGCTGAGGCTGTCATCGGCCTGGGCCCACCTGATCAACCAACTCCTCGGCATGCATGTCGTCCACGGTGGAGAGTCGCTCGGCAGCCTGACCGCCACCGTCAAGATGGGCTGAGCGGGAACGACACGGTTGGGGCCGCGCCACCGGCCCCAACCGTTGTCTGCCGACGGGTGCCCCGCCGTTCAGTTCGCCGAGTATGTGACGGTCAACGTCGTGAGCTCAAACGGCGGCACGATGCACCGATGCACCCGCTTGGTGCCCACGACCTTGCGCTTGCCGTTGACGACTTTGATGATCGCCCGATGAATCGTCCCGCAGTACTGGTTAGGGCCGAATGGGCCAAAGAAGCCACCGGGTCCGTAGTAGCCGACGCCGGTCGCCGGCACGTCTGACACGGAGACGATCGAGGCCAATGTCAGCCCGGTGGCTTTCGCGTACTTGAGCGCGTACCCGTGTGCGTCGTGCAGAGCATCAGCGATCCCAGCTCGATGCGCTGCCTCGACGGCGGCCTTGATCGACGCGTTGCTCTGACGGTTCTTGGGCACGACCTTGACCTCGGCGTTGCCCGTCGCGGTGACGGTCTTCGCCGTTTGGTCAGCGACCGCCGGCGCGCTACCCGCGAGCGCCGCAACCACCGGCACGAGCACGAGCAAACGTGGTGACATCCTGTACCTCTTCCTGACTCGCGTCTCACCCCCCACGGGTGCAGACTGCGTGCCAAGCATCTCACTTACACCGCCGACGTCAACCGACACCCGGGCCCGGATGGGCGCTGATAGTTGTGATCGCGCCGAACCGTCACAATGGGGCGGATGGCATCGTATTCCGTCAACGAGGCGGGTCTGGCTTACGCGCGCGAGCTGATCGCCAAGCGGCAGTACGTGCTCGACAGCGAGTGGGGTGCAGTCCAGCCCAAGGCTGCGGCCGAGACCGCCTACCTCGAGCGGCATGGATGGGACAAGTACGAGCGCTGGTTTCTGGGCCTGACCGATGCAGCCACCGAGCAGACGAAGGGTCGCTACGCGTTCGTGTTCGGCGACTTTCGCCGGATCCACCGCTCCGGGATCATCGCCTGCCACTACCGCGCCGCCGAGTGGCGTCACAAGGCGATCGAGCTCGCCGCGCACGACCTGCTCCAGCTGATTGACCAGACCGCCTCGCGCTGACCGGGTCGCCACCGGCGGCCCGGGTCGCCACCGGCGGCCCGCGCGGATACGGTTAGCCGGTGATCGGCCGCAGGTCCGCACTCGCCACGGTTTGCATCGCCGGGGCCGCCGTGGCGATGCCGGCGCTTGCGTCGCCAGGCGGGCGGGCGGCGAAGCGCGCGCCGCTGAACGGGACTGTCTACATCGAGACGAACTCGCGCTCGCCGGACTCCAACGCGATCCTCGCGTTTCACTACCGCAACGGCTCGCTCAGCGCCAAGGACGTGCGGAGGTATCCGACCGGGGGCAGCGGCTCACATGACCTCAGCGACTCGGGAGTGTTGGACGCAGACCAGGAAGTGATCACCAACCCGGGCCGGACGCTGTTGTTCGCGGTCAACTCGAGCTCCGACACGATCGCGGTGTTCCACATCGCGCCTGGCGGTGGGCTGACGCCTGTGGCCGGGTCGCCGTTTCCGTCCAACGGGAAGGCGCCGTCCAGCGTCGGGCTCGCCGGCAGCACGCTGATCGTCGCCAACAAGGCGCAGGACGGTGTCCGCGGCCTCGTGTCGACGCCGGCCAACTACTCGAGCTTTCGCGTTGCGCCCGACGGCTCGCTCAGCGGCCCGATCAGCTCGATCAACGTGCCGCCCGGCTCGTCGCCGCTTCAGGCCTACGTCACCCCGGACCACAAGGTCCTGATTACCAGCGAGGAGGCCGGCGTGTTCAGGGCGTTTCGGATCGGTGCGACCGGGACGCTGACGCAGGGGCCGAACTCGCCGCTGAGGCTCGCCAAGGGAGCGTTCCCCGGCGGACACAGGGTCCGGTTCGTGTGGCCGGCCGGACTCGTGTCGCACCCGAAGCGCAAGATCCTCTACGCGCAGGTCGCCAATCTCGCGCGGACGATCATCTATCGCTGGAACGACCAGGCGCGCCTGACGTTCGTGCGCGCGATCCCGAACCCGCACTCGCGCCTGCCGTGCTGGACGCACGTAAATGCGGCCGGCACGCGCATGTACACCGGCAACGCCGGTAGCGACAGCATGAGCGTGTTCGACATCTCGGGCGATCCGACCCGTCCGCACGAGATCCAGTCGATCAAGCTCGACGCCCCGGGCAACCCGTGGAACTTCGAACTCGATCCGAGTGGACGTGTGATCTTCCTGCTCGACATGCGGGCGGTCGCTCAGATTCCGGCAGGCCGTGGCAACCAACTACATGCGCTGCGCATTGGAGCGAGCGGCCGGCTCACCGAGGAACAGTCGTCCCCAGTCAAGATTCCGGTGCCGGTCGGCACCAATCCGATCGGGCTCGCGATCGTCCCGGCGCAGCATCGCTAGGTCGCCGAGCATGGAGGTAGCCACGACCGATTACCACACGGCGGGCGAGCCGTTTCGGATCGTCGAACAGGGCGCGGTCGAGATCCCCGGCGCGAGCGTGCGCGACCGGCGCGAGTACGCCTCGCGGTCCGACGAGGTCGATCGCGTGCGCCGCCTCCTGTGCCACGAGCCACGCGGGCACGCCGACATGTACGGATGCTTTCTGGTGCCGCCCGACGACGAGGGCGCTGACCTCGGCGTGCTGTTCTGGCACAAGGACGGCTACTCGACCGCCTGCGGTCACGGGACGATCGCGCTCGGCGCGTGGGCGGTTGAGTCCGGTCGGGTCCCAGCGCCCGCCGACGGGGAGACCGAGGTCACGATCGATGTCCCGTCCGGGCGCGTGGTTGCGAGCGTGAGAACCGAAGCCGGTGCCGTCCAAACAGTGGCATTTCGCAACGTGCCGTCGTATGTGATCGCGCGGGGCGTCGCCGCCGGCGGCGCGGAGGTTGACGTCGCGTACGGCGGCGCGATCTACGCGTTTGCGCCGGCGGCCAGCTGGGCCCTGCGAGTTGCGCCCGACCAGCTTCCCGAGCTGATCGCGGTCGGCCGCCGCGTCAAACGCGAACTGGATGGCAGCGATGTATCGCGCCATCCGGATGACGATCGCCTCTCGGGGATCTACGGGACCGTCCTCTACGAGGAGGTAGGTCCGCTGCACCAGCGAACGGTCGCGATCTTCGCCGACGGAGAGGTCGACCGTTCGCCGACGGGCTCGGCGACGTCGGCGCGAACGGCGTTGCTGTGTGAGGACGGGGCGCTCGCCGACGGTGAGACCTGGCGAGCGGACTCGATCGTCAACACGACCTTCCATGCCCGTGCAATCGGGCGGACCGGCGCCGGGCTGTTGACCGAGGTCGAGGGATCTGCGTTTCGCACCGGCGAGCACCGCTTCTTCCTCGACCCGCGGGACCCGCTCGGGACGGGCTTCGTGCTGCGATAGTTCAGTCACGGGTTCCGCGAGAGGAGGAGCGATGAAGCATCTGACCGTGAGCGTCGGCCGAGCGCGCGCCTGCGCAGCCGTATCGATGAGCCTGCTGGCGCTGGCCGTTGTTCCAGCGGTCGGTCAAGCCGCTGCCGGGCCGTACGTGTCACTCGGCGACTCGTACACGTCGGCGCCGCTCGTGCTCACGCCGACGGGCAACCCGATCGGTTGCGGGCGATCGACTCACAACTATCCGTCCGACGTCGCGCGCGTGATCGCACCGAGCTCGTTCACCGATGTCAGCTGCGGCAGCGCCACCACGGCGAACATGACACAGCCGCAGTCGGTGCCCTTCGGCGGCACCAACCCGCCGCAATTCAACGCGCTGTCAGCGGCGGACTCGCTGGTCACTGTCGGGATCGGCGGCAACGACGCAGGCCTGATCGGGATCGTGGAGGAGTGCGTGAAGCTCGACATCATCCGTCCCACGGGGAGCGCCTGCAAGAACCACTACGCCGCGGCGGGCGGGGACCCGAACGTAGCCGCGGTCAACGCGACCGGCGCGAAGGTCGCGGCGGTGCTCCAGGGCATCCACGCACGCTCGCCACAGGCGCGCGTCGTGATCGTCGGTTACCCCGACGGGCTCCCGGTCAACGGCTCCAACTGCTGGCCGGTTGTGCCGCTGTCCTCGGGCGACATCGCCTACATCAACTCACTCGAGCAGCAGCTCAACTCGGTGGTCTCCAACGGCGCGACCAACAACGCCGCCACGTACGTCAACACGTTCACGTCAAGCGTCGGGCACGACGCCTGCAAGTCGCCAGGCACCGCGTGGGTGAACGGCATCGTGCCGACCTCTCCGGGATATCCGCTGCACCCCAACCAGGCCGGGGAGCAGAACATGGCCAACCGGGTGCTTGCAGCGCTCCGATAGCGCCGCACCGATGACTTCGCTGCGGTCGGGGCGCTAGCTCGCGCTCGCTCCGGCCGAGGTCGCGTCGCGCTCGATCTCGTCGTTGTCGGCCTTGAGTTCCCTCTGCTCGAGCTTCTCGGCGCGCTTCATCGACGCCTCGACCTTCGCGCCCATGTCGGAGATCCCGACGACGATCAGACCGGCCTCGCCGGAGTCGAGGTGCTCGCCGAGCTCCTTGAGGTCGTGCCGGCTCATGCCCGCGGCGGCGTGACCAGCGACGGCGCCCAGGATCGCGCCGCCGGCCGTCGCCCCCACGAGCAGCCCGCCACCGATCGCCGCAAATGGGAACAGCGCAACCACCAGGCCGGTCGCGAGACCGACGCCTCCGCCGAGAACGCCGCCGACCCGCGTCGGCGTCTCATGCTTCTTGACGATCTTGGTCTTGTCGCCCTTGCGCTCAATCACCGCTGCGTCGTAGGCGTCGATCAGCCCGGCCTCGGTGTGGAGCTGCTTCACCAGGTCGTAGTCGGCCTCGGCGTCGGCGACATTGCCATAGACCCCGACGTACGCGATCAATGTGTCAACTGCCATATCAGTGCTCCTTGGTCGGATCGGTTGAGTCAGTTCGTGCGCAGCGGAAGCCGATGTGGCTCATGCCGGTGTCGACCATCTGCGGGCGGCGCGCGGCCGGTCGGTAGCGCATGCAGTAGCTGTCGGCGCACAGATAGGAGCCACCCTTGATCACCTTTCGCGCGATCAGGAACTGAGGCTGCGCGGCGTCGTAGCTGTCCTGCTCGCGGACGCCCGTTGGGTTGCTCGGCACGCAGCACGGGCGATCCTCGCCGCCCAGATGTTGGACGAACCAGTCCGAGGTCCATTCCCAGACGTTCCCGGCCATGTCGAACAGGCCGTAGCCATTCGGTGGATAGGACCCGACCGGCGACCTGGTCGCCAAGCCGTCGTCGTGGCGCCACGGGAAGTCGCCGTGCCAGAAGTTCGCAAGCCGCTCGCCCTGGGGCTCGGGCTCGTCGCCCCACACGTACGTCGCGCCGTCTAGCCCGCCGCGCGCGGCGCACTCCCACTGGGTCTCGGTCGGAAGCTTCTTTGCGGCCCATGTCGCGTAGGCCTCGGCGTCCTCATATGACACGTGCACGACCGGCTCGTCATCGCGGCCGGAGATCGAGCTGCCGGGTCCCTCGGGCCGGCGCCAGCTGGCGCCCGGCGTCCAGGTCCACCATTGGCTGAGATGACGCAGGTCCACGGGGCCGCTGGACATCGTGAATACGAGCGAGCCCGGCACCAGGTTCTCCGCCGGAGCACCGGGAAAGTCCGCTGGGTTCAGCGCGCGCTCGGCGACGGTCACGTAACCGGTGTCGCGAACGAACTCGGCGTACTGGGAGTTGGTCACCGGGAAGCGATCGATCCAGAAGCCATCGACCGCAACCTCGCGCGCGGGGGCCTCCTCCCGATAGTGGGCGTCGGAGCCCATCCGGAACGCGCCGCCCGGAATCCAGGCCATCTCAGCGGCCGTCACTGGATCTCGGGTCGTGGCTTCCACGTCTACTGGCCGTGGGTCAAGGCGCTTTCGAGCTTCTCTACGACCTGATCGATCGTGAAGCTGGCCGCCTTCTGGCGCGGCGGAAACTCTGTGAACGTCGCCAGGAACTGGGCAACCAGCGTGGTGGCGGCCAGCAGGATGTAGTCGCTGCCGACCAGCCAGTCGTAGTAGGTGTTCGATGTGATGTCGGCGCGCTCATACGGATCGATCCGCAGGTTGAAGAGCTTCGGAACGCGGAGGGCGACGAACGGCTCGGCCCAGATCTGGAGCGTGCCCTGCACGCGCTGCTCCATGAACACGACCTTCCAATTGTCGAAGCGCACCGCCAGCACGTCACCGTCATCGGAGAAGTAGATCAGGCCCTTGCGCGGTGACGTGTCGACTTCGCCGGTCACGTAGGGCAGCAGGTTGTACCCGTCGATGTGGACCTTGTAGGTGGTCTCGCCGATCGCGTGACCAGCTTTTAGCTTCTCCACGATCTCGGGCTCGCCCGCGGCGGCCAGGAACGTCGGCAACCAGTCGTGATGCTGCACGATCTCGTTGGACACCACCCCGGCCGCGATCTTCCTCGGCCAGCGGATCATCTCCGGGATCCGGAACGCGCCCTCCCAGTTGGTGTTCTTCTCACTGCGAAACGGCGTCATCCCACCGTCGGGCCAGGTGTTCATGTGCGGCCCGTTGTCGGTGCTGTAGATCACGATCGTGTTCTCCGCGAGCCCCAGCTCGTCGAGCTTGTCCAGCACCGCACCGACGACCTTGTCGTGATCGATCATCGTGTCGTGATACGGCGACTGCCAGCGCCCGGCCTGCCCGACGCTCTCGGGCTTGGGGTGGGTGCGGAAGTGCATGTGGGTGGTGTTGAACCAGCAGAAGAAGGGCGTGCCGGCCTCGGCCTGGCGGTCGACGAAGTCCAGCGCGTGCTCGAGCACCTCGTCGTCGATCGTCTCCATCCGCTTGCTGGTGAGCTTGCCCGTGTCCTCGATCCGCTGCCGGCCGACCCGCCCGTAGCGCGGATCCTCGGTGTCGTCATCGGTGTCGGTGGCCCATGAATGGATCACTCCGCGCGGCGTGAAGCGCTCGTTGAAACCCGGAAAGTCTTCTACCGGCGGCCAGTTGGCCGACTCGGGCTCCTCCTCGGCGTTGAGGTGATACAGGTTGCCGAAGAACTCGTCAAAGCCATGGGCGGTCGGCAGGTACTTGTTCAGGTCGCCCAGGTGGTTCTTGCCGAACTGTCCTGTCGCGTAGCCGAGCGGTTTGAGCAGCTCGGCGATGGTCACGTCCTCAGCCTGCAGGCCGACGTCGGCGCCGGGCATCCCGACCTTGCTCAGGCCGGTACGGAACACGCTCTGGCCGGTGATGAACGACGACCGCCCGGCAGTGCAGCTCTGCTCGCCGTAGGAATCGGTGAACCTCATGCCCTCGTCGGCGATCCGGTCGATGTTCGGCGTCCGATAGCCCATCAGCCCGTCGCTGTAACAGCTCAGATTCGTGATCCCGATGTCGTCGCCCCAGATCACCAGGATGTTCGGCTGGTCAGCGTCGGGCATTGCAGGGCCGTCCTTTTGTGCGTTGGTCTCGCGGTCAGCTCGCAGCTAACCGGCGCGCCGGGTGACCTCGCCTCACCCCGGCCGGGTGAAGCGGCAGCTCAGCCGGCGACCCAGGTCTTGGCCGGCTCGAGCTGATCGAGGCCCCAGACCATCACTTCGCCCGGTGTGATCCACGCAAACATCTCAAACGCCTTGCCGACCCACTCGATGTCGGTGACGATCGCCGATCGCTTCCACGCGGAGTGGTGTCCGAGGCCCAGCCCGAGTCCGGTCTTGATGTCCTGATACCAGGCGCCGGGCTCGAGCCCCTTGAAGTCGGTGAGCTGGAACACCATTCGGATCTCGCCCGACTCGGCCGCCTCTCGCAGCGCTGGCTCGAGCACGTCGCGGTAGTCCGCGACGGTCAGCTTGCCGTCAGCCGTGAAGCCGATCGTCCCGGGAGGCATGTCTTCGATTCGCTCGACCATCGTTCGTCCTTTCTAGTCGGTCGTGATCCTCGGCGGGACGCGGGTGACTGCGCTTCACCCGGCCTGGGTGAGTCCGTCTTTTCCCTGCAATCAACCGCTTTCAGGAGCGACGCCGCGGGCAGGTGGGGGGTATCCGCTCTCAGGACGCGTACCATGACCAAGTTCGAGGACCTGGCGGCGCGATTGCACGAGCGCGACCCGTATGTACGAAGGAGATTCCTTGCGCATCTTGATTCTTGGTGGAGACGGCTTCTGTGGCTGGCCCACATCCCTGCATCTGTCGGCTAGCGGTCATGAGGTCGTAATCGTCGACAACCTCGCGCGACGCAAGGCGGATGTCGAGCTGGAGGCAGAGTCGCTGACGCCGATCCAGCCGCTCGGGACGCGCCTGGCGGCGTGGCGCGAGCTCACTGGCCGCGAGATCCCGTTTTACAACTTCAACGTCGCCGAGAACTACCGCCAGATGCTCGACCTGCTGCTCGAGTGGCAGCCCGACGCGGTCGTGCACTTCGCCGAGCAGCGGGCGGCCCCGTACTCGATGAAGAGCTCGTGGCACAAGCGCTACACGGTCAACAACAACGTCAACGCGACGCACAATCTGCTCGCTGCGATCGTCGAGACCGAGCTCGACACGCACGTCGTGCATCTCGGGACGATGGGCGTCTACGGCTACGGCACCGCCGGCGTGAAGATCCCCGAGGGGTACCTGCGGGTGCGCTTCGACACCGACGAGGGCGGCGAGATCGAGCAGGAGATTCTCTACCCGGTCAATCCGGGCAGCGTCTACCACATGACCAAGACCCAGGACCAGCTGCTGTTCGCGTTCTATAACAAGAACGACGGCACTCGGGTCACGGACCTGCACCAGGGGATCGTGTGGGGTACCCAGACCGCCGAGACGCGCCTCGACGAGCGGCTGATCAACCGCTTTGACTACGACGGCGATTACGGGACCGTGCTCAACCGCTTCCTGATGCAAGCCGCGATCGGCTATCCGCTGACCGTCCACGGCACCGGCGGTCAGACGCGCGCGTTCATCCACATCCAGGACACGGTCCGCTGTATCCAGCTGGCAATCGAGAACCCGCCGGAGCACCAGGAGCGGGTACGCGTGTTCAATCAGATGACCGAGAGTCACCGGGTGGTCGAGCTCGCCAAGCTCGTCTCGAGCCTCACCGGTGCTGAGATCGACTACGTCGAGAACCCGCGCAAGGAAGCCGCCGAGAACGAGCTGTACGTCGAGAACAGCCACCTCCTCGAGCTCGGGCTCGATCCGATCAGGCTGGCCGACGACCTGCTCTCCGAGGTGACCGAGATCGCCAGGGCATTCGCGGACCGCTGCGACCGGACGAAGATCCCGTGCAGCTCGAAGTGGATCCAGCGCAAGGCGCTGGCGACGCCGACCGCCTAGTCCGCACGCTCAGACGGTAAGCAGAGTCCAGCCCTGCTGCGGTCGCTTGCAGGCGTGCGCGACTGACGGCTCGTGTCTGACGGTGCGGATCAGCGGGCCCCACTTCTCGCCCTGGTAGGCGTTGGCGAGGTCCTCGAGGTTGCCCGCCAGTTCGGCAACGAACGTCAGGCATGAGCCCGGCTTGACTCGCACGGTCAGCAGCGTTTGCAGGGCGAGCTGCGCGGCGTAGGCCTTCCGGCGCCAATTGCGGATGTGAAACAGGATCTGGTCGCGGACCGCGGCGGCGGTCTTGATCGTCTGGTAGTCGGCGGCGCTCGGCCACCGGCTCGACGAGGCAGACGCTTGCGCCGCTCCGGTCACGCCCGCTGTACCCCAGGCAACGGCCAGCACCACCAGCGCGATCCGCGGCACCCAGCGCATGGTGCGAACCTACCACCGCACGTTTGTGACAGCGCGACCGTTTGACTCAATCTGGCGCCGGGTACAGCCTCGCGTGAGATGCACAGATGGCTCGTCGTGATCGTGACCGGACTGCTTGCCTGCGGCATGGCGTCCGCGGCCTCGGCCGCGCAACTGCCGGTCATTTACAACAGCGCCAACGGATTCGCGCACTCAAGTCCGACCGCGAGCCCGCCCGGAGCCAACAACTTCGACTGCCGGCCATCGGCGGCGCATCCCCGGCCGGTGGTGCTCGTCCACGGAACGTTCGAGGACATGGCCAACAACTGGCAGGCACTGTCGCCGCTGCTGGTCAACGACGGCTATTGCGTGTTCGCGTTCAACTACGGCTCGTTCGGCGGCAGCGGCACGATCGGCGTCTACGGCACCGGGCCGATCGAGAGCTCCGCATCGCAACTGTCGAGCTTCGTCGACACGGTGTTGTCAGCGACCGGCGCCAAGCAGGTCGACATCGTCGGCCATTCGCAGGGCGGGATGATGCCCCGCTACTACCTGAAGTTCCTCCACGGCGCGTCGAAGGTCCACGCGCTGATCGGGCTCGCTCCGTCCAACCACGGGACGACGCTCGACGGGTTCTTCACGCTCGCCAGCCACATCCCCGGCTCCAATGCAACCCTCGCCGCATGTCCCGCGTGCGCTGAGCAGCAGGCCGGCTCGGCGTTCATAACCGAGCTCAACTCAGGCGGCGACACCGTCCCTGGCGTCGACTACACCGTGATTGAGTCGCGCAACGACGAGGTCGTCACCCCCTACACCTCGGCGTTCCTGACCGGCCCGGACGTCACCAACATCACGCTCCAGAACCAGTGCGCGCTCGACCAGGGCGAGCACCTGTCGATGGGCTACGACCACATCGCCGACGCCGACGTGCTGACGGCGCTGGATCCCGCCCACCCGCAGCACCCGGCCTGCACGCCGGTCGCGCCGGTGCTAGGCGGCTAGCGCGACCGCACACGGCGCGCGCCGCGCGTACGCTGGTGCGTCGATGGAGATCGTGCGACGCGAGCAACGTGATGCGTTCATCACCGCGGACGGATCGTCGATCCGGGAGCTGGCCGGGATCCCGTCGGGCAACTCGGCCAACCAGAGCCTGGCCGAGGCGGTCGTCGGGGCCGGGACCGCGACCGTCGCTCACTTTCACCGCCGCGCCGAGGAGATCTATCTGTTCACCGATGGAAGCGGACGGATGCGCCTCGGCGATGAGGAGCGCGCGGTGCGGGCCGGCGATTGCATCGTGATCGCGCCGGGAGTACCGCACAAGCTCTGGGCCGATGCCGACGAGACCCTGGTCCTGCTCTGCTGCTGCGCCCCCGCGTATTCGCACGAAGACACGGTGCTGCTCGAGGACTAGTCTCGGCACGTGCAATTGCGCGTCGCCCGACACACTGAGCGCCTCGACGCGCTCGTGGCCTTCTACCGCGACGGCATCGGCCTGACCGAGGTCGGCGGGTTCCAGGATCACGACGGCTACGAGGGAGTGTTCCTCGAGATCCCGGGCACGGGGGCGCACCTCGAGCTGACGTCGGGCGGCGAGCACGGCGGGCCACAGCCGCATCCCGAGTCGCTGTTGGTGTTCTACCTCGGCGACGACGCGGCGGTCGAGGAAGTGGCCTTGCGCCTTGGCGTTGGTGCGGTCCCTCCCGCCAATCCGTACTGGGCCGAGCATGGCCTGACCTTCGAGGACCCCGACGGCTTTCGGGT
>DASXDD010000012.1:0-3125 GCA_036490775.1 Solirubrobacteraceae bacterium | reverse complement strand
TCAGGCACCGTCGGCGGGCGGATCGCCTGGGCGAATACGCCGCCTCGCAGTCCCGCCTCACAGAGAGCGCTGGCGTCGCGCGGGTCGCCGATGATCAGCGGGATGATCGGGGTCTCGCCCGCGGGGACGTCGAACCCGGCGCCGGCGAGCTCGGTTCTGAGCTGGCGCGCGTTGAGTCGCAGGCGCTCGACGATCGCCGGCTGTTCGCGGACGATCTGCAATGCGGCCCCCGCGGCCGCGACCGACGGCGGCGGCAGCGCCGTCGAGAAGATCAGCGTCCGAGCCCGGTTGACGAGAAACTCGGCCATCGGCCGGTCACAGCACGCGAACGCCCCATAGCTGCCCAGTGCCTTGCTGAGCGTGCCGACGACGACATCCACCGTCCGCTCGAGCCCCAGCGCGGCGACTAGCCCTCGGCCGCCGGGACCGACGACGCCGGTTGCGTGGGCCTCGTCGACGACGATGCGCGCGCCGTGGCGACCGGCGAGCTCGACGATCCCTTCAAGCGGCGCGAGATCGCCGTCCATCGAGAACACCGTGTCGGTGACGATCAGCGTCCGCCGTCCGGCTGCGCGCCGCAGGCCGTCGGCGAGCGCATCGAGATCGCAGTGCTCGTAGACGATCGTCTCCGCATGCGACTGCCGACAGCCTTCGATGATTGAGGCGTGGTTGAGCGCATCGGAGAGGATCACGTCGCCGCGTCCGGCGAGCGCCGGGATGACGCCCGTGTTGGCCAGGAAGCCCGACCCGAACAGCACGCAGGCGTCGTGGCCCTTGAACTCGGCGAGCTCTCGCTCGAGCGCGTCGTGAATCGTCATGTTGCCCGACACCAAGCGCGACGCGCCGGCACCGGCGCCCCAACGCTCGGCCGCCTCGGCCGCGGCGGCGCGAACCCTGGGGTCGGCGGCCAGCCCGAGGTAGTCGTTGGAGCACATCAGCAGCACCTCACGACCATCGATCGTGACGCGTGCACCCTGGGCGCTGTCGACGGTGCGCAGCTCGCGGTACAGGCCCGCGCCGCGCAGGCGCTCGAGCGTGGCGTCGATCTCGTTCATCGCGCGATCGGCTGTCCGCCGATCAGCACCGGGTCCAGGCCGGCGCGGGCGGCCTCGAGAAACTCGGCTCGACCGAGCCCGCCGGCGCCGTCGGGCAGGCGGCCGAGCACGGGGCAGCCGGTGTACGCCGGCAGATCATCGAGGTTGCAGGCGGCTGCGAGATCAGGGTCGGCCGGCCATGCGCCGATCACGACACCGAGACAGTCCACGCCGCGCGCCCTCAGCGCCTCGCAGGTCAGGGCGCTCGCGTTGAGCGTGCCGAGACCCGCGCGGGCGACGACGATCGTGGGTGCGCGGAGCGCTGCCGCGAGGTCGGCCAACGTGCCTCCCTCGAGGTCGAGATGGACCAGCAGCCCGCCGGCGCCCTCGATCAGTACCAGGTCACGAGCGGCCAGTCGCCCGATCGCCTCGGCGAGCTGCTGCACTGACGGCGTCTCGCGGTTCGCGCGCCGCGCCGCCGTGGCGGGAGCAAGCGGATCGGCAAACCGGGCGAGCTCGTGGAGATCCTCGACACCCGACAGCCGCCAGACCTCGTGAAGGTCGCCGGGCTCGTCGGGGGCAACGCCGGTCTGCACCGGCTTGACGACGGCGACGCGCCGGCCACTCGCGTTGGCGAGTGCGGCCACCGCGGCCGTGACGATCGTCTTGCCGACGGCCGTGTCGGTGCCGGCGACGACGAGCTGCCTCACCGCCCGCCACCCCCGGCGTGCGCAGCCGCCACGACCGCGTCGGCGATCCGTGCGAGGTCCTTGTCGTCGGTCACGTACGGGGGCATCGTGTACACGAGGTCTGCAAACGGCCGCAACCAGACCCCGCGCCGCACCGCGGCCGCGGTGGCGGCCGCGACGTCCACGGGGCGCTCGAGCTGCACGACGCCGATCGCGCCGAGGACGCGGACGTCGGCGACGCCCGGCACCGCGCGTGCCGGAGCCAGGCCGTCGGCGAGGCCGGCTTCGATGCGTGCCACGTGCCCTCGCCAGGATCCCTCGCCGAGCAGCGCGAGGCTCGCCAGCGCGACGCTGCAGGCAAGCGCGTTTGCCATGAACGTCGGGCCGTGCATCAGCGCACCGCCCTCGCCCTGCGAGATCGCCTTGGCGATCCGGGGCGTGCACAGCGTGGCGGCCAACGGCAGGTAGCCGCCGCTCAGTGCCTTGCCGACACACATCACGTCGGGCGCCACGTCGGCGTGGTGGCTGGCGAACAAGGCGCCGGTGCGCCCGAAGCCGGTCGCGATCTCGTCGAGGATCAAGAGCAGGCCGTGTCGGTCGCAGAGCTCACGGAGCAGACTCACGATCGCCGGGTTGTAGAAGTGCATGCCGCCGGCGCCTTGGACGACCGGCTCGATGATCACCGCCGCCAGCTCGTGCGCATGGCGATCGACGGCTTCGGTGACATGCGCGACATAGGCTTCGTCGGGCGCCGTCTCAAAGCCCGCCGCCGGCCGGTCGACGAACACGTGCTCGGCGAGCGCGCCGTCGAACAGCGAATGCATCCCGTTGACCGGATCACACACGGCCATCGCCCCGAATGTGTCCCCGTGGTAGCCGCCGCGGGCGGTCAACAGCCGCCGCCGCTCCGGGGCGCCCTGCGCGCGCCAGTACTGAAGCGCCATCTTGATCGCGACCTCGACGGCGATCGAGCCCGAATCGGAAAAGAACACGTGCTCGAGTGGGTCGGGGGTCAGCTCCACCAGCGTGGTCGCGAGCCGCACGGCCGGCTCGTGCGTGAGGCCGCCGAACATCACGTGCGCCATACGGTCGAGCTGCGCCCGCACGGCGCCGTCGAGTGCGGGATGCCGGTAGCCGTGGACGGCGCACCACCACGACGACATTGCATCGATCAGCTCGCTGCCATCGGCCAGGCGCAGACGGACCCCCTCGGCGGATACGACCGGAAGCGGCTGACCGGTCGCAGGCATCGGGCTGTAGGGATGCCAGACGTGCAGCCGGTCGAGCTCGAGCAGCTCGGTCATGTCGCTGTGAGATGCTCGAGCAGTCGCGCGGCGACGCCCGGTCGCAAGCCCTTGACGACCAACTCGTAGTCATCGCCGCGCAGCCGCAGGCTGCGATT
>DASXDD010000011.1:0-38069 GCA_036490775.1 Solirubrobacteraceae bacterium | reverse complement strand
GAGATCGTCGAGGTGATGGAACCGCCGTTCCCAGCGGTGTCGATCGACGACCCGGTGCGCGAAGCGGTCGAGTTGCTCGTCGGCGAGCAGCAGGCGCTGCTGGTCACGCGCGACGGACGCGCCGAGGGGCTCGTCACGCGCACCGATTTGCTGGAAGCATTGGCTTCGTGACCGATTCGCAGCCGCGTCGCGACGCGTTCGCCACGCGAGCCGTGCACGCGGGCCTGACGCCCGATCCGTCGTTCGGCTCGGTGATCCCGGCGATCCACCAGACCTCGACCTATGCCCAGCCCGCGCCGGGAGAGTTCGTCGGCGACTACGACTACGCGCGCTCGGCGAACCCGACCCGTGCCGCGCTCGAGCAGGCGCTCGGCGAGCTCGAAGGGGGCCCCGCCGTCGCGTTCTCATCCGGCCTCGCCGCCGAGCACGCGCTGATCACCGTGGTATGCGAGGCCGGGTCGCACGTCGTGATGCCCGCTGACCTCTACGGTGGCACGTTCCGCCTCGTCGACAAGGTGCTGAGCCGCTGGGGCCTGACGTTCGACCTCGTCGACCAGACCGACCTTGACGCGCTCGAGCGAGCCGTGCGCGATGACACGCGGCTGATCTGGGTCGAGAGCCCGACCAATCCGCTGCTCAACGTCGTCGACATCGAAGCGGTCGTCGCGAGAAGCAAGAACGCTCTGGTCGCGGTCGACAACACATTCGCGACGCCCGCCAACCAACGGCCGCTCGAGCTCGGCGCCGACTTCGTCGCGCATTCGACCACGAAGTACCTAGGGGGACACTCCGACGTCGTCGGAGGCGCCGTGATCGCCCAGGACCCGGAGTGGCACGAGCGCCTGCGGTTCGTGCAGAACGCCGTCGGCGCCGTCCCGGGCCCGTTTGACTGCTTCCTCGTGCATCGGGGGCTGCGCACGCTGCATCTGCGGATGGCGGCGCATGCGCGCAGCGCCGAGGCGGTCGTCGAGCTGCTGCGTGCGGCCCCGCGCGTCGAGGACGTTCGCTGGCCGGGGTTCAGCGGCATGGTCAGCTTCCGGCATCCGGACGCCGCGGCGATCGCCACGCGTACGCGGCTGTTCACGCTGGCCGAGTCGCTCGGTGGCGTCGAGTCGCTGATCGAAGTGCCTCAGGTGATGACGCACCAGTCGGTCGAGGGCTCGAGTGCCGCCGTGCCGCCCGATCTCGTGCGACTGAGCTGCGGCGTCGAGGATCCCGGCGACCTAGTCGCCGACCTGCGCCAGGCGCTCGCTTAACGCTCGAAAACCGCCCGATTTTCCACCAGTTGGCGCGGAATCGGACGTTTGGCCAAAAACTCCTCATCAGTATCGATTCCTCGCGATCGCGCCGATACACGAACGTCGCCAAAGGCAAACCTGCCGCGAGGCAGGGACGCAAAGCCAGGGGTCTCACGGAGACGGCCCAGCCGCCGACCTTCATATAGACGAAGTTAGGACAAGGAGGTCCCCTTGCCGTACGTGACAAGTTGGCCGCATAAGCGAGCACTCGCTTTGGTTGCGGCTTGCTTCGCACTCGCAGTCGCCGCGCAACCCGCAGCTGCTGCCACACCCGTCACGTGTCCCACGCTGTCCTCGTCGCCGCTGTTTGCGGCGCTGGGCGACACCGCGAACTACACGCCGGTCTCCGGCGGGACGTTCGAGGGCGCGATGACCGGATGGACCCTGAACAACGCCGCCGTTGCGCCGGGTAACGAGCGGTGGCACGTGGATGGGTCCAGCGACCACCAGTCGCTGAGCATCGCCTCCGGGGGCAGCGCGATCTCGCCGACGTTCTGCGTTAGCAACCTGACCCCGTCGTGGCGCTTCTTCGCGAATGCCGCGAACGGCTCCTCGAGCTCCGTGCTGCACGTCGCAGTGCAGGTCTCGACGCCGGGCGGGCACGTAATGACGTTCCCGCTCACCAACCTGAGCGGCGACGACTACGACTCTTGGGCAGCGACGCCGTCGCTGATCCTCGGCCGGGTTCTGCCGCCCGGGCTCAGCGTGAACGTCCGTTTCGTGTTCACCGCCGACTCCCGCGGGAGCGCCTGGTCGATCGACGACGTCTTTGTCGATCCGTACGCAAAGTAGTGGCAAGAGGGGGCGGCGCGCTCCAGGCGCCGCCCCCTCTGCCGATCTTTAGTTCAAACCAAGTTTTTTCAAACCGGCTATGCAAGACACACAACTTGATGACGCACGCGCCAGCGACCCCGTAGAGCGCCTACTCGAGGACTCCTGGGAGTCGCGGACCGACCGTGCGAGCCGCCGGGAGCTGATCGTCGAAGGCGCCGCCGCCGTCCTGTTTCTCGGCGTCGCCGGTCCGCTCGCTGCGTCTGCGCTTTCGTCGCACAGCGTCGACCCGTGGTTGGCGCTGCTGTTGGTTGGCCTGTATGCGCTAGTCGCTACCGCCGTCCGGTTCCCGCTCGGGGCCGGCTACGTGGTTCCGACCTACGTGCTGCTCGTGCCGATGTTGCTGCTGCTGCCGCCGACGACGGTGCCGCTGCTGACAGCCGCGGCGCTCGTGCTCGGCAGTGTCGCGCGCTGGGCCGCGAGACGCGTGTCGGTGGATCACGTGCTGTTCTCGATCCCGAATGCATGGCATGCGGTCGGCCCGGCGGTCGTACTCGCGATCGCGGGAAGGCCGCACGGCGCGGTCGACTCGATCGCGGTCTATCTCGCCGCGTTCCTAGCCGGCTGCGTCCTCGACCTGGCGACGTCGACGCTGCGCGAGTCATTCGCGCTGGGGGTCGCGCCGACGCTGCAGCTACGAGTGGTCGCGGTCGTTTGGCTGATCGACGGGTGCATCGCCCCGCTCGGCCTGCTGCTCGCCCACGCGGGGCGCCACGACCACCTCGTGCTGCTGATGGTGCTCCCGGTCAGCGCGCTGCTGCTGCTGCTCGAGCGCGACCGCAGCGCACGGATCGCCCAGGCACAGCACCGCCTCGAACTGGTCGCACGTGAACGCACGCGGCTGCAGACGGCCGTGCGGCGGCTTGGCGATGCGTTCGCCGCCAAGCTCGACTTGCCGGCGCTGTCGAGCATCGTCCTCAACGGCTCGATCGAGGCGCTCGACGCCGAGGGCGGCCAGTTCACGCTCGACGTCGCCGACCGATCGAAGCTGGTCGACGCCGCCGGCGACTGGTCGCTGTCGGGGCTGCTCGAGGAGGTCGCACGGATCGCCAAGCGCTCCGGCCAGCTGCAGCAGCTCGAGCGCGACGGGGTCTGGGCGCTCGCGGTGCCGCTGAGCCTCGCGAACGAACCGATCTCGGGCCAGGGGGCGCTCAGCGTCGCCAGGCACGCACGTGAGTTCCGCGTCGATGAGCAGGAACTGCTCGCCGGCCTCGTCCAGCGTGCGCACACCGCCGTCACGGAGATCCTCGCGCACGAGACGCTGCGCGAGCAGGCGTTGACTGACGCGCTCACCGGCCTGGGCAACCGGCGCAAGCTCGCCGGCGATCTCAACGGGCGGCTCGCGGAGGTCTCGGAGGCCGCCGGCGAAACGCTCGTGCTGATGCTCTTCGACCTCGACGGCTTCAAGACATACAACGACACGTTCGGCCACCCCGCGGGGGACGCGCTGCTCACGCGGCTCGGTGGCAAGCTCGCCGCAGCGGTCTCCCCGCACGGCGCCGCATACCGTCTCGGTGGCGACGAATTTTGCGCCCTGCTACCGGCCCGGCTCGGCGACCTGCACGGGACGGTGGCGCTCGCTGCCGACGCGCTTCGCGAGCACGGCGAGAGGTTCTCGATCAACGCTTCCTGCGGAGCGGTCCTGCTCCCGCACGAGGCCACGACGCCCGACTACGCGCTGCAGCTCGCCGACGAGCGCATGTATGAGCGCAAGCGCCGCCGCTCGTCGTCGGCCAAGGAGCAGACCCGCGACGTGCTGGTCCGGATCATGCACGCCAAGCAGCCGGGCCTGCGCGAGCACTCCACCGGTGTCGCCCGACTTGCCGTGTCGGTCGGCCGGCGACTCGGGATGGGCACCGAGGAGATCGACGAGCTCGCCCGCGCCGCCGAGCTACACGACATCGGCAAGGTCGGCATCCCGGACGCGATCCTCGACAAGCCCGGCGAGCTCGATGCCGCCGAGTGGGAGTTCATCCACCAGCACACGATCCTCGGCGAGCGGATCCTCAGCGCAGCTCCAGCGTTGCGGCCCGTCGCGAAGATCGTCCGCGCCAGCCACGAGCGCTGGGACGGAAACGGATATCCGGATCGACTGAAGGGCGAGGAGATCCCGCTTGCCGCCAGGATTGTCGCGCTGTGCGACGCGTTCGAGGCGATCACGTCCGACCGGTGCTATCGCGCTGCGCGCACCGCGGAGATCGCCCGCGAGGAATTGCTGCGCGAGGCCGGTCACCAGTTCGACCCGGTGGTCGTTGAAGCGTTTCTCGAGGAGCTCGACCAGCCCCAGGCTGCGACGCAGGACGCCGCCGGCCTCGTGCCCGCCTGGGGTGTCGCCGACGAGGTCACCGCACGCTTCGCGCAGCTGCTCGACGTCCAGCCCTGACGTGACCCCGAGCAGGTGAGCCGCCTGTCCAGTGCCGGATAGACTCCGGCGCCGATCCCGGGGGGGAGGAGGAGAAAGACATGATCTATGAGCTGGAACCGTCCCGGACGGCGCTGCTAGTGATCGACGCGCAGCGCGAGTACTTCGACGACGACGGCGCCCTCTACACGCCGCACGCGGCGGAGATCCGCGATCGGCTCGTGCTGCTGCTGGAGGCGGCGCGCGGGGCCCGCGCCCAAGTGATCTTCATCCGCCACATCGTCGCGGCCGACGGCAGCGATGCCGGGCGGATGGGTGACTTCGACGACAGCCCGTCGTTCATCGCCGGCACCAAGGGCGTGGAGATCATCCCCGAGCTCGCCCCGGCGCAGGCCGAGCCGATCGTCGACAAGACCCGCTACAGCGCGTTCGTCAACACGCGGCTGGAGTCGATCCTTAAGACCTCGGGCGTCGACACGCTGCTGATCACGGGATTGATGACCCAGTACTGCTCGGTGACCACCGCGCGCCACGCCCACGATCTCGATTACCGCGTCGTGTTCGTTGCCGACGCGAACGCCGGACCGGATCTCCCCGACCTTGGATTCGGCGCGGTCTCGCACGATGACGCCCGACGGGTGATCGCCACCTCGTTGGCGGGCGGGGTTGCCGAAGTGGTCGACACCGAGACGGTGCTGGCGGAGCTGGCGGCGAGCGCACCCGCCGCCGCTCGTTAGCCGATGTTGACGCGCTACTCGACCGATGGCGCCGTAGCGGCCGCCAATCACCTTGCCGCGTCAGCGGGTGTCGACGCGATGCGGCGCGGCGGCAACGCGGTCGACGCGATTATCGCGGCCGCGGCGGTGATGGCGGTCGTGGGGCCGGACATGTGCGGGCTCGGCGGCGACCTGTTCGCGCTGGTCTCGCGGGCGGGCGAGCCGCCCGCCGCGCTCAACGCGTCGGGCCGGTCGGGCTCGGGCGCCGACGCTGATCGGCTTCGGGGCGACGGGCATCGGCTGATGCCGTTCGTCGGCGACATCCGCGCGGTTACCGTTCCCGGCTGCGTCGATGGATTGATCGCCTTGCACGAACGATTTGCGACGATCGAGCTCGGTGAGCTGTTCGAGAGCGCCCGGCTGCTCGCCGAACACGGCTTTCCGGCGTCGCCGACGCTGGCGGCCGCCTCAGCGGGGCTCGCCCCCGAGCTACGCAAGGCCGTGTTCGGCGCGTTCGACACCATGAGGGTGGGTCAGCGCCTGCGCCTCCCAGGTGTCGCCTCGGTGCTCGGTGCGATCGCGGAGTCCGGTCGCGGGGGTTTCTATGAAGCCGACCCGGGCCAGGAGCTACTCGAGCTCGGTGCCGGCGAGTTCAGCGAGGGGGACCTACGCGCCGGCAACGCCGACTGGGTGGCGCCACTCGGCGTCCGCGCGTTCGGGCAACGGCTGTGGTCAGCGCCGCCGAACTCCCAGGGCTACCTGGCGCTGTCGAGCGCCTGGATCGCTGACCAGGTTGGCGTGCCCGACCATCCCGACGACGAGCGCTGGGCGTTCCTGCTGATCGAGGCCGCCCGGCAGGCCGCGTTTGACCGCGTGCAAGCGCTGCACGAGCATGCCGACGGGCCGAGCCTCGTCTCGCACGAGCGGCTCGCGCCGCGCGCATACTCGCTCGGCGAGCTCGCCGCTCGCGACCTCTCAGACGACTATCGCGAGGGCGGCACGACCTGCATCTGCGCGGTCGATCGTGATCGCACCGGGGTCTCGTTGATCATGTCCAACGCGGCGGGCTTCGGCTCCCACCTGGCGCTCGAGCGTCACGGGATCTTCCTGCACAACCGCGGCCTTGGCTTCTCCCTGGATCCGGGGCACCCCGCCGAGTACGGGCCGCGGCGGCGTCCTCCGCACACGCTCACGCCGATGCTCGTGACCGACGAGGCCGACGCCCTCGAGGTCGCGCTCGGGACGATGGGCGGCGATGCGCAGCCGCAGATCCTGCTGCAGCTGCTCGCGCGGCTGCTCGTCTCGCAGCAGCCGGCGGGCGATGCCGTTGAGGCGGCACGCTGGAGCCTGACGCGCACCGACGCGAGCCCATTCCACGTCTGGCACCACGACGCTCCGCCGTCGGTGCTGCTCGAGCACGGGGCGCCGCGAGGGTGGCTGGCCGGCCTGCGCCGCCGTGGCTACGACGTGCTGCAGAGCACCGCCGGCGACCGCTCGTTCGGTCACGCGCAGATCATTCGCGTGACCGGCGATGGCCTGCTGTCGGGGGCGTCTGATCCGCGCTCCGGCGCCGGGGGGATCGTTGGCTTCTGAGACGCTCCGGAAAGTGGTTGTGCGGCATGAGAACATGTGAACGTTCGCCCAGAGGACCGCGTTCTTGACGATATCGCTCCCCCGGTTTGACAGCAATCGTTCGCCAGCCGAGCAGCGTGGCGGCGATGAGGCCCTGTTCAGGCAGTGGCAGGTCGAGCGTGATCGCGGTGCGCGCGACGAGCTCGTTCGACGTCACCTGTCGCTGGCACGCAAGCTAGCCGGACGCTACGCCCGCGCGCAAGAGCCGTTCGACGACCTCTTCCAGGTCGCATGCCTCGGCCTCGTAAAGTCGATCGACCGGTTCGATCCGCAGCGGGGCATCGCCTTCTCGTCATTCGCGGTACCGACGATTGTCGGTGAGCTCAAGCGCCACTTCCGCGACAAGGGATGGTCGCTGCACGTGCCGAGAGGCACGCTCGAGCTCGCGCTGAAGGTGCAGCAGGCGACCGCCGAGCTGAGCTCTAAGACCGGCCGCTCGCCGACCGTCGACGAGATCGCCGATCGCGTCGGAGCCGGGACCGAGCAGGTGCTCGAGGCGCTTGAGGCGCTCGCCGCCCGCCACGCCACCTCGCTCGACGTTCCGATCGACGGCGACGCGGCTGACGGGTCGACCACCCGCCACGACACGATCGGCGCCGAGGACGAGCAATACGCAGTGGTTGACGCGTCGACGAGCCTCGCCGAGGCCGTCAACCGGCTGCCGTCGATCGATCGCCGCGTGTTCATGCTGCGATTCGAGCACGAGCTCAGCCAGAGCGAGATCGCCGAGCGCGTCGGCATCTCGCAGATGCAGGTGTCGCGGATCCTGCGCCGCGTCACCGACGAGCTGCGCGAGCGCATCGACGTCGACGCGGGCCCGCCGGCGCGGCGCTCGCAGCGGCGAAGCTGAGCACTGTCAGCGCTCTGACATCGGCGGGCTTGCGGCGCTCGGAGCCCGTCACATATGAGGATCCTCGGGCCCGCGCCACGCCATAGCCAACCGGGCAGCGATGAATGCGCTACCTACGCGGAGTCGTAGACAAGGATTGACAACAACCTGGGAGGCCTCGATGCGCAAGCTGATCTACTCGATGGGAGTCTCGCTGGACGGGTTCATCGCCGGACCCGGCGACAACATCGACTGGACGGCGCCCGACGAGGAGCTTCATCGCTTCCACAACGACCGCGTGCGGGAGATCGGCGTGCAGCTGTGCGGGCGTCGCCTCTACGAGACGATGGTGTACTGGGAGACCGCCGACCAGGACCCGGAGCTCAACGAGTACATGCTCGAGTTCGCGCGGATCTGGCAGCCGCTGCCGAAGATCGTGTTCTCGAGCACGCTCGAGCGCGTGGTGGGCAACGCGACGCTGATGCGCGACGGGCTCGAGGCCGAGGTCGCGAAGCTCCTGCAGGAGCCTGGTGGTGACGTGGCCGTGGGCGGCGCCGGGCTCGCGGCCGACCTGATCAAGCGAAACCTGATCGACGAGTACCAGTTGTTCGTCTACCCGGTCGTGCTCGGCGCCGGCACGCCCTACTTCCCCGCGGGCGCCCCCAGGATCGACCTCGAGCTCCTCGAGTCGCGGACGTTCGGATCGCGCGTCGTGTACATGCGCTGCCGGCGTGCGTAGGGGTTCGCTGACGCGGGCCAAATCGAGCACACCTCGAGGCCGGGCGAGGCCGGAGGGAGATCTTGTCCGGCGTCCGCGCTTCCTGATCAGGCGGCTGGAGGAGCTGGGGTAGTCGCGGTGCTGCGCGGGTCGATCAGGATCTTGGCGTGGACCTCGGGCTGACCGAGCGCCTCGAACGCTGCGCCGACGCCGTCGAGGCCCACGGTCCCGGTGATCAGCGGCGACGGGTCGACCTTGCCGTCGGCCAGCATGTGCAGCGTGTCGCGGAACTCAAGCGGCGAGTAGCCGAACGCGAACCGCAGGTCGATCTCCTTGTTGATCGCCATCGCCGGGGTGATCGTGTCTGAGCCGACGAGCACGCCGACGACCACGACGCGCGAGAACATCGGCGCGCCGTCGATGATGCTCTCGATCACCCCTGGCATCCCCACGCACTCGAAGATCACCGGGTGCTTCGGGGCGGCGCCGAGCGCCTCACCGAGGCGCCAGAGATGCCACCAGCCGACCGGCAGCCGTTCGAGCTTCTCTCGCGTCCCGAGCGCGAGCTCGAGCAGCGATGGAACGTCGTCCACGTGCCCGCGGCGATCGACCGCGTCAAACGGCGATGCGTGTGCCGGGTCGATCACGACGTCGGCGCCGCACGCGGTCGCGAGCGCGCGGCGGCCTGCCGAGTAGTCGCTGGCGACGACTGTGCGCACCCCCTTCGCCTTCAACAGCAGGATCACCGCCAGTCCCACAGGACCGCAGCCGATCACGATCGCGACCGTCCGTTTGCCGACCTCGCCGCGGCGCACCGCGTGCCAGCCGACGGCCATCGGCTCGGTCAGCGTGGCGATGTCGGTCGACAGGCCGTTGGGGACCGGCATCATCAGCGACTCCTGCACAAGCATGCGCTCGGCGTAGGCCCCGGGCGCTTCCATCGACAGGCCGACCATGTCGATCCCGCGACTGCCGCGGATCAGCGGCAGCGCGACGACCTGCGCCCCGGTCGCGATCGTCTTGCGGCAGTCCGGACCGTGTTCGGCGACCTCGCCGCAGAACTCATGCCCGAACACGACCGGCTGATCGGTCCGCGCGAACCGGTCATAGCCAACTCGGACCGCCAGCTCGGCCCACTGGTCGCTGCCGTGGCGCGCGTGCAGATCCGAACCGCAAATCCCGCAGCGCAACACCTCGATCCGCACCTGTCCGGGGCCCGGCGCCGGCTCTGGTGCGTCGCGGACCTCGAGCTCTGAGTGCTGACAGACGACCGCTCTCATCACACGACCGGGCCGCCGCAGTTACGCGACGGCCGTCGCGGCGGCCTGAGCCGCCGCCGGCGCGCGGCCGCGAATCGCGTCTGCCGCCTTCTCGGCGACCGCGATCGTCGGCGCGTTCGTGTTCCCGCGCGGCACGGCCGGCATCACCGATGCGTCGACCACACGCAGTCCCTCGAGCCCATGCACGCGCAGCTCGGTGTCGACGACCGCCATCGGGTCGGCGCCCATCTTGCAGGTGCCAACCGGGTGATAGAGCGTCTGCATCGTCGCGCGCGCGTAGGCGAGGATCTCCTCGTCACTGTCGCCCTCGGGCGCGAACAGCGGGCGCTGGGAGTAGCGCGCGATTGGATCGGTGTGCGCGATCTGCTCACACAGCCGGATGCCCTCGATCAGCGAGCGCCGGTCCTCTTCCTCGGCGAGGTAGTTGTGGAGGATCAGCGGGCGCCCGAGCGGGTCGGGCGAGACGACCGCAACCTGCCCGCGGCTACGTGGCTTGAGCACGCAGGCGCCCACCGACCAGCCGTGCTCGGGCGGCGGCATCAGGCCTTCGTCCATGAACAGCGCCGGGACTGCGTGGAACTGGATATCGGGCGCCGGTAGCCCGTCGCGGGTGCGGTGGAAGCCGCCGGTCTCGGCGATGTTGGAGGTCAGCGGCCCCTGCCCCTTCGCCAGCAGCGCCATGTTCTCCTCGGTGAGCGCGTCCTTCAGGCTGACGGGCTCGTCGCACGCGTAGTTGACGCCGGCGTTGGGGTGGTCGTGGAGGTTGAGCCCGACGCCGGGGAGCTCGTGCACCGGCGCGATCTGGAGCGCCATCAGCTCGTCAGGGCGCCCGACGCCGGAGTGGGTGAGGATCACCGGCGACAGGTACGCGCCCGCGGACAGGATCACCTCGCGCTCGGCGGCGAAGCCGATCACATCGTCGAGGCGCACGCCCTCGATGCCGGTCGCGCGTCCGCCCTCGATCACGACGCGGGTAACGCTGACATGGGTCATGACCTCGAGATTCGGCCGGTCCATTACCGGGTGCAGGTAGGCGACCGCTGCCGAGCAACGCAGACCGTTGCGGCAGGTCGTCTGATACCAGCCGACGCCGTCCTGGCTGTCGGCGTTGAAGTCGGTGTTCTCCGCCATGCCGGCAGCTTGCGCGGCGTCGACCCACGCCGCGGACAGCATGCTGCGTGCGCGCCCGTCCTGGACTGACAACGGACCGCCGGTGCCGTGGTACTCGTCGGCACCGCGCTCGTTGTCCTCGGCGCGCTTGAAGTACGGGAGCAGGTCGTCATAGCCCCAGCCCTCGCAGCCGTAGAGGTCACGCCACTCGTCGTAGTCGACCTTGTTGCCTCGGATGTAGACCATTGCGTTGATCGACGACGAACCTCCGAGCACCCTGCCGCGCGGAAGGAAGATCCGCCGCCGGTCGGCGAACGGCTCGTGGTGGCTGGACAGGTCCCAGTCGTGACGGCTGCGTCCGAGCGACCCGAACCCCGCGGGCATGTGAATCAGGTCGTCGTTGTCGCGCCCCCCCGCTTCGACAAGGAGCACCTTCACGTCCGGGTCCTCGCTCAGCCGGTTGGCGAGCACGCAACCGGCCGATCCGGCGCCGACGATGATGTAGTCGTAACTAGTCACAGGTGTTCCCTCCGCGGGATCGTGGTCCACCTGCGATTCTCGCCCCCCACGACGGGGCGGTCAAGCGCGCGCCGGCTCTAGGCGACCGCGACGTCCTGCCCGTTGGCGGTGAGCTTCATCTCGATGTTGCCGCGCGTGGCGTTCGAGTAGGGGCACACCTTGTGCGCCTCGGCGACGATTCGGACGGCCTGCTCGGGGTCTTGGACTTGAGGCAACGTGACGCCGAGCTCGACCGCGACCGTGAAGCCGCGATCCTCCGTCGTCACCAGGCTGACGCGGCTGTCGATCGAGACGTCGCCGACCTCGGCCCGCTCACGCCGGCCGACGACGCCGAGTGCACCTTCGAAGCACGCTGCGTACCCGACCGCGAACAGCTGCTCCGGATTGGTCCCGCCACCCGGGCCGTCCATCTCGGCCGGCAGGCGCAGCTGCACGTCAAGCGCGCCGTCGTTCGTGGCGCCGTGGCCATCGGCGCGCCCGCCGGTGACAGTCGCCTCTGCGGTGTAGATCGTCTTGGCCATCGCGGCTCCGTTCTCTAGCAAGGTTGAGGGCGCAACCAGCATACGCCCTCAGGCCGGGGCCACGACGACTGGGTTTCTTGCGGCGTGGAGCTAGCACTGCAACCCATCCGCCGCTGACCGCTCCTGCGACCGCCGGCCGTCCTCGGTGGCGGTCGTGCGTGTCCTCCGAGGCTCGTAGAGGCCGGCGCGGATCTCGAACATCCGCTGCTGGGCGTAATCGAGCTCGGACCAGACGCCGGTGACGCTTGCGATGATCCGGCGGGCGCGAGACTGAGTGGTGGCCATGAGTTCCTCCCGTTTGTCGTGGGACGGGGCCGATTTGACCTTCAGAGGAGTCTCGGCTACGCCACCCCGCGCGACATCGGCAGTTCGCAGCGGATCTACGCCGCCGGGGCCTCAGTCTCGGCCGCTCGGGCCCTTAGGGCTCCCCACCGGGACGCCTTAGCGGGCGGCGTCGTGTCTCAGCTCGCGAGCTGGGTGGCCCTGTCAGGGGCCTGTACCGCGATCGTGAACCACACCGTCTTGCCGTGGGACGGCCGGTGCTCAACGCCCCAGGACGAGGCGAGCGCGTCGACGATCCGCAGGCCGCGCCCGTTCGTGTCGGTCGGCTTGGGCGAGCGCATCGTCGGCTCGCCGACGGCGTAGTCGGTCGCCTCCACACGGATCTCCCGCGTGGTTTTCGCGATCGTCAGGTCAAACGCGCTGTCGGTGTGGCGGATGCAGTTGGTGGCGAGTTCTGAGACCAGCAGCTCGACTGTCGCAATGATCTGAGTGGGTGCGCCTTGCAGGACCTCGGTCGCAAACCGTCGGGCGGCGGTGACCGACTCAGGGCGCTCCGGGAAGCTGCGCTTCTCCCTCATGGGGTCACCCCCAGCGTCTGCGCGAGGCCCATCGACTCGATCACTCGTCGCAGCAGCGGCGATGGATCGCGGAGCTCGAGCTCGCGCACCGCGCTGGACCACTTGACCCACAGGGCGATCGCCGAGCTGTCGGCAAAACGCAGCCCGCTGACGTCAACCACGAGCCGCTCCGGGCCGGCGTCGATGATCGGCTTGACCGCCTCCTCGAGGTCGTCGATCGTCGTGATGTCGAGCTCCCCGTCGAGCTTGACGATCCGCGCGCTGCCGTCTGCGGGCAGCAGCTCAAACGTCATCGAGGCGCCGTCGCCGTCGCCGTTCACTTCAGCCATCGGATACCCGCGATCGCAGTGTCATCGTCCGATCCATCATGTCGAAGGCTGCTTACAACTCTCGTAAGTAGATCATCAAGTGTTCCGTTATTCGAGGTCGCGTACTGCTGGAGCCTCCCGAGGCCTGCGTCGATGCTCTCGCCGCGGCGCTCGACGAGGCCGTCGGTGAACGCCAGCAGCGTCGCGCCCGGCGGCACCTCGATCGTCGCCGACGAGTACGCGGCGTGTCGATCGACCCCGATCGGGAGACCGACGTTGCTGTCGACGAACTCGCTGTGACCGTTGCTGATCAACAGCGGCGGCAGATGGCCGGCGCTGGTGATCGTCAGCGTTCGCCCATCGGCATCGATCAGCGCGCACAGGACCGTCGCGATCTGACCGGTCGACTTGACGCTGACCAGCGTGCTGAGTTTGGTGAGGATCGTCTCGGGCGGATCTCCCTGGGCCGCGTAGGCATGGATCGCGTAGCGCAGTGCGGCCATCGTCGTCGCGGCCCGCAGCCCGCGCCCCGACACGTCGCCGACGACGAGCATCAGGTGCTTGTCGTCAATTGCGATCACGTCATACCAGTCTCCGCCGATCTCGATGCCCTCGACGCCGGCCTCGTAGCGGGCGCTCGTCTGCAGGCCGGGCACCTGTGGCAGCGCTTCGGGCAGCAGCGCGTGCTGAAGGGTCTGAGCGATCCCGTGCTGCTCGGCGTACAGCCGCCGGTTCTCCTCGGCGACCTGTTCGAGTTGCACGGCGAGGTCCTCGGCTTGGGCGCGGCGGTCGATCAGGCGCAGCGTCAGCGCGGCGGCGCCGAGCGTCAGCAGGACGCCGGCGATCCCGATCACCCACGGCAGCTTCTGCGGCAGAGAGCCCGCGAGCGGTCCTCGGGCCGTAGCCCGGACGGTGAGGGCAGTGTTCCCGAACGGGATCGTCACCGCCGCTCGACGACCCGACAGCGGGACGCTCTTGGCGCTTGTGATCAGCAGCGTGTCGTTGCTCGGGTTCGTGCCGAGATACAGGGCATAGTTGAGGTCTGTAAACGACGAGTTGGACTGCGCCGCGGAGTACCGGTTGGCCGGCAGTGCGCTCTCGGCGTAGACGGCGTAGGGGCCCGCCGTCGCCGGCTCGGCGAACCCGTAGCCGAGGCGCGGAGCACGCTCGTTCAGGAAGCTGAGCACGGTCAGCTTCTTCGATGCCTTCGTGCGCGCGAAGAACGCGGGCGTCTTGGCCATCGCCGTCGTCAGCATCGGCGGAGCGCCGACGACCGTGATCGGCCCGCGCTCAGGGTGATCGACGCGCCAGAGCGACACCGAGGCGAACTGGCCACCAGCAGCGCGAGCGACGAGCGGGGCGACGAACCGGTCGAACTTCTTCACGTTGCCGCCGGTCGCATCGGCGAACGCCGCCGTCGAGGCCATCGAACTCTGGATGGTCGGGAGTGCAGCGGTCAGGACTGAGCCGATGTCGCGAGTCCGTAGCTTCAGCAGCCGGTTCTCGTTGTGCCGGTAGAGGACCGCCGAAGTCGCGACGAGGCCGCCGGTGACGAGCAACCCGACGACGAGCACCGTGACCACCGACCAGTACGGCCAGCGCCGATTGTCGGCCTGCACGGCCTCGGGAACGTCCTGAACTGCTGCGCCCGATGTCATTCGCCGCCAGCGCCTTGCCGCGAGCCCCTCATGTTCTCCGAAGGCTACTGTGCGCCAGGGGTTTCTCCTGCAGGCGATCGGGCGATTCCGCTGCGTAGACGGCGGAGCAATGCACGTTTCTGCACGAACGCGCACAAACATGTACGATCCGGCAGATGCTGACCGATGAGCGCCGTTCCCTGATCCTCGAGCGCATCCGAACCCAGGGGCGCGTGCTCGCGGCCGACCTGACGACCGAGCTCGGCGTGTCGGCCGACACGGTACGCCGAGATCTGCGCGAGCTCGACGACGCCGGGATGCTGCGGCGAGTCCACGGCGGCGCGCTCCCGCGCCACGGCGACGCCGCGCCGTTCGCTGCCCGCGCGCGTCGCGCGCCCGAGGCGAAGCTGTCGATCGCTCGCCGTGCGGCCGAGTGCGTGGCCGACGATCAGATCGTCGTCCTCGACGGCGGCACGACGACGCTCGAGCTCGCGCGTGCGCTGCGCGACGACCTGCGCGCGCACGTGATCACCACCAGCCCGCCGATCGCGCTGGCGCTGGCCGACCACCCGGGACTCGAGGTCACGATCGTCGGCGGGACGCTGCGCCCGAATGCCCTGGTGACCGTCGGTGCTGCCGCGATCGAGGCCCTGCGGATGATCCGCGCCGATGTCGTGTTCCTCGGCGTTTGCGGATTGCACCCCGAGATCGGCGTGACCACCGAGGACCTCGAGGAACGCCACGTGAAGGCGGCGATGATCGAGGGCGCCGCGGAGGTCGTCGCGCTGGCCGACCACGACAAGCTCGGCACCGCGATGCCGGTCGTGGTCGCGCCGATCAGCGTGGTGACGCGGCTTGTCACCGACGCCGATGTTGACGACGCAGCGCTCGCCCCCTATGAGGCGCTCGGAATCGAGGTGCTGCGCGCGTGAGCGCCAGAGCTGGGATCACGGTCGTGTTCTTCGTCAACGGCGCGCTGTTCGCGACGTGGGCATCGCGGATTCCGGCGCTGTCCGATCGTGCCGGCGCGACGACCGGCGCACTCGGACTTGCGCTGCTCGCACCTGCGGTCGGAGCGATCATCGCGATGCCGATCGTCGGACGCTTGCTCCCCGGGCGCTCGAGCCGGACGTTCTGCCTAGGCTCGATGATCGCGCTGATGGTCGCCGTGCTGCTGCCGGGCCTCGCGCGCAGCGTGCCGGCGCTTGGCGTCGCGCTCTTGGCAGTCGGGCTGTCGAGCTCGACGATGGATCTCGCGATGAACGCCCAGGGCGTCTCGATCGAACGCCGCATGCGCCGCCCGATCCTGTCCTCGCTGCACGCCGCGTTCTCGTTCGGCGGGTTCGCCGGCGCCGGGCTCGGAGCGCTGGCAGCCGCGCTCAGCATTGAGCCGCTCCCGCACCTCGCGTTCGCGGCGGTGCTGTTCGGGATCCCCGGACTGCTCGCGATCCGGCCGCTGCTCACGCACGACGAGGACGTCGACGCGCACGCTCCGGCGATGCAGTGGCGCCGCCTGCCGTCGCGGCTCGTGCTGCTCGGCGCCGCCTGCTTCTTCTGCCTGATGGCCGAGGGCGGCTCATCAGACTGGAGCGCCAAGCTCGTGCGCGACGGCCTTGGCGGCACGGCCGCGCTCGGGGCGATCGCCTACGCGGTGTTCAGCATCGCGATGGGTAGTGGTCGGCTGGTCGCCGACCGGCTTTGGGCGCGGTGGGGATCGGTCGGCCTGCTGCGCCGCTCCGGCGCGCTGGCCGCGATCGGCTTCGCCGCCGGCCTGGCGATCGGGACGGTCGGCTCCGCGATCGTCGGATTCGCGGCGCTTGGCCTCGGACTGTCCGGGGTGGTTCCGACGCTGTTCCGCTCCGGCGCGAACGAGCCGGGTGTATCCACCGGCGCCGCTCTGGCCGCCGTCAGCTCGCTCGGCTATCTCGGCTTTGTCGCCGGCCCGCCGATCATCGGCGGCGTCGCGCAGCTGACATCGCTGAGGCTTGCCTGCTCGCTTTTGGTTGTCGCGGGCGCGCTCGTGATGGTCCTGGCACCCAGCGCCGCGCCGGCTCGCACGCGTCGCGCGGGCGCGGCACAACCGGGTCTGACCACGTGAGCGCCGTGACTCTGCTGAGCGATGCGGAGGCGCTGCTCGTCGACCTCGACGGGACCCTGGTCGACTCGGCGGCGCCGGTCGAGCGCGTGTGGACGGCGTTCGCTGAGCGCCACGGTCTCGACCCGGCCGCCGTGCAGCGCTACGCCCAAGGCCGCCCTTCCCGTGAGACGGTCCGCGCGCTCGCGCCGGACTCCGACCTCGACGCCGAGGCGGCCGCAGTCGAAGCCGCCGAGATCGCTGACACTGGCGGAGTGCGCCCGCTGCCCGGCGCCGCGGCGCTGCTGGAGGGCGGACGCCGGCTTGCGATCGTCACCTCGTGCTCGACCGCCTTGGCGATCGCGAGGCTGCGCGCGGCGCGGCTGCCGGTCCCGTCGGTGTTGATCTCGTCCGATGGGCTCGAGCGGGGCAAGCCCGACCCGGCATGCTTTCTGATCGCCGCGCAGAGGCTCGGCGTCGACCCCGATCGCTGCGTCGTGCTCGAGGATGCGCCGGCCGGAATCCGCGCCGGGCGTGACGCCGGGGCGAAGGTGATCGCGCTGCGCACGACTCACTCCGACGACGAGCTAGGCGACGCGGACGCGCTCGCCGATGACATCGCCGCGCTGCTCGATGCGCAGCCGCCCCAGCGCGCCGGACTCTGAAGACGGGCGATCCACGCGCCGCACGGCGGCGGCGACCGCCAGCGTGATCGCGATCAAGAGCACGCCGGTGGCGACCAGAGCGATTCCGGCGCCGCCGAGCGCGACCATCGCCGGGACCAGCAGCGCCCCGAGCGCGAGGCCGAGTGTCGCGATCCCCTCAAGCAGCCCGAACACGCGGCCGCGGACCGCCGCCGGCGCTTCGCGCAGCAGCAGCGTCCGGCCCGAGACATCGACGATCGTCCGCGTCGTGCCGGCCGCGGTCAGCAGCAGGAACGCTCCGAGCACGGTCGGCCACGCCCCGAGCACGATAAGCAGCAGCGCCCACCCAAGCGCGGCACCGATCATCGGCGCCGACAGGCGTCGGCGGCCGATCAGCGAGAGTGTCACGAGCGATCCGAGCATCCCTCCGGCGCCGAACGCTGCCGCCAGGTAGCCGGCCCCGGCCGAGCCCAGCCCGAGCACGCTGATCGCGAGCACGACGAGCAGCACGTCGAGCACCCCGATCACGAGGTACTCGGCGCCCAGGACCGCGACGAGCGCGGCGAGGCCGCTGTCGTTGCGCACGGCGATCAGCCCGGCGCGCACGCCGCCTTCGGATGCTGCGTCGGGCGAGGCCTCGGAGGAGGCCGGCGCCGGGCGCGCCGGTTCAACGCGCGCGACGAGCGTCGCCGAGACCGTGACGCACACTGCGAAGCAGGCGACCGCAGGCCCCGGCCCGGCGAACATCATCAGCAGGCCGGCCAGCCCGGTGCCGGTCAGGTCGGCGACGCTCTCGACCCACCCGGTGAGCGAGTTGATCGCGGTCAGCTCGGCGTCGCTGTCGACGAGCGCAGGAATCAGCGCGGCCTGCGCAGGCCTGGTCAGCGTGACCGCGGTCGTCGCGAGGATCGCGGCTGCATATACGAGCAGGTCGGGCGCCGAGATCAGGATCAACGCCGACGTCGCGGCGAGTGTCAGCGACTGTGTCCAGTAGCCCAGCCGCAGCGCCGACGCGGCGCCGCGGCGATCGGCCAGCGACGACAGCAGCGGGGCTGCGAGGCCGGCCGGCAGCAGCTGCGCGAGCGCGACCAGCGCTGCCTGCGTCGAGCCGCCCCGCTCATATGCGTACACGAGCACCGACACCCACGTTCCGTACTCGGCGATCGTGAAGCCGCCGAACGCGAGTTGCACGCGTCGCACGTCGTGCTTTTGCCACAGGCGTCTGACTACGGCGGCGCGGCGAGGCGCCGCCACTGCCCCCAGTCGGTCCATCGCCACACAGTGACCGGTACAGGCGGCGATCCGTGTGACATTTATCTGACCGTTCGTAAGCTGTCTAGGCGGCGAGCTCGGGCTCGTAGATCAGGATCGCGATGCCGTTGCCGACGGTCCGCGACTCGCGCAGTGCGAGCCGCTGCTTGTCGGCGGCCTCGCCGAACAGGCGCTGGCCAGTTCCGAGCACGACCGGGAACACCATCAGGCGCAGCTCATCGACGAGTCCGTGGGCGAGCAGCGCCTGAACGAGCTTCGCGCTGCCGGCAACGAGAATCACGCCCTCGACGCGCTGCTTGAGGTCGGAGATCTCCGCGGCCAGATCGCCGCTGAGCACCGTCGTGTTGTTCCACGTCGGGCTCTCGAGCGTCGAGGAGACGACGTACTTGGGCATGTCGTTCATCCGCTCCCCGAACGCTCCCGTGCCTTGCATCTGCGGCCACGCGGCGGCGAAGCCGTCGTAGGTCACGCGACCGAGCAGTTGCGCCTCGGCCTCGTAGAGCTCGTCGATCTTGAATCGATCGCCCTCGGCGCCGCGGTCGAACTCGAACGTCCAGCCCGCGTGCTCGAAGTCCTCGCCGCCGCCCGGCGCCTCGATCACGCCGTCGAGCGATACGAACTCTGTTACGACGATCCTGCCCATGTCTGCCTCCTCGTTGCCGGCTCGGTGCAAGTCTGTCTGCCGTAGACCGGGACCGGAGTGAAGACTCATCGCTGCCAGGCACGTGCAGGTGCCGGGGCGGATTCCGTCTGTCAGTCGTGCGATGTTTCCGGCGTGTCGTCGCGCGCACGGACCCCTAGATCCGCGGGGTCTGATCATCCGCGCATAGTCAGCGGTCTGACCGGGTACCTACGGCGCATACCGGGTGTGTGGATGAGAGGACTGGTTGAGTGATGGGTGGAGCGGACGGCTCACAGGCGTCACGTACTTCGCTACGGCGCAAGCTCGGAACGTCGTCGCCGGCGTTCGTGACGGCCGCCGAGTGGTGGCACCAGGTGATCAACGTCTGCACCGACGCGGTCGCTGCCCGCGAGCGCCTGCAGCCCGCCGCGCCGCTTGCGCCCCCGCAACCGACGAAGCCCGAGCCCGGCACGCCGATGCGCGTCGGCGGGCGCCGTGGGGGCTCGGTCACGTATCGAGCGGACGGCCGATCCTGGTGGCTGTGGTGGCCGTGCGACACGTGCGGCGGCGCCGTGGTCCCGCTGCGCTACCGCTCGAGCGTCGGTCGCGTCTCGGGGCCGGCGCGCGATGGAGTCCGGGTGTCGGTCGCTCCGGGCTGCAGCAATCACCCCTGCCCGAGCTGTGAGACCCGCCGCCGGCGACACACGTCGGCGGGCGCGGAGCCGGCAGTCTGGTACGACACGTTGCTCGAGGACTGGGTCGTCCAGTTGCCGTGCGACGGCCTGCTCGGCGGCGCGCTGCTGCCGCTCGAGATCTACTGGTTCGACGCGAACTGGGCCGACGTGTACCGCACGGCGGCCGACGTCTGCTACTGCGACGACGCGATCGCCGGCGGCTAGTCGCTCAAGCGACCCCGACCGGGGTCAGCTGCTCGGCGATCCGGCTGACGGTCTTGCTGAGCGCGCCGGCAGCGAGCAACGCCTCGGTCGCACCGGCGAGGATGCGCCCTCTCAGGCCCTTGCCGGTAACCGCGACCGAGGCTCGAAGCTCGCTGCCGTCCTCCATGGCGATCGCGTGGTATTCGACGTCGAGGCGAATTGGACCTGTGGCCGTTAGGGCCAGCCGGCCGTCCTCTGCCTCGGCGACGTCGACGTCGAAATGGACCATCGGGCCGCCGAGCGCACCGCGGACGCGGATGCGGTCCCCGGCGAGCAGCCTGCGCCCCTCGTAGTCCACGAGCTCAAACCCGACCGGAGCCCACCGCGCGATCGCACACGGATCCGTCAACAGCGTGAGGATCTCATCGGGGAGCCCAGCCATTCGAGTCTGTGCGGTCCAAGTCGCCACGACATCAACTCTCGACGATCCTCGGCCGCCCGCGATGTGACATTAACCACGCCGGCCGGCGTGGTCAGCCCGAGGCTCAGGCCCGCGGGCGCGTCATCTGGAACAGGCGCTCGACGACCGTGTAGTCGGCGGGGCCGCCACAGCGTGCGACCGGCGCGAGCGACACGGTGTCAACGTTGTCCTCGCCGATGTGCCGCTCGTCGAGATGGACGCCGACCACCTGGCCGATCACGAGATGCTGGTCGAACGTCTGCCCGTTGACGTCGCGCAGCTCGAGGTGGTGGACGACCTTGCACTCCATCGCACATGGGCTGGCGGCGACCCGCGGCGGCGCGACCAGTCGCGAGGGCGCCATCTCCAGCGAGGCGCGCTCGAACTCACTGCTGCCGCGCGGCAGCGGCGCCGAGGTCTCGTTCATCGCCTCGCGCAGGTCGTAGGTCACGAGGTTCCAGACGAACTCGCGGATCTCGGTCGCGAACGTCGAGGAGTCCTTCGCGCCCCAGCTCGAGAACGCGAGCATCGGCGGCGCCTCCGCGACCGCATTGAAGAAGCTGTAGGGGGCGAGGTTGAACTGGCCGTCGTCGTTCATCGACGAGATCCATCCGATCGGGCGCGGTGCGACCAGCGACTTGAACGGGTCGTGCGGAAGCACGTCGCGATCGCGCTTATCAGGCTCGTAGAAGATCATCGGCCGCGCACGCTATCGCGCCGGACCGCGCGGCTGCCCGGCGCGCCGGCTCACTCGTCGGGCGACTGCGTCTGATCCTCGAGCTTCTCGCGCAGGTACTCGGCCTTGTCGGAGCGCCGTTCGTGGGTCTGGCGCTCGTCGGGGTCGTCGGCTCGCTCGGCGAGCTCGGCTTCCCGTTGCGCACGCTGCCGCTCACGCTCGCGCAGGCGCTCGCTCTCGGACTCATCAGGCATCGGCTGATTGCTCCTTGGCTCCGGCGCTCAGATCCTGCCCGAGCTGGATTGTGTTGCCGTCGGGATCGGTGATGACCGTCTTTCGGAACAGGCCGGGCGCCGTCTCGATCTCGCCGACGGCGATCCCGCGGCCGGCGATCGCGTCGAGCTGCTCGTCGAGGTCTCCGACGAACACGGTCAGCCTGCCCCAGCCCGCGCGGACCTCGTCGGCGACGAGATACACCGACGCGGTCTCGGCGAGCTGCCACATCGCCTCGCGTTCGTTGGGAAGAATGTCCGGCGGCCTGCCGAGCAGTCGCTCGTACCAGTCGATCGCCGCATCGAGCCGCGACACCGACAGGCCCGCAAACACGTACTCGATCGACATCTCGCTCCCTTCGTGATCGCTGGGCGGTTCGGGCGTAGTGTTTGACGTCATGGTTGCGCACAGGCGGGTTCGACGGCTATTCGCGTTCGCGGTCGCAGCCACAATTGCCGGCATCTGCGCGCTCACGTTCGCGCTCGCCGGCGCGGGGGCGAACCCCGGTGCGACCGGATCCGCCGATGCCGCCGTCAGGTCCGCGGCACGAACCGCGAACGCCCACGCCGGCTCCGGAATCCCCAAGCCGTCGCACGCGGTCGCCGCCGCCCGCCGCCGCCGGGCCCGGGCAGAGGCCGGGCACCTCCTCGCCCGCGTCCTGCTGCCCGCCGGGGCCGAGAAGGTCGCCGGCGAGCCCGCGGGCGACCGGGGCACGCTGTCGCGCCCGCTTTTCCGCTCGGCCGCGACGCCCACGATCGTTGACCAGCACACCTGGTGGCGAGTACCGGGCTCTGTCGCCTCGGTACTCGATTACCTCAGCGCCCACGTGCCACGTGGCGGCAAGCTCGTAAGGTCTGGCTCACAGGGCCCCAAGCGGGGCGGTGTGGTCAGCGGATTTGTCGAAATTGCGTGGCGTCCGCTCGGCCGCCTAGTCGGCACCCGTGAGCTGCTGGTCCAGGTCACCAACCTGACCGGCGGTGGCGTGGGCGTGCGCGTGGACGCGCAGGTCCAGTGGATCATCCCGAGGCCGGTGGACGAGCGGATCCCGCACGGTGTGCACGAGGTCGACATCACGCGCGGCAGTCCGGGACAGGCACCTTCGCTCGAGCTCAAGGTCGTCGCGCCGGTGGAGATCCGGGCGCTCGCTGCGATGGTCAACGGGCTTGGGATCGTTCAGCCGGGCGCGTACTCGTGCCCCTCGTACTCGCCCGGCGAGCCTGTCGTCACGTTCACTTTCCTGGCGAGTGACGGCGGCACGGTGCTTGCGAGCGCCGCCCAGCTTGCCGGCGTCAGCGAGCCGACGACCCCATGTGACCCGATGACGTTCAGCATCCGCGGCCACGCCCGCACGCCCCTGCTCGGTGGCGCCGCGGTCGTGACGAAGGCGGGACGTCTGCTCGGCGTGCACCTGCATACGCTGCGTCCCTAGCGCGTCCACTTAGTCGGGGAGCAGTGGCACCCACTGCCCGGTGTCGTGGCCGACGAGCACTCCACGCGTGATCGCCTCGGTCCCAAACTTGTCGCGGACGCGGTCGAGCGTCGCGTCCAGATCGGCAATCCGGTCGAACGGCAGGATCAGCTGGATCGGGCCGCGGTCGATCAGGTTTGAGAGCGCGATCCCGATCAGCGTGATCCCGCGTCGCTCGATCATCGGCAGCGACGCGCGCAGCAGTCCAAGCGCGGTCGACAGGATCGCGCGTGTGTGCGAGGTCGGCTCGAGCAACGTGTGTGAGCGCGTCGCTCGCTCGAAGTCCTCAAACCGCATCCGTAGCACCACCGTTCTGCACAGCCGGTCGGCCTTTCGCAGGCGGCGCGTGACCCGCTCAACCAGCGCCGTCAGCACCGTCATCAGCTCGTCGGCAGTCCGCCGCCGCCGCCCCAGCGCTCGCTGAGCGCCGATCGAACGCCGCCGGCGCCGAGCCTCGACCGGGCGCGGATCGCGGTTGCGCGCGAGCGCGTGCAGGTGGCGCCCGGACGCCCGGCCCAGCAGCGACACGAGCGATCCCTCGCTGAGCAGCGCGACCTGTCCGACGGTTGTGAGCTTCTGCTCGCGCAGCTTGCGCGACGTCACCTTGCCGACCCCCCACAGGCGCTCGACCGGGAGCTGATGCAGGAACTCGAGCTCGACGCGCGGCGGCACGAGCAGCAGCCCGTCGGGCTTGGCGACGCCACTTGCGACTTTCGCGAGGAACTTCGTGCGCGCGACGCCGACGGTGATCGGCAGCCCGACCTGCTCATGCACCGCGCGCCGCAGCGCCGCCGCGATCTGAAGCGGCGTGCCGATGATCCGCTCGAGTCCCCGAACGTCGAGGAACGCCTCGTCGATCGACAGCGCCTCAACCAGCGGCGACATCTGCTCGAACACCGCAAACACAGCCTTGCTCGCGTCGCTGTATGCCGACATCCGCGGCGACACGACCGCGGCGTGCGGGCACAGCTGGCGCGCCTCCCGGCCGCCCATCGCGGTCCGCACGCCGAGCGCGCGCGCCTCGTAGCTGGCAGCGAGCACGACGCCCCCGCCGACGATCACCGGCCTGCCCCGTAGGCTCGGATCGTCTCGCTGCTCGACCGACGCGTAGAACGCGTCGAGGTCAGCGTGGAGGATCGTGGCTTGATCCGACAAGGCGAACATATGTTCGCCTCTGGGTCGGACGGAAGCTTACGCCAGGCGCTCGGCCAACCGGCTGTGGCGTCTGCCCGTGTCGGGCGTTCGCGCCGCGCGCGCGATCACGTCGCGCGTGCCGACGATCACGGTCGCGAGCGTTGAGCGCGTGACCGCCGTGTAGAGCATCTCGCGGCGCAGGAAGAAGGCACCCGCGGCCGCGTGCGCGACGATCACCGCGATCGGCAACTCGATCCCCTGGCCGCGATGGACCGAGCACGCATACGCAGGGCGCAGGCGATCGGACTCCTCGGGCGGCAGCCGGAACACTGACTCGTCGTCGGCGCTCAGGATCAGTGCCGGATCGTCGTCGTCGGTGCCTGAGACCTCGTCGAGCAGCCTCAGCAGCGTCCCGTTCATCAGCCCGAGTTCGTGCAGGTTGCGCCCGGTCATCATCAGCTTGTCGCCAATCCGCAGGCGACCGCCGCGAACCGCGCGGCCGTCGGGGTTCAGCACGGCACGCAGCGCCTCGTTAAGCGCGTCGATCCCGAGCTCGCCGCGATAGACCGGCGCGAACACCTGGATGTCACGGATCGGATCGATTCCGTAGTGGGACGGAAGCCGTCGGCTGACGAGCGAGACGATCTCCTCTCGAGCCGCGATCGGGCTCGCGCGCTCGATCAGAAACAGGTCGCGACGCATTCCCTCGGAGGGGTTGAAGTCGGGCGCGGCGCCGCGCCGGATCGCGTGCGCCCCTTGCACGATCATGCTCCCCGCTGCCTGACGGAAGATGTGGGTCAACCGCGCTGTCGGGACGGCGCCGGAGGTGACGAGCTCGGCGAACGGCTTCCCGGCGCCCACCGGCGCCAGTTGATCGGCGTCGCCGACGAGCACGACGTGCGCCTTGGGACCGACCGCGCGCAACAGCGTGACGAGCAATTCGAGGTTGGCCATCGAGCTTTCGTCGACGATCAGCAGATCGCACGGGAGCGGATCCTGCTCGTCGTGTGTGGGCCCCTCGCCGGGGATCCAGCCGAGCGCGGAGTGGACCGTCTTGGCGCGCATCCCGCTCGCCTCGGTCATCCGGATCGCCGCCCGCCCGGTCGGGGCGACGAGCAGCACGCGCACGCCGCGACCCGCGGCCAGCCCGCCGATCGCACGCAACGAGGCGGTCTTACCGGTGCCCGGACCGCCGGTGATCAGCGACAGCCGGTGCGCGGCGACGTTCTCGACGCCGGCGAGCTGCTCGGCGGTCAGCTCGAGCCCGCCGTCGGGCGCCGCGGGCTCGGCGAGTCGGTCGCTGGGCGCGCTGTCGACGAGCTCCTCGACCCGGTCTGCGAGCTCGGCCTCGAGCTCAGCGGTCGCCCGGCGATAGATCCAGCGATCGGCGCGGACCAGGTCGCCACCGGCGACGAGCTGGTCCAGCAGGCCGGCGTCCGTCTCGGCGCCGATCAGCTCGTCGAGCGATGAGGTGAGCGCCTCGATCGGAAGGCATGTGCTGCCGCTGCGCTCGGCCTCGGTCAGCAGGTGCAGGATCGCAGCGCGGGCACGCTCGGGGCCGTTGGCGCCGGCACCGAGTCCACGTGCGATCCGGTCGGCGGTGAGGAAGCCGACGCCGAACACGCTTGTCAGCTCGTATGGGCGTTCGCTGACCACGCGATGCGCCGAGTCGCCGTAGGCCTCCTGGATCCGCGTCACGAGGTATGCGAGCCCGTGCGGCGCGAGCATCAGGTGCAGTCTGCGCGAGACCCGCATCCGCTCCCATGCCGCGGCCGCTTCCTGCACCGCGCCGCCTCGCAGGCCGGCCGACGCGAACGTCGCATGCGGGTCGGAGTCGATCGCGTCGAGCACTTCGGCGGGGCCGTAGCGATCGATCAGCTTCGCCGCGCGCTTGGCGCCGACGTGCTTGACGCGCCGCAGATAGATCGTCACCGACTCGATGTCGGTCGGCGGCAGCGGCCGCGCCTCTGAGACCTTGACCTGCATCCCGTAGCGGCTGTCGTCGACCCACTGCCCGACGATGTGCGCACGCTCGCGCTCCTCGAGGTGGGTGAGCGGGCCGACCAGCACAACGGGCGCGCCGTCGTCGCCCGCGGCTTCGATGACCGCCCAGCCGCTCTCCTCGCTCGCATAGCGTCGCCTGCGAATCGTGACCTGCGAGTCGAAGTCGAGCACGGGCGGCTGACATTAGACCCATGCGAGGCGTGATCGCCGCGGGCGTTGCAGAGATGTCACATGCGCTCGGGGCGCTCGGCCAGCCGCACGGCGGCCGCGATCCCCTCGCTGCCGACGAGCTGCTGAAAGCGCTTGACCAGCGGGCGGACGGCGGCGAGCCCGAGCCGCCCCTGAGTCCCGATCGCCCGCACCCGCACCTCCGCGCACAGGGCCGCGCGGCCAGACGGCGCGGGCTCGACCCAGTTGGCGAACAGGACCTTCGCGGTCCCAGTGACGTCCCAGCGTTGGAACTCGTCGGGGTCTGAAAGCGCCGGATAGTCGCGGCGCAGGGTCCAGATGCGCCCGACCAGGCCGGACGCTAGCGCCCGGTCGCCGTCGTCGACGAGCACCAGAAACGGTGGCGCTCTGAACATCTGATCGAACGTGCTGTCGGGCGGGACCCCCGGGATCCGCCAGCGGACCAGCCGCCCGAGCAGGCCGGTGTCGGCGAGCTCGACATGGCGCGCCGCATCCCACAGGCGGTCGGGATCGGCGTCGCTCTCGCGCCTGTGGGCGATCTGGAGCGACGGCTCGGGGAGCCAGTGGTCGAGCTCGGGTTTCACCGGGGCGCGGCGGCCGCGTCGTTGTCGATGCGCGTCACCAATGGTCGTTCTACCAGGACGCCGGTGGCGCGAATTACGTTCCCGGGCCGGTCCGGGATCATCCTGGGCGTGATCCGTCACGCGCTCGCCCCGGTGGTCCCCGCTGCAGCGGCCGCGCTCGGTCTCCCTCGCACGCTGGGGCCAGGCGCCGGCGGCGTGGCGCTGACGTTCGACGATGGGCCTCACCCCGAGGGCACGCCGGCTGTGCTCGACGCGCTTTCGCGGGCGGGCGCGCGCGCGACCTTCTTCGTGATCGGAGAGCAGGTGCGGCGGCGCCCCGAGCTCGTCGCCGAAATCGCCGCCGCCGGGCACGCCGTGGCGCTGCACGGTTACCGCCATCGGCTGCAGTTGCGCGTCGGCGACGCCGCGATCAGGGCCGACGTCGCGCGTGGGATCGACGCGATCGGCGGCGCGGCGGCAGTCGAGGTTCGGTGGCACCGCCCCCCGTACGGGGTTTACAGCGCCGCGGGTCTGCGGGCCGCGCGCACGGCAGGACTGCGGCCTGTGCTGTGGTCGCGGTGGGGTAAGGACTGGCGCAAGTTCACAACGCCCGGGCGGATCGCGGCGAGGGCCACGCGGGGCGTCGGCCCCGGCGACGTGATCCTCCTGCACGATGCGGACTTCTACAGCGCCCGAGGCTCGCATCGAAGGACCGTCGAGGCACTTGCGACGATCCTTTCACATCTATCTCATGCCGGACTCGATACGGTGCTGCTCGACTGAGGCGGCTTGCCGCGTCGTGCACCAACCTGCGAGGATGGGCGCGGCGCAGGGGGGGTCGTGTCGTTGGCCGCAGAGGTGCACGACCCCGCTTGTCTCGGACGCCGCCCCCCGAGAATTCATGACCACCGCCTCCGCTTCCTCGAAACACAGCGCTCCCGACCACGCCCGGTTTGCGATCGGCTTCGACCATCGCGACCGCACACGGTTTCACGAGCTGATCGACGAGGTGCTCGACTCCGAACGATGGTCTGAGGCCACGATGACGGGCCGCTTCGAGGCGGCCTGGGAAGCCTGGAACGGACTGCCCGCGGTGGCGGTCTCGAGCTGGACCGGCGGTGCGCTCGCGGCGCTTGCGTTCGCACAGGTGAGAGGCGCGACCGTCCTGTGTCCGTCGAACACGTTCATGGCGACGCCGCTGGCCGCGATCAACGCCGGCGCCGAGGTCCAGTTCGTCGACTGCAATCGCGAGGATCTGTGCATGTCGTTTGAGGACTTCGAGGCCAAGGCAGAGCGTCACAAGCCAAAGGCCGCGTTCCTGGTCCACATCGGTGGGCACATCGCATTCGACTCCGAGCAGATCGCGCGCTACTGCCGCGACCACGGGATCTTCTTGATCGAGGACTGCGCGCACGCGCACGGCGCGAGCTGGAACGGGCACAAGCCGGGGACATATGGGGATGTCGGCGTGTACTCGATGTACGCGACCAAGACGATCTCGACCGGCGAGGGCGGCGTCCTGGTATCCACGCGCCCCGAGGTCGTGGAGCACGCCCGCGCATTTCGCAACTACGGCAAGCCGACCTACGAGGTCTCGGGTCTGAACTTCCGGATGAGCGAGTTCACCGCCGCGCTTGGGCTCGTGCAGACCGAACGGATGGCGGAGATCGTCGCCTGGAAGAACGACGTCGCTCGAGCCGAGCTCGACCCGGCGCATCCGAGCCGGCTTGAGTTGCCCGACGGGATGGTCTCGGGCCTCTACAAGTACATCGTGTTCGACTGGCTTGAGCGCTCGACCGGCCGCGTCTACGACGACCCGTGCCACCGGATCATGGGCCACGACGTCGAGCTGCCTAACTCCGACTGGGTCGCGCGCAATCATTCCTGCGTCCCGATCTACTACCGACCGGATCTGAACAGCGGCGCATGAGAGTCCTCGTTACAGGCGGCTCGGGCTTCATCGGCTCACACGTAGTCGACAAGCTTCGCGCTCGCGGCTATGAGCCGGTGATATACGACCTGCGCCCGTCGCCGTGGCACGAGCGCGGCACCGTCGAGACCGTGCTCGGGTCGATTACCGACCGCGAGTCGCTCGAGCGCGCGCTACACAGCTGCGACGCGGTCGCGCACCTGGCGGCTGTCGCCGACGTCAACGACGTCCACGCCGAGCCCGAGGACGCCGAGCGCGTCAACGCGCGCGGCACGGTCACGGTGCTCGAAGCAGCGCGCCGCGCCGGCGTCAAGCGGATCGTCTACGCGAGCACGATTTGGGTCTATTCCGACTGCGAACCAGAAGCGGTCGACGAGGAGACGTTGCTGCCGGCGCCAAGCCACCTCTACACGAGCACCAAGCTCGCCGGCGAGCTGTACTGCAAGGCATATCAGGAGCTCTACGGGATCGACTACACAATCCTGCGCTTCGGGATCCCCTACGGTCCTCGCGCGCGTGAGGCGGCCGTGATCCCGGCGTTCGTCAACAAGGCGATGCGCGGCGAGCCGCTGACGCTCGCGGGCGACGGCAGCCAGTCGCGGCGGTTCGTGTACGTCGAGGATCTAGCCGATGGAGTCGCCAGCGGACTCGACGAGGTCGGGCGCAACCGCGTCTACAACCTCGCCAGCGACGAGAACGTGACGATCAAGCAGATCGCCGTGACCGTCAAGGATCTGATCGGCGACGTCGAGATCGTCCATACGCCCGCGCGCCCAGGCGACTTCGGCGGCAAGATCGTCTGCAGCCAGCGCGCCGAGCGCGAGCTCGGCTGGACCGCAGCGACGCCGTTCTCTGAAGGCGTGCGCCGCTACGTCGAGTGGCGCCGCGAGCAGGCGGCAAAGACCGCTGAGCACGACGCCGCCACAGTAATCCCGGCGGGCGAGCCCGACGCCGAGTCGCGCCCGCGTCAGATCCTGATCATCTCGGCCGACATCGGCGAGGGCCACGACCTGCCGGCGCGCGCGGTCGCGCGCGAGTTCAAGGACGAGGACCCCGATGCGCAGATCTCGATCGTCAACGGGCTGCCGGCGATGGGTCCCGTGCTGACGAAGGTCCTGCGCGAGAACTCGGCCTTCATGTTCAGATGGCTGCCGTGGCTGTTCGATCTCCAGTACTCGCTGTTCATGTACTTCCCGCCGACCCGCTGGCTGACCACGCGGATGCTGACCGGGCTCGGCCGGCGCGGGCTGATGCGGCTGATCCGCGCGCACAACCCGGACCTGATCGTTTCGACCTATCCGGGCGTGACCGCGGTCCTCGGCGAGCTTCGGCGAAAGGGCAGGCTTGAGGTCCCCTGCTATTCCTCGATCACCGACCTCGCGGGCCTGCGCTTCTGGGCGCATCCCGGGATCGACCAGCACTTCGTCACCCATCCCGAGTCGATCGAGGAGGTCGAGCACATCGCCGGGCCGGGCAGCGCGCGATGGGCCAAGCCGCCGACATCGCCCGCGTTCCTGGCCGCCCGCTCGTGCGCCGACGCCCGGCGGTCGCTCGGGCTCCCCGCCAACGGCAAGGTGATCGCGGTCTCCGGCGGCGGCTGGGGCGTCGGTGACCTCGTCGGCGCGACCCGCGCCGCGCTGGCCGTTCCCGACGCGACCGTGCTGTGTCTGTGCGGCCGCAATGACAAGCTTCGAGCCCGCGTCTCCAAGCGCTTCGGCGACGAGCCGCGGTTGCGGGTGATGGGGTTCACCGACCGGATGGGCGATGTGCTCGCCGCGAGCGACGCGCTCGTGCACTCGAGCGCGGGCCTGACCGTGCTAGAGGCGATCATCCGCGGCTGCCCGGTGATCTCCTACGGGTTCGGCTACGGACACGTACGCGCCTCGAACGCCGCGCTCGAGCGCTTCGGGCTCGCGCAGGTCGCCCGCAAGGAGGCAGACATCGGCCCGGCTCTCGAGCGGGCGCTCGTCAAGCGCCCCGAGCCCGACGGCTCGTTTGCGAGGCGTCCGTCGACCGCCTCGCTGATCCTCGTCGACGAGCGCCGCGCGCGCCAGGTGCCCGTCTGGCGCCTGCGGACCGCGCGGGCGATCACGGCCGCTGCCGCGGCCGTGGTGATCGGCGGCTGGGTGCTGACGACCGGGACGTCGTACACGCTTGTGTCGCATTTCGTCCACATGCGCGCAACGACGGTCGTGGCGACCTCGAGGCCGGAAGTCGGCGTGCTGGTCGATGCTCCCGACGGCGAGATCCCGTCGCTCGCCAGCGCGCTGTCGGCCTATGGGCTGCACGTCTCGTTCACGGTCAACCAGCCGTACGCCGCCCAGGCGGCGATGGTCGGCTACGGCGACCAGGCGCTGCCGCGACTCCCGACGCACGGACTGGTGCGGTGGCTGGGCACCGGCGATCAGCTCCACGACGTGCTCAACCAGGAGGGATTCGGGCGTCACTTCCTGTACGCGTCCAACGGCCCGAGCGTCGGCCAATGGTGGCTTGCGCACCGCGCAGGCGGGCGCCTGATCGCGGGCGCCGTTCACCTTGGCGACGGCGACGACCCGCTCGGCAATCTGCGCGCCGGCGAGGTCGTCGAGCTGAGCGTGACCCAAGCCTCCGACGTGCTGCCGCTGCTGCGCAGGCTGCGCGACGACCTCGATCACTCCGGGCTGCGCGCCGTGCCGGTCGGCCAGCTGCTGCACGACGCCGGCGCGTCGGTCTAGCGCGCTCTACAGCGTCGGTCTAGCGCGCTACCAGTGAACGCCGCGCGTGGCGCGGGCGAACGCGCGCTGCTCGGCGGCCTCGCGGTCCGAGGGCTTCTTCGATGAAGAGTCGCCCTCGGGGAACAGCTTGTAGGCACGGTTGACAACCAGGTCCTGGGCGCCCGGCACGACGGCGTAGCCGAGCTGGCCGATGTTGCCCAGCGTCGTCGCAATCCGCTTCGGGCGCTTGCGGATCGCCTCGGCGATCAGGTGCCCCGCATCTTCGGGGCTGAGCGTCGGGAAACGGTCGTAGATCTTCGTCGGCGCGATCATCGGCGTGCGCACGAGCGGCATGTAGACGGTCGTGATGTGCACGCCGTCGTCGATGATCTCCGGCGCGATCGAGCGCGAGAACGCGTCGAGCGCTGCCTTCGACGCCAGGTACGCCGAGAACCTCGGCGTGTTCGTCTGCAGCCCGATCGTCGAGATGTTGACGATGTGCCCGCTGCCGCGCTCGCGCATCCCCGGGAGCAAATCGAGGATCAGCTTGACCGGACCGAAGTAGTTGAGCTGCATCGTCCGCTGGTAGTCGTGGAAGCGGTCGTATGCCTTGTGCACGGATCGGCGGATCGACTTGCCGGCATTGTTGACGAGGATGTCGACGCGACCGTGCTGCTCGAGCACCTCGGCGGCCATCCGGTCGAGGTCGTCGGTGTCGGCCAGATCGCACGGGTGCACGAACGCGTCGCCGCCAACCTGCTCGATCTCACGACGGACGTCGTCGAGCTTCTCCTTGGTGCGCGAAACCAGCAGGATCGTCCCGCCGGCCTGGCCCAGCTCGACTGCGGCAGCCTTGCCGATGCCCGATGAGGCGCCGGTGATCATCACGACGCGATCGCTGACCGCGTCCTCGAGCGATCCGGCGAGCAGGCCACCGGTCACGGGAATCCGGGAGCCGAACGCCCTCAGCGTGCGGATCCCGTCGGAGGCGATCGAGGTGATGTTGGGAGCCATGCGGTGTGACCGTATCACTGGGCTTCCGTCGTCGGGTCGTGCGAACATGTGTTCGCCTCATGATCGTCTGTGTCCTGCTCCCTCGTTTCCAGCTCACGGTTGCCGCCGGCAACCGCAATGAGCTACTTCAGACGCCGGTTGCGCTCGCCCCGGAGCCTGGTGGCGTTCAGCAGGTGGGGGAGGTGTCGATCGCGGCCGAGGCGTTCGGGATCCACCCTGGGATGCGTCTGGGAGAGGCACTCGCGCGCTGCGCCTGGCTGACGCTGGTGCCGCCGGATCCCGCCGGTGTGGCCGAGTCCTGGGAGCGTCTGCTCGTGCGCCTGGAGTCGATCGGCGCGGCGGTCGAGCCGGAGCGGCCGGGGCTCGTCTGCTTCGACGCGCGCGGGTTGCTGCGCCTGCACGGAGCCCGGGCGCTGCCCGCCAACGACGGCGAGCGGGTCGCGGGCGTGCTCGATGCCGCGCGACGGGCGCTGCGCATGCCCGCGCGCTTCGGTGTGGCGCCCTCGCGCTTTGCGGCGGTGGCGGCGGCGACGAGAGCGCGCGTGCGCCGGCCGATGATCGTGTCCGGCGGCCGCAAGCAGGCAGGCGAGTTCCTCGCATCGCTGCCGGTGGCGCTGCTGCGCGCGCGGCCGGCGCTGGCGGACCTACCCGAGGCGCTCGAGCGGCTCGGGATCGCCACGCTCGGCGAGTTGGCGGCGCTGTCGCCTGCGGCGCTTGCGGACCGTTTCGGGACCGCGGGGCTGATCGCGCACGAGCTCGCGAACGGAGGCGACGGTGCGCTGCGACCGCGACCGGCGAGCGAGTTCATGCGCGAGTCACTCGAGCTGCCGGAGGCGGCGTCTGGCATCCAGCTCGAACGCGGGCTCGGCCTGTTGATCGATCGCCTGCTCGCGCGGCGAGAGCGCAGGGGCAGGACGCTGAGGGCGGTCGTGCTGTCCGCGGTCCTGGTCGAGCAGGGAGGAACGTGGCGAGAGCAGGTCGTGTTTCGCGAGGCGCTTGCCGATCCGGTGCGGATGCGTCTGGCGCTGGCTTCGCACTTGGCGCAGATGCCGGCTCCGGCCGAGGAGTTGCGGCTGGCAGTGGAGCGCTTCGGGCCGCCGACGAGCGACCAGCGCGCGCTGCTCGAGGATCCCGCCGAGGCGCGGATCGGGCGGCTGCGCGAAGCGATCCGCCAGACGCGAGCCGCCGCTGGTCCCGACGCCGCCCTGCGGGTGCTCGAGGTCGATCCCTGCTCGCGCTTTCCCGAGCGTCGCGCGATGCTGGCCCCGTTTGAGGGATGACCGGTCCGCCCCCGTTTGAGGGATGACCGGTCCGCGCCGCCTGTCGGTTCCACGCCGGGTCGCCGTCAGCGCTGGCGACGACGGGAGCCCGCTGCTCGTCGACAGCCGCACCGTCGACGCTGTCCGCGAATCGTGGCTGATCGAGGATCGCTGGTGGACCGATCGCCCGCTGCGCCGGCGCTACTGGGAAGTCGTCACCACGTGCGGTCGCGATGAGGTCGTCTTCCACGACCTCCAGAGCGGGAGGTGGTGGCGACAGAGGTAAGACCGACCACGATCACAGACACCTAGACTGGTCGAGATGCCCAAATCGGGTCCAGTCATCGACCCCGGACCGCTGGCGGTTGGCACCTGGAGCGGCGGCCGGTTCATGCGCTTCGGCGAGCCGCTCGACGATCAGCGCTTCGGCGCGCTGATCACGCCGGACGAGTCGATCCAGACAGTGCTCACAGCCGACGTCTACGGGACCGGCGACGCCGACCGGATGCTCGGCGAGGCGATCGTCGGCCGGCCGCGTGAGCAGATGTGCATCGTCGGCGCCGTCGGCCACGACTTCTACACCGGCGAACGCAACGGACCCAAGGGCTTCCCGAGATTCACCGACCCGTCGCTTCGCGATCGGTCCGGATACGCGGACTATCTGCGGATGGCGACCGAGCGCAGCCTCGAGCGGTGCGGGATCGAGGGGTTCGACCTGCTGCTGCTCCACAACCCCGATCGCATCGGCTACACCAGCGAGACGGTCTGGAACGGGATGGCGGCGCTGCGCGACGTCGGCCTGACGCGGCTGATCGGGGTCGCGCCGGGGCCCGCGAACGGGTTCACGCTTGACGTGATCGGATGCCTCGAGCGCTTCGGCGAGCTGATCGACTGGGCGATGATCATCCTCAATCCGCTCGAGCCGTGGCCGGGCGAGCTGTGCCTCGGCGCGGCCGCAAAAGCCGACGTGAAGGTGATCACGCGGGTGGTCGACTACGGCGGGCTGTTCTTCGACGACGTGCTGCCCGGACAGGAGCTGCTGGCCCAGGATCACCGTAGCTTCCGGCCCGCCGGCTGGATCGAGGCAGGCCGCGAGCGGCTCGAGGGGATGCGCCCGATCGCGCAGCGAGCGGGCCTGACGACGATTCAGCTCGCATGCCAGTGGAACCTCGCGCACGAGCCAGTCGCGTGCGTGGTCCCGACGCTGATTCAGGAGGCCGGCGACGACGCCCGGCCGGTCGAGGACAAGCGCGCCGAGCTCGCCGCGCTGCCGCGCGAGCTGCGCCTGTCGGCCGACGACGTCGACGCGATCCGCGCGGTCGGCGACAACACCGGGTGCATGACCTTGAAGGGCGGCAGCCCCGAGTACGAGGGCGAGGACAGCCCCGACCGGTGGGTGATCGACGAACAGCTCGTGCAGGTCGCGCGGCGCTGGGGGATCGAGCCCGAACGAGACCTGATGCGCGTCACCGCCGCGCTGTAGCCTGGCGCTCGATCGAGATGAGTGACGACGCGTTGACAGGTGGTTGCGGGTGCGGGGCCGTGCGCTTCGAGCTGACGGCACCGCTCGTGTCGGCGACCTATTGCCACTGCACGCGCTGTCAGCGGCGCACGGGCACCGGCGCATCGGCCAACGGGCGCGCCGAGAGCGGATCGTTCCGGATCCTCAGAGGCGAGGATCGGCTGCGCGCGTGGAAGCCCGAGGGCGGCGCTGAGAAGTGGTTCTGCGGCGACTGCGGCTCGGCGCTGTTCAGCCGCACCGATGAGGATGTGCCGCAGGTCGGCGTCCGGCTCGGGACGTTCGACGAGGACCCGGGGATCCGCCCCGTCGCACATCAGTTCGTCGCCTACGCGGCGCCGTGGGAGTCGCTCCCCGACGACGGCCTGCCGCGGTTTCCCGAGCAGCGCGTCGCGGACTGACGCGTCGGGTCAGTCCGGGTCGCCCCGGAACTCCTCACGCATCCACTCGCAGCCGACCGACAGGTCCTCAACCTCCATCGCGGCGGCGACGTTGAGCCACATGCCGTAGCGGAAGAACTCGTCGATCCGCTCAGGGTCAGCGCCCGACAGGCGATCGACGTGCGCGACCAGCCCCGCGTACAACGCTCGCACGCGATCTCGGATCAGCTCGTCGTCGCACGCCGCGTAGGCCTGGTGCTGGAGCATCAGGTAGTCGCGGTGGGTATCGAGGATCTGCACATACTCGTGCCCCATCGCCGTCAGCACGTCGGCGTCGGGCTCCGCGAGCGCCGGGTCAAACGCGTCAGCGGCGCGCGTGAACGTGTCGGCGATCAGCTCAAACCCGCGCTCGACGGCCGCCAAGAACAGCTCGCGCTTGTTCGGGAACAGGCTGAACACATACGGCTGCGCCACGCCGACGCGCCGCGCGATCCGGTCCACCGGCGTGCCGTGCAGTCCGCCCTTGGCGAACTCGTGCACGGCCGCCTCGATCAGCGCGGCCCGGCGTTCGGAAGCCGGGACGCGCTGACGGGACTGTTTGCCGGTTGAGGCCGAGGTCGTCGCCATCGTCGTCGGGTCGATCCTAACCGGGCGAGGCGCGGATTCGATCTCGGGAGTGCTCACGCTGCCTGCCCGGCGAGCTCGACGCGCTCGGCACGCTCGGCGCGCTTGCCGAACGGCAGCAGCGCCGCGATCAGAGCGCCCGCGGCGAGCACGCCGACGCCGACCCAGATCGCCGGGCGCAGCCCGTCGATGTAGTCCTGGGGCGAGGCGTAGCCGCCGTGGCTGGTGAACACGGTCGCGAGCACTGCGATTCCGAGCACTCCGCCGAGCTCGCGGATCGCGTTCGTAGCGCCAGACGCCTGCCCAGCCTCAGAGACGCGGACCGCCGACAGGACCGCGTTGGCGGCGGGCGCGAACACGAGCGCCATGCCCGCCCCGGCCAGCACGAACGGGACGATCATGCTCGCGTACGTCTGGGTGACAGAAGCGAGCGTGATCAGCCACGCGAGCCCGATCGCCTGCAGTGCGAGGCCGGCTGCCATGAACAGCCGCGACCCGTAGCGCTCCGAGAAGAACCCGGCCAACGGCGACACGACCATCGTCGCGCCGGTCCACACGAGCAGCTTGACGCCCGCCTGGAGCGGCGTGTTGTGCAGCACGTTCTGCAGGTACTGGCTGAGGAAGAAGATCGATCCGAACATCCCGAAGTACATCGCCAGCGACACGGCGTTGGTGACCGCGAACGAGCGCTTGGCGAAGAAGTGCATCGGCAGCATCGGCTCGTCGGTGCGGAGCTCGTATGCGACGAATCCGATCAGCAGCAGTGCGCCGCCGATCAGCGAGACGAGGATCTGCGGGCTCGTCCAGCCGAGCGTCTGGGACTGAACGAGGCCGTAGACGATTCCGAACAGGCCGGCTGAGCTGAGCACCAGGCCGCGTAGGTCGAGCCTGCGCGCCGGGCCGTAGCTCTCACCGAGGCGAGTCGCCGCGAGCGGGACCAGCACCAGGCCGATCGGGACGTTGATCCAGAAGATCCAGTGCCACGAGCTCAGCTGGACGACGGCGCCGCCGACCAGCGGGCCGAGCGCAACGGCGATGCCGCTGATCCCCGACCAGATCCCGATCGCGATGCCGCGGCGGTCCTGCGGAAACGCCTCCGCCAGCAGCGTCAGCGTCAACGGGGTTGCAATCGCGGCGCCGACACCTTGAAGCGCCCGAGCGGTGATCAGAAAGTCGGCCGATCGCGACAACGCCGCCGCGGCCGAGGACAACGTGAACAACGCCATTCCGAACGTGAACATCCGCCTGCGCCCGAATCGATCGCCGAGCGCCGCGCCGGTCAGCAGCAGCACGGCGTAGGCGAGTACATACGCGTTGACGGTCCACTCGAGCGACTGAATCGAGGCGCCCAGCTCTCGGCGGATGCTCGGCAGCGCGACGCTGACGACGAGGTTGTCGAGCACCACCATGAACAGCCCGATCGAGACGATCGCGAGCGTCCAGGCACGGCTGCGGTTCGGGCTGGCAGCGGTCGGGCTTGACGGACGAATTGCGCTGCTTTGCGGGGACGTTTGTGAAGAACTCATAGTTGCATCCTCTTCTTAGTGAGTGCTAACTGCGGAATAACTTAGTAGCAGCTAATAAGAATGTCAAGCAAGATTTTCCAGAGTCGGTTCCCAGGTCTTTCGCATGCTGTGTCGTCCGGAGTGATTGCGAACATGCGTTCGTATGTACGTCGAGCTCCACTGCCACTCGGCCTTCTCGTTCCTGGACGGCGCTTCACTGCCGGACGAGCTCGTCCCGACAGCCCAGGAGCTCGGCTACGAGGCGCT
>DASXDD010000010.1:0-23162 GCA_036490775.1 Solirubrobacteraceae bacterium | reverse complement strand
CGCGTGCTGGTCGCCGAGAAGATGGGCTACGGCGGCGGCAACTGCCTGAACTCGGGTGGCTTCCTGTTCGACGTCGACGGCGACCGCGCCGTCGATCACCTCGACGCGCTCTGCTTCGGCAAGACCCCGCGCGCGGTGCTGGAGGCGTTCGCCGACCGCCTGCACGAGCTGCCCGGCTGGCTCGAGACGCTCGGCGGTGCCACGGCTCCGGTCGACCTCGACGCGTTCGGCGGGATGCTGCCGTCGTGGCCGCACTTCCCGGGCGCGGGCCATGTCTCCTACCGGATGTACGTCCCTGGCCGCGAACAGCGTCCCGGACCGGCGCTGTTCGCGCTGCTGCGCGGCGCGGTGGAGCAGCGCGGGATCGAGGTCCGCTACCGCTCCCCGGCGACGGAGCTGATCGTCGAGGACGGACGCGTCGCCGGCGCGGTGATCGACGGGTCGCGCGTCCTGGCGGGCAGTGTGATCCTCGCGGCCGGCGGGTTTGAGTACGACGACGAGCTGCGCGACGCCCACCTGCCGCTGCCGCTGGTGCCGCTCGGTCATCCCGGCAACACCGGCGACGGGCTGCGGCTCGCGCAGCAGGCGGGGGCGTCGCTCTGGCACATGAGCGCGTTCTTCGGGTGGTTTGCGTTCGTGCACCCCGATCACGCCGCCGGCTTCCCGCTCGACGTGCATGCGCCGAGCTTCGTCTACGTCGACGCCGACGGGCGGCGGTTCGCCGACGAAGCCGGCTGGGAGGTCCACGACAAGGTCCGCTGCCTGACGGCCTACCTGCCGCGCCGGCGCAATTACCCGCACATGCCGGGCCACCTCGTATTCGACGAGGCCGCACGGCGCGCCGGTCCGCTGAACGGGATCGTCCCCACGCCGAACGACTACAGCTGGAGCGCCGACAACTCCGCCGAGGTGCAAGCCGAATGGATCAAGCGCGCAGACACGCCAGAGCGGCTCGCGCAGCTGATCGGCGCGCCCGAGCTCGCGACGACCCTGACCGCCTACGGCACGCAGCCCGACGAGTTCGGCCGCGCCCCCGAGACGCTCGTCGCGCTCGAGCCACCGCTGTATGCGATCCAGATGCATCCGGGAGTCGCGACCGCCTCTGGTGGCGCGCGCCACGACGATCGGGCGCGGGTGATCGCGTCAGACGGGACGCCGATCCCCGGCCTCTACGCCGCCGGTGCGGCCGGCTCGATCTGGGGACATCTGACCGAGCACGGCGGCGGCCTGACCGACGCGATCGTGTTCGGGCGGATCGCCGGAGCTGCGGCGGCGGTCACGTAGGCAGCTAACTAAATCCCAAAGTGTGTGCCGCAAGAATAACTGGACACACTTTTGGAAAAGGTGTACAGTTGCGCCCGTCCGGCGACCCGATCGGCTGCCAGGCGCGAGGAGAGTCAGTGAGCCACCTTTTGGAAGTCGAGTCCCTACGCGTCACCTATGGCGGCGTGACCGCTGTCGACAGCGTCGACATGCGGATCGAGCAGGGACAGGTGTTCGGGCTGATCGGCCCAAACGGCGCCGGCAAGACTTCGATGGTCGATGCGCTGACCGGCTACACGCGACCCGCCGGGGGCCGGGTCAAGTTCGACGGCCAGGAGATCACGCGGCTGCGTCCGTACAGACGCGCGCGCATGGGGCTGGCGCGCACGTTTCAGTCGGTCGAGCTGTTCGACGACCTCACGGTCGACGAGAACCTGCTGGTCGCGAGCGAACACGTGAGCGTCGGGTCGGCGCTGCGCGACCTGTTCCTGCCGCAGCGGCCGCCGGATCGCTCCGGCGTCGACTGGGCAGTCTCGGTCTGCGGCCTCGAGGCGATCGTTGACCGTTATCCCGGCGAGATCTCGCTCGGTCAGCGCAAGCTCGTCGGCGTCGGCCGCGCGCTGGCGCGCCGCCCGCGGCTCGTGCTGCTCGACGAGCCCGCCGCCGGACTGGACACCGATGAAAGCACCGAGCTCGGCGAGCGGCTGCGCTCGATGCCCGCCGAGCATGGCGTCACGGTGTTCCTGATCGACCACGACATGGGGCTTGTGCTCGGCGTCTGCGACTACCTGATGGTCCTCGACTTCGGAAAGACGATCGCGACCGGAACCCCCGCGGAGATCCGCGAGAACCCGGGCGTCGTCGAGGCATACCTCGGCGCACACCATGCAAGCAACGCTCACTAGCGCGACCGAACAGGCCGTCGCGCTGTCGCTCGACGGGGTCTGCGCGGGCTACTTCGGTGCGCCGGTGGTGCGCGACCTGTCGCTGCGGGTCGGCGCCGGCGAGGTCGTCGCGCTGCTTGGCCCCAACGGCGCCGGCAAGACGACGACACTCGAGACGATCGCGGGGCTGAACCGCCCGCTGGCCGGCGAGGTCAGCGTGTTCGGCCGCCAGGTGGGCGGCACGCCTGCGCACGTGCTTGCGCGTAAGGGGGTGGCGCTGGTGCCAGAGGGGCGGGCGCTGTTTCCGGGACTTACCGTCCGCGAGCACCTGCGCCTGGCAAGCGGCAAGAGCAGCGGCCAGGAGGAGGGGCTGCTCGAGATGCTCCCCGAGCTTCGAAAGTGCCTGAACCGCAAGGCAGGGTTGCTATCGGGGGGCGAGCAGCAGATGCTCGCGATCGGCCGGGCCCTGGTGACACAGCCGCGGCTGCTGCTCGTCGATGAGCTCAGCCTCGGCCTGGCGCCGGTGATCGTCGAGCGGCTGCTGCCGATCCTGCGGCGTGCCGCCGACGATCTGGGAGCGAGCGTGCTGTTCGTCGAGCAGCACGTGGCACTTGCGCTCGAGATGTCAGACCGGGCGTACGTGCTGAACCATGGGCGGATCGTGCTGGAGGGCGCGGCCGCTGAACTCCGGGAGCGGCGAGAGCTGCTCGCCGCCAGTTATCTAGGCGAGACCGCCGTCGGCGGCGGAGCCTGAACATCAACGACGAGGAGAGAAGCGACGATGAAGCGTTCCCGATGGCTTAGCGCAGTGGCAGCGATTGCCACGGCTGGGCTGCTGGCAGCAGGTTGCGGCTCGAGTAGTTCGAGCAGTTCGAGCAGCGCCGCGGCGAGCTCAAGCGGAGGCAGCTCCGCGTCGACCAGCAGCGACGCCCTCGGCACTCCGAAGAAGGCGACTGGGTCGCCATATGTGTTCGGGATGATCAACGACGAGACCGGTCCGGTCACGTTCCCGGAGGCGCGCCAGGGTGCGATGGCGGCTGCGTCCTACGTCAACAACTACCTCGGCGGCATCAACGGTCACCCGATCGAGATCGACAACTGCGTGTCGGACGCGTCGCCTGCGACCAGTGCGCGATGTGCCAACGAGCTGATCGCCAAGCACCCGATCGCGATTCTCGGAGCCGCCGACGTCGGCGCGCCGGCGACGCTCCCGATCTACGCGCACGCCAACCTCGCCTACCTCGGCGGGATCCCGTTCACGCCGGTCCCCGAGGTCGCGCCCAACTCGATCCAGTTCTGGTCGGTGAGCGTCGGCGACAACGCGGCGGCCGCGGTGTACGCCGCCAAGACGCTGGGCATCAAGAGCGTCGCGCTGATCTACTTCAACAACCCGCAGGGCAAGTCGATCCTCGGGATCCTGCCGCCGGTGTTCAAGGCCGCCGGCGTCACGAACGTCAAGACGATCCCGTTGTCGCCGACGACGCCCGATCCGAGCCCGCAGGCCGCCCAGGTGGTCTCAAGCGGCGCCCAGCTCGCCTACGTCGACGTGCCCAACGGCTGTGGCGAGGTGCTCAAGGCGCTCAAGAGCACCGGCTACACCGGCAAGATCATCGGCATTGACCCGTGCTCCGCGCCGCCCGTGATCGCGGCCGCGGCCGGCGGTGCCGAGGGGATGTATTACGCGACGCCGTTCGTCCTGCAGACGGGCGACAGCCAGCAGGCGAAGATTTTCCAGGCGGCGATGACCAAGTACGCCGGCAAGACGGCGATCATCGACTCGATCTCGACCGCCGGGTTTGCCACCGTCGTCAACGTGCAGCAGATGCTCAGCAAGATCAGTGGCACGCCGACGACCAAGACGATCCTGTCCGCATTCAAGTCCGGGAGCAACCACCCCAACTTCCTCTCGCACGCCTACACGTGCGACGGGCAGGCGATGAAGGGGCTGCCGGCGATTTGCAACGACTACTACCTGATGAACGTGATCAAGGGCGGGCAGATCACCCAGCCCAGCTCGACCGCGTGGTTCACGTCCAAGGGCTTCTTCCAGGGGCTGCCCAGCTAGTCAAACGAGCAGGCGGTCCGCTCATCGTGGGGTGAGCGGGCCGCCCGGTCGCACCTCTCACACCACTCATGTCCAGCTACATCCTGTTTCTGCTCCTCGGCCTCGGGTCCGGCGCGACCTACGCGATCCTCGGCCAGGGCCTCGTGCTCAAGTACCGCAGCGCGGGCGTCGTCGACTTCGCTCACGGCGCGATTGCGATGTACATCGCCTACGTGTTCGTCAACCTGCGCCAGTACGGCAAGCTCGAGCTACCACTCGTCCTGCTTCCGCATCAGATCACGATCAGTTCGGGGACCGTCAGCAGCACGCTGTCGATCATCATCTCGCTGGTCTACGCGGCGGTCCTCGGACTCGTGCTGTACGTGCTCGTCTACCGCCCGCTGCGGGCGTCCTCGCCGCTGACGCGCGTGTGCGCCTCGGTCGGGCTGATGCTCGCCTTCCAGGCTCTGGCCGTCCTCAACTACGGCACCGAGGCGGTGTCAACGCCGCCGATCCTTCCCTCGTCGCCGCTCAAGCTCGCGAGCGTCACGTTCCCCGTCGACCGGCTGTACTTCGCGGGGATCGTGCTCGTGATCGCGGCGGTGCTGGCGCTCACCTACCGGTTCACGCGCTTCGGGCTGGCGACGCGCGCCGGTGCGGAGAACGAGCGCGGCGCGGCGCTGACCGGCATCTCAGCGAACAAGGTCGCGGCGCAGAACTGGGTGATCGCGACGGTGCTCGCCGGCGTCGCCGGGATCCTGATCGCGCCGATCGCGAACCTCGATCCGACCTCGTACACGTTGTTCATCGTGCCGGCGCTCGCGGTCGCGCTGATCGGGCGCTTTGAGTCGTTCTGGATCACCGCGATCGCGGGACTTCTGCTCGGCTGCTTCCAGTCGGAGATCACGAAGCTGCTGACCGTCTGGACGTGGCTGCCTCAGCAGGGACTCCAGGACGCGCTGCCGTTCATCGTGATCATCGTGACGATGTCGCTTCGGTCGCGCGCGGTGCTCGCCCGCGGAGGCGACGTCGCCGAGAGCAACCCGACCGTCGGGCGTCCGCACACGCCGCTGCGAACCGCCGGCGCTTGCTTTGTCGTCGGCGTGATCGCGCTGGTGCTGTTGCACGGAGCGCTGCGGTCGGCGTTCATCACATCGATGACCGTGACCTGCATTGCACTGTCAGTCGTCGTCCTCACCGGATACGTCGGTCAGGTGTCACTTGCGCAGATGTCACTCGCGGGAATCGGTGGGTTCATGCTCGGTCACATCTCCCATGGCTGGGGTATCGGCTTCCCGTTCTCGCTGCTGGTCGCTGGGCTGTGCGCCGTGCCGGTCGGCCTGATCATCGGGCTGCCCGCACTTCGGCTGCGCGGGGTCAACCTCGCTGTCGTCACGCTCGGCTTCGCGGCCGCGCTCGACGCGCTCGTGTTCAACCTCCAGGGATTCACCGGCGGGATCGCCGGACTGCGAGTCAAGCCTCCGAGCCTGCTCGGGTGGGATCTGGGGATCAGCAAGGGTGGCGCGTACCCGCGCGTGATCTTCGGCGTGATGGTGTTGATCATCGTGATCCTGATGGCATTGCTGGTGGCGCGATTGCGAAGAGGGCCGGCTGGGCGGATGCTGCTCGCGGTGCGCTCCAACGAGCGTGCGGCCGGTTCGGTCGGGATCAACGTCGCACAGGCCAAGCTGATGGCGTTCGGGCTCGCAGCGTTCATCGCCGGCATCGGCGGTGCGCTGACCGGCTACCAGCAGGGTGAGCTGACGCCCGACGGGTTTGCGGCGTTCACGTCACTCGGATTGCTGGCGATCGTGTACGTCGCCGGTGTCGGGCGGATCGCTGGCGCGGTCGTGGCCGGGGTGATGTTCGCGGCCGCCGGCCTGTTTGTGACGTTCCTCGACATCCACCTGAGCGTCGGCAAGTACCAGGCGATCGTCGCCGGTGTCGCGCTCGTGCTGACCGCCGTCCAGAACCCGGACGGCCTGACGAGCACGGCGACCGGGAAGGGGCCGGCGGTCGCGCTGATGAAGCTCCGCGACAGGTTCGTCAGGTTGCGGTCGGGGTCCGGCGGGGCGGCGTCGGGCGAGTCGGGCGCCGGCAATCGAAACGACGTGACGCGACCGGTTGCCTGACCCGGGCGTCTCGGGCATGCGAGTCGATCACGTGGGGCTGTCGGTCGCCGACCTCGACGCGTGCGCGGCGTTCTACGAGCGCGCGTTTGAGTTCAAGCCCGAATTCCAGTTCGAGCTGCCGGGCGGGATCCGCGGCTTGATGATGCGAAACGCCGCCGGCCAGCGGGTCGAGCTGTTCGAGCATCCCGGCGCCGCCCCCGGCATCCTGGCAGAGCACCCGATTGAGGCGCTCGCGACTCGCGGCTATGGCCATTTCGCGTTGGCGGCAGCTGACATCGACGCTCCGTTCCAGGCCGCGCTCGATGCCGGCGCCCGCGCGATCGTGCGACCGTCGGCATCGCCCGAGCGGGGCGTCCGGTTCGCGTTTATGGCCGATCCCGAGGGCAACCTGATCGAGCTGGTGGAGCGCCGATGAGCGGCCGCCTGCAGGGAAAGGTGTGCTTCATCACCGGCACCGCCGGCGGCCAGGGAGCCGCCGCGGCGGAGCTGTTTGCCGTCGAGGGCGCGACCGTCGTCGGCTGTGACATCAAGCTCGACGGCATCGATCTCTCCGACCCCGAACAGGCCGCGCGCTGGATCGAAACCGGCGTGGCGCAGGCCGGACAGATCGACGTCCTCTACAACAACGCGTCGGCCACGCGCGTCGGCCCGTTCGACGAGCTCACGTGGGACGACTGGCAGTTCGTGATGCGAAACGAACTCGATCTGATCTTCACCGTGACCAAGGCAGCGTGGCCGCACCTGAAGGCTGACGGCGGCGGGCTCGTGATCAACACCGCGTCGGTCTCGGCCTGGCGTGGTGCGGCGTTCACCGAGCAGGCCGCGCACGGCGCGGCGAAAGGCGGCGTGCTCGCGCTCACTCGCCACCTCGCCGCATCGGGCGCCCGGGACGGGATCCGCGCCAACTCGATCAGCCCGGGCCTGATCGTCACGCCGCAGATCGCACACTTCTTCGAGGACCCCTCGCACCCGATGCACGCGATGGCAGCGTCGCATCCGCTGGGACGGCTGGGGGTGCCGGAAGACGTCGCGCGCGTCGCGCTGTTCCTCGCCTCCGACGACGCGGCCTACCTCAACGCCGTCGACATCGTCGTCGACGGCGGACAGTCGGTGATCGTGTGAGGCTGATCCTGCCCGACGACCCGCAGTTCGAGCAGGCCTGCTTTGGCCCGATGTTCAACGTCCGCCACCCGCGCGAGCGCGTGCCCGCCGCCGTGCTGCAGGCGACCTCTGATCAGGACGTGATCGACGGCGTACGGCTCGCGCATCAGCGCGGCTGGCAGGTGTCGGTCCGCGCCGGCGGACACAGCTGGGCCGGGTGGAGCGTGCGCGACGGGGCGCTGCTGATCGATCTCGGCGCGATGAGCGAGATGACGTTCGATGCCGCCACCGGCGTCGCGACCGTGAGCCCCGCGGTCCGCGGCGGGCTCGAGCTCGCGCCGTTCCTCGAGTCCCATGGCCGGATCTTCACCGGCGGCCACTGCGAGTCGGTCGGGCTCGGCGGCTTCCTGCTCCAGGGCGGGCAGGGGTGGAACAGCCGGCGCTGGGGGTGGGGATGCGAGAACGTCGTCGGCTTCGACGTCGTCACTGCCGACGCCGAGCTGCTGCACTGCTCAGAGCACGAGCACAGCGACCTCTACTGGGCGGCCCGCGGGGTCGGGCCAGGGATGTTTGGCGCGATCACGCGCTTTGAGCTGCGCACCTACGAGCGGCTGCCGATGTTCCACGACACGCGGACGTTCAGGCTCGACGACCTCGAGCCGGTGCTCGAGTGGCTGCACGAGCGGCTGCCGACGCTCGACACCGCGGTCGAGCCGGTCGTCGCGGCGACGCGGTTGCGCACCGGCGAGGTCGAGCTGCTGCTGCACACGACGCTCGTCGCCGAGCGAGCTGAACATGCCGACCGCCTGCTGATGGCGCTCGACGACCCGCCCGTCGAGCACGTCGAGCACGTGCGCGGACCGACGACGATCGCGGAGGAGAACGCGGCGCAGGCGCTCCAGAACCCCCAGGGACACCGGTACTGCGCCGACAGCCAGTGGACCAACGCGGCCGCGCGAGAGCTCGCGCCGGCGCTGCGAGCGATCTGGGGCGAGCTGCCGACGCGTCACTCGTTCTCGATCTGGTACGGCTGGGCGCCGACCAGGCCGCTGCCCGACATGGCGTTCTCGCTAGAGGCAAACGTGTACGTCGCGACGTACGCGATCTGGGCCGACGAGCACGACGACGAGCGCCACCGAACGTGGGTGCACGGACGCACCGCAGAGCTCGCGGCGCAGGTCGGCGAGGGCGTCTACGTCGGCGACTCGGACTTCACCCGCAGGCCCGACCGGTTCATCGCGCAGCGCAATCTCGAGCGCCTGGGCGAGATCCGTCGCGCCCGCGACCCCGACGGCCTGTTCGTCGGCCACCTCGGCCTATGACGCGTCGGTCACCGGAAGATCAGGCCACCGTCGACGCACAGCGTCTGGCCGGTGATCGCCTGGGCGCCATCGGTGCAGAGGAACGCGACCGTGCCGGCGACGTCGTCCGGGGTGAGCTGGCGTGGGAGCGCCTGTCGGCGCACGACGGCTTCGAACTCGGACTCGGGGACGTCGCGGCGCGCCGCCGGCGTATCCGTCAGCCCCGGCGCGACCGCGTTGACCGTGATCCCGTCGCGACCGAGCGCGGCCGCGAGCGTGCGTGTCAGCCCGACGAGGGCCGACTTGCTCGTGACGTAGGCGAGCATCGCGGGGGAGGGGGGACTCCAGATCGTGTCCGACACGATGTTGATGATCCGGCCCCACCCGCGTTGCGCCATCCCCGGCGTGAACGCCTGGGCCAGCAGGACGACGGATTCGACGTTGACCGCCAGCACTCGCCGCAGGGTCTCGAGCTCGAGCTCGTGCAGCTCGGCGAGGTCGAATGCGGCTGCGGCGTGCACGAGCACGTCGGCGCGACCGATTGCGGCTGCGGCGTGACGCACCGCGCCCGCGTCGGCGAGATCGCATTGCGCTCGATCGAGTACCTCGACTCGCGCGAAGCTGCGGCGCAGCTCGTCGACGATCGCTGCTCCGATCGCACCGGCGCCGCCCGTCACCACCGCGACTCGCTCGTCCACGGCGCAAGCGAATCACGCGACTCGGACAGCTTTCGCTTGCTCCCACAACTGTATGCATGTATGCTTACTACATGCAGTTAGGCAAAGGTGCACCAAGCCGGGCCGGGGACGGTACGCTCGCGCGGGTGGCGATTGACGGCTCCGCGAATCGCCGCGACAACGTCGAGCAGGTCTACCGGCGCGTGCGCGAGTCGATCCTCGAAGGAGAGATCGCACCGGGCACCGTGATGTCGCAGGTCGCGCTCGCCGACGAGCTCGGCGTCAGTCGCACGCCGCTACGTGAGGCGCTGCGGATGCTGCAGAGCGAGGGCCTCGTCGAGGCGCAGGCCAATCGGCGCGTGACCGTGACGCCGATCTCCGCGACCGACCTCGAGGAGCTTGTCGTGATGCGCGTCGCCCTCGAGACCGAGGCGGTCCGGCTCTCGATCGACCGGCTTGCGCCCGAGGAGATCGCCGCGCTCGAGGGCCGCCTGGCGGAGATGGCGCATTTCGCCAAGGAGAAGGACTACGAGCGCTGGCAGGGACCGCACAGCGCGTTTCACCGGGGACTGACGGCGCCGGCGGGCGCGCGCATGAACGTGATGCTCGCCCAGCTTTCGGATCACTTCGAGCGCTACCGTCGCGTCCACATCGCGCGTTCGCCGAAGGCGTGGCTGACCGCCGGCCACCGAGAGATTCTCGACGCGGCCAAGAAGCGTGACCGCGAGCTGGCGGGGCGCCTGATGGCGGGGCACTTGTCGGCGACGGCGTTCGACGTGACCGAGTTGCTCGAACCCGGTTACGAGCCCGCGCGCCTGCGTCAGACGCTGCAGGACATCGGTGCCGACCCTCAGCGCAAGCGTTGACCTGAGCTGCGGCCGCGTCCGCGGCCGCGACGGGGCGTACCTCGGGATCCCATACGCGGCTGCACCGCTCGGCGAGCGGCGCTGGGCGCCGCCGGCGCCCGGGCCGGCATGGACCGGCGAGCTCGATGCGCTCGCGCCAGGGCCGCCGCCACCGCAACCTAGGCGCCCGATCTCGCAGTTCGCCTGGGGCGAGATCCCGCCGGGCGATGAAGACTGCCTGTATCTCAACGTCTGGACGCCGCGCTGCGGATCCGGTCCGTGGCCGGTGCTCGTGTGGTCGATCGGCGGCGGCTTCACCGTCGGCTGGACGGGCTCGGGGCTCGACGAGGGGGCGCTACTCGCCAACGCCGCCGAGATCGTCGTCGTCAACTTCAGCTATCGGCTCGGCTCGCTCGGCTGGGCGTTCGGCAACTGGGGTCTGCTCGACCACGTAGCCGTGCTCGAATGGGTGCGACGCGAGATCGCAGCGTTCGGCGGCGACCCCGAGCGCGTGACGGTCGGGGGCCAGTCGGCGGGTGCGGCGGCTGTGGCCGACCTGCTCGTGTGTCCGGCCGCAGACGGTCTGTTCGCGCGCGCGATCCTGCATTCGCCGCCGCTGCCCGAGGCGGCAAACGAGCCGGAGCGCCGCGCGCGCTGGGAGCGCGACCTCGGGGTCACGCGCGATACGGCTGCCGCCGATGTCGTCGCGCGCCACGAGGCGCTGCTGGGAGACGGGGAGTGGCGGGGGACACGCGGAGCCGCGATGCCGACGCTCGACGCGGCGGTGCTACCGGTGTCGCCGCTGCGCGCGCCTGGAGCCCGGATCGACGTCCCGGTGCTCGCCGGGACCACGCGCGACGAGGCGACGTTCCTGTTGCGCACGGCTGGACGCGACGCGCCCGACGAACAGGTGGCGGAGCTGACCTCGCACCTGTTCGCCGAGCCGACGCAGCGATGGGCGCGCGAGCGCGCCGACGCCGGCGGCGAGGTCCACCTGTTCCGGATCGACCACTCCTCGCCCGACCCGCGGCTCGGCGCGCTGCACACGATCGACGTCCCGCTGCTGTTCGGAACGTTTGCGACCAGCGAAGTCGCGCGCCACTACGTCGGCGACGACGATGACACGCGCGAGGTCTCAGGCTGGATGCAGGCGCGGTGGGGGAGGTTCGTGCACGGCGAGCGGCTCGACTGGCCGTCAGGCGAGGTCTTCGTGGTCGGCGGCTGAGCCCGCCGCTCAGGCTTCGGCGGGCTCGTTGATCCGCTCGAGCGCGCCGCCGCCGAAGTGCTTGTCGTGCTCCATCGCCATCCGCATGATCGGATAGACGACCTCGCGCATCTGATCCTCGTAGGCGCCGATCGCAGCGACGAGGTCCTGCTCGCCGCGGCCGACCGCCGCCAGCCGCTCACTCAGCAGCCCCGCATCGCGCAGCGACAGGTTCGCGCCCATGCCGAGCGTCGGCAGCATCGCGTGAGCAGCGTCGCCGATCAGCGTGATACGTGACGGCTCCCACGGCTCGGGTGGCTCCAGGTAGCCGAACGGGATCGAGAACATCGACTCAAGCTCTAGGCGCTCGACGATTCCGCGGGCCGCGGGGTCCCACCCATCGAGCGCTCGCAGCATCGACTCGCGGAGCATCGCCGGCGTTGCGTCGGTCCAATCGCGGTTGGGCGGGATCATCGTGCCCTCCGCGACGCTGCAGCTGACCATCATGTAGTCCTCGACGGGCTCGAGCTCCACGTCGGACGCGATCGTCGCCGGCGCGGCGGCGATCTCTCGTCGCGGCTGGAAGGCTCCGAGCAGGAGCCGGTGACCGGCACGGTCGGTGACGATGATCACGCCCTGCAGCAGCAGCGGCGGCAGCCCTGCGATGACCGCCGGCGTCAGCGGCGAGCGCCCGAACACGCCGATCCCCTCGATCCCGGCATCGATCACGCCGACCTCGGGCAGTCGCTGCCGCCGGATCGCTGAGCGGATGCCGTCGGCGCCGACCAGCACGTCGCCGTCGGCGCTCGTGCCGTCCGCGAGCTGCAGGCGCACGCCCGAGTCGGTCTCCTCGTAGCCGACTGCGGCCTTGCTCAGGTGCAGCGAGTCGCCAAGGCGTGCGAGCAGGATCTGGCGCAGCGTGCGGCGATGGACGCCCGTGTGCGGCCTCGGCCCCTCGTTCGGGGGCCCGAGGTGCGGCTGCACGCTCAGCTCGCCGAGCCGGTTGTCGAGCACGATCGACTGGCGCCGATCCGGCGTGCGCCGCGAGGTCTCGAGGTACAGCTCGTAGAGGTCCTCCGGTAGGCAGGCGCGCAGGCCGTCGCCGCCGTAGGCGTTCATGTGCAGCATGTAGCCCGTCCTGCGGCTGAAATCCGGGTCGCGCTCGAACACCTCGCAGGTATGCCCGGCTCTGCGCAGGCCGTGCGCGAGGCAGAGGCCGCTGAGGCCGCCGCCGGCGATCAGGACGTGCAGTTCTCTGTTCATCGCAATAGTGTATGCACTTGCGGTTCTGGACGCAAATGAATATTCTGCATCCATTGACTGTGCAGGCGGCGTCAGCGTGATCGTATTGGCGCCGCGCGTCCGCCCCGGAGACGAGGAGACAAGATGACTACGTTGATCGCCGAGCAGACGCCGGTCACCAAACTCCCGGGCGAGCCCGTTCCGTACGTGATTGAGGCCGGAAGTGGTCGCGCCCACGTGCTGCTCGGCGAGGTCGCTCGCGCGCTCGTCGGCGCCGAGGAGTCGCGCGGCGCGATGTCGGTGATGGCGCTCGACGGCCCGCTTGCGGAGCGGCCGATCCCGCTGCACTACCACGACAACGAGTACGAGTTCTTCTATGTGCTGCGCGGCGCCGTGCAGCTGTGGGCCGACGACTCAAGCCGCGTCCTCGCCCCCGGCGACTTCGGCTACGTCCCGCCCGGCACGCTGCACGCCTACCAGCTGCGCGGCAACTACTCGACGTTCGTCGGCCCGGTCGTGCCCGGCGGCTGGGACCGCTTCTTCGACCTGACCGGCGAACCGTTCGCCAGCGCCGCGTTCCCGACGGGACCGAAGGGGCCGCCGCCGTTTGAGAAGTTCGGGCGCGCGGAAGCGCAGTTCAAGATGAAGTACCGCCCCGACGCGCAGTACGCCGAGGCGACCGCCGATGCCGCCGACGACGCCGTGCCCGACGGGCAGCAGCCGTTCTTCCTGCGCGCCGGCGAGGGTCCGCGGCACGAGCTCGCCGGCCAGCTGCAGACGCTGCTCGTCGGCGCCGAGCAGACGAACGGCACGACCACGATGACGACGGTCGAGCTCTCAAAGCGGCCCGGGCTGCCTGCGCACGTGCACGAGCGCACGCACGAGGCGCTGATCGTGATCGAGGGGCGCCTGCGCCTGTCGCTCGACGGTGAGGAGCACGTGCTCACGCGCGGCGACACGGCCAGCATCCCCGCCGGCGCCGTCCACTCCTACGCCGGCGACGGCCACTACACGAAGGTCCTGATGATGAGCTCGCCCGGCGGGCTCGAGCGGCTGATCGCGCAGGCGGGCGAGCCGACCGCCGAGCACATCTTCAGCGCGGCGCCAGCCGAGCTCGACCTCGACGCGCTGCGTGAGGCGGCCGCCGGGCTCGACGTCGCGTTCGTCTAGGGGTCGCGCACGCCGCGGGGGCGGGCAAAACGTGCCTCGTGTGCGTCCCGACCCAACGGTATGTTCGATCGTCACTGCATATCGGGGACGATCGAACACACCTCGCCTCGCGTCGAGATGTGTGTGCAGTTCACTCTGTGGTCGGGCCGCCCTGCACCGGGCGGTCGCTAGCGGTTTCGCAGGCGCCAGACGTTGATCGTCACGACGCGCTGTGCGTCGGCGGGCACCGACGCCGCGTGGGGCACGCCGCCCGGGATCAGCGCGAGCTGGCCCGGCGACAGCGGGGTCGGCCGGCCGTCGACTACGAACTCGACGGTGCCGCCGTCGACGACGCAGGTCACCTGGTCCTCGGGGTGCGAGTGCTCCTCCCACGCGCAGCCCGGCTCATACCGGTAGACCGTCACGGTCAGCTGCTCAGTGTCGATCGTCGCGCCAAAGATCCCGGGGCGCACCTCGGTGAACTCCTGCTCGTCCCATCGGAGGGCGAGCGCCTGCTCGAGCATCAGACCGCCGCGGGCACGTCCGCGGATACGACCCGGTTGCGCAGCACGCCGATGTTCTCGATCTCGCACTCGACCTCGTCGCCGGGCTTGAGGTACAGGGACATCGGGTCGTCGCTGAAGCCGGCAACTCCCGACACCGTCCCGGTCGAGACGATGTCGCCGGGCGAGTAGCCCATCGGTGAGTAGTGGCTGATGATCTCCGGAATCGTGACCGACATCTTGCTCGTGTGCGATACCTGCCGCGACTCGCCGTTGACGCGCAGTTCCATCGCCAGGTCCTGCGCATCGCCGACCTCGTCGGGCGTCACGATCCACGGCCCGATCGGGCAGAACGTGTCGATGCTCTTCGACAGGCAGAAGACCCCGGACTTCATCTCCTCGCGCTGGATGTCGCGAGCGGTGATGTCGTTGAAGATGATGTAGCCGGCGATGTATTCCCCTGCCTCCTCGGGCGAGAAAAACTTGCCGGCCTTGCCGATCACGACCGCGAGCTCGAGCTCGTAGTCCATCTCGCGCGTGAGGTCATACGGCGGGTAGACGATGTTGTCCTCGGGCCCGATGATCGCGTCGATGTTCTGAAAGAACACGATCCACGGCAGCACCGGGTGCGACCAGTTGACGTTCTTTGACTCTTCGTGATGCTCCTGGAAGTTGCCGGCCGTGTGGAAGAACTTCTTCGGGATGATCGGCGCCCGCAGCCGCACGTCGGCGAGCGCGAAGGTGTTGCCGGTCTCGGACGCCTGCTGTCCGCGCTCGTAGTAGCTGCGCATGTCCGGGACGTCGAGCTCGATCACCTGGTCTCCCTCGATTCGCCCTACCTTCCCGTCGTCGAACGTCACCAGCTTCATGTGCGATTCCCTCAGATAGTGGGCCGGGCGGACGGCGTCTGTAGCCGAACGCATCAGTTGCATACACTCTAACTATCTGTGTAGACTTCCGCAAGGTGTTCGTCGCGAACTTCGAAGGCCGGCTCACGCTCGTGCGCGATGGGGGTGCGCTCGACGTGCAGCGCGCCAGCGACGGGCGCTTCGCCAGCGATCCACAGGCCGTCTATGAGCAGTGGGATGAGTTCAGCCGCTGGGCGAGCGAAGCCGAGCTCGCGCCCGACGAGCCCGTCGATCACGCTCGCCTCGGGCCGCCCGTCCCGAGGCCGCGGCAGGTGTTCGCGCTCGGACTCAACTATGCGATGCACGCGCGCGAGGCCGGGCTCGAGCTGCCGCCGGTGCCGCTGACATTCACGAAGTTCCCGTCGTGCATCGCCGGACCGGCGGCGACGGTCGCAGTCGCCACCGATCGCGTCGATTGGGAGGTCGAGCTCGTGGCGGTGATCGGCCGCCAAGCGCAGCGCGTCGAGGTCGCTGATGGATGGGCGCACGTGGCCGGTGTAATGGTCGGCCAGGACATCTCGGCGCGCGACGTTCAGATGCTTGGTTCGCCGCCGCAATTCAGTCTTGGCAAGTCGTTTCCCGGGTTCGGCCCGACAGGACCGTGGCTCGCCACGCCCGACGAGTTGCGCGATCCGAATGACCTCGCGATCGGCTGCGCGCTCAACGGTGAGCAGGTGCAGAGCGACCGCACCTCGTCGATGCTCTTGTCCGTGCCGGAAACCGTGTCGCGGCTGTCGGCGATCTGCCCGTTGCTGCCCGGGGACCTGATCTTCACCGGAACTCCAGCCGGCGTCGGCAACCGGATGGACCCACCGCGCTACCTGCGCGCAGGCGACGAGCTCGTCTCGACCGTCGAGGGCGTCGGTTCGATCACGACGAGGTTTCAGTGAGCGACTGGCTCGGACTCGCGGGCCAGCGGGTCGTCGTCGCCGGCGGCGCCGGCAGCTTCGGCTCGGCGATCGTCGACGCGTTCCGCGCGGCCGGCAGCGCCGTTGCGGCGATCGATGTGCAAGCCGGCGAGCACATCCAGGCCGACCTGCGTGACCCCGCCGCCGCGCGCGCAGCGATCGCCACCGCCGCCGAGCAGCTCGGCGGAATCGACGTGTTCGTGCACAGCGTCGGGATCAATCGCCGCAAGCCGATCGAGGAGTACTCAGACGGCGACTGGGACGACATCCTCGCGATCAACCTGTCGAGCGCCTTCTACACCGCCCAGGCCGTGCTGCCGGCGATGCGCGACCAACGCCATGGGCGGGTCGTGTTCTTCTCGTCGGTCGCCGGACGCAGCGGGCACAAGCTCCACGGCCCTTATGCCGCGACCAAGGGTGCGATCAACCAGCTCACGCGCGTGCTCGCGCACGAGTCAGCCGCCGATGGCGTGACCGTCAACGCGGTTGCGCCCGGCTACATGGACACCGAGCTCACACGCCAATACCTCGCCGATCATCCGGGCCGACGCGAGCAGCTGATCGAGCTGATTCCGGCCGGGCGCTTCGCGCAGATCGAGGAGGTCGTGGGTCCGGTGCTGTTCCTGTGCTCCCGGCAGGCAAGCTTCATCACTGGGACGGTTCTGTACATCGACGGCGGACGGAGTGTGCTCTGAATGGGAGGCAAGCTCGAAGGCAAGACGGTGATGGTCACCGGCGCGGGAACCGGCTTCGGTCAGATGCTCGCGACCAAGGCGGCGCAAGAGGGCGCCGCGCGCGTGATCGTCCACTACCGCAGCTCGACCGCCGGCGCCGAGCAGACCGCCGCGGCGGTCCGCGAAGCCGGCTCGGACGCGACGCTGATGCAGGGCGACATCTCGGTCTGGGACGAGATCAAGCGCATGGCGCAGGAGGCAGGCGACGTCGACGCGCTCGTCAACAACGTCGGCGACATGGCCTCGTCGCAGAACTCATGGCGCGAGCTCGACGAGGCGGTGATCGATCACGTGCTCGACGTTGACGTCAAGGGGACGATGCTGATGGTCCACGAGTTCGGCGTGCGGATGCTCGACCGCGGCGCGCGCGGGGCGATCGTCAACATCGGCTCGACCGTGATCGTGCGCGGCAGCCCGCGGGCGCCGATCTACGCCGCCGGCAAGTACGGCCTGCTTGGGATCACCAAGTCCTACGCGAAGGCGCTCGCGCCGCACGTGCGCGTGAACACGTTCGCGCCGGGGTTCATGGACACCCCGGCGGTGATGAACCGACCCGACATGAAGTCCGGGCGCCTCGAGCAGCTCACGCGCGACACGCCGATGGGGCGGATCCCGCCACCGGAGGAGCTGACCGCGGCGGCGCTGTTCCTCGCGACCGACGATGCCAGCCACATCACCGGCAGCTACATGATCTGCGACGGCGGCTACTCGATGCTCGGCGCCTAGTGCGCCTCTGACCAGCTCGCCTCGAGCCCGGTGATCAGCGCGGCGATTGTCGCGTTCAGCGGGGTCGGGATGCCGGCCGTGGCGCCCTCGCGCACGATCCCGCCGTTGAGCGCTGCGATCTCGGTCGGGCGGTGCGCGAGCACGTCCTGGAGCATGCTCGGTTTGTGGTCGTAGTTCTGAGCGGCGAGCCGACCGATCAGCTCATCGGGATCGTCCTCGAGCTCGATCCCGAGCGCGGTTGCGACCGCCCGTCCCTCGGCGACCAGCGCCACCACCACGGTGCGCAGCTCCGGGACGTCGTACAGCTCGCCGTGGGTGAGGCCGGTCAGCGCTGCGAGCGGGTTCGTCGCAGCGTTGAACAGCAGCTTCGTCCACTGGGCGCCGCGGGCGTCGGTGCGAGCGCGGGTCGGCATCCCGGCACGGTTCAGGGCGTCCGCGAGCCACTGAACCTCGTCGGTCGACGCGGGCTTGGGCTCGAACGGTCCGATCCAGGTCGGTCCCGGGCCGTCCATGTGGATCACGCCGGGAGCGCTGAGGTGGGCGGCGGGCAGGCACACGCCGCGCATCACTCGCGGGACGTGACGGGCGACGAGCTCCTCGCTGCCGATCCCGTTCTGCACGCTGCAGACGGCGCCGTCGGCGAACACGCCGGCGGCGGCCGAGATCGCCGGCTCGGTAACCGTCGCCTTGGTCGCGATGATCCCGAGCTCGCACGGCGGGATCTCGCTCGCGTCGGTCCGGGCCTGCACGCGGGCCGTCAGCGGCTGCTGGCCGGTGAGCCGCAGGCCGTCGCGGTTGATCGCCTCGACGTGCTCGGTCAAGGGGTCGACCGCCCAGACTTCGACCTCGGGAAGCTGGGCGAGGTGGGCGGCGTAGAGGCCGCCGATCGCCCCGCAGCCGACGATGCAGATCCTCATGCCAGCGCAGTTTGCGCGATCGCCCGGCAGGCGTCGGGATCGTCGCCCGCGATGCCGATGCCGGCGACCACCCGGCCGTCCTCGCTGACCGGCAGACCGCCGGGCACCGTCGCGACCCGGTACGGGAGGACGGACGTGAGCGCCGGGTCGATCTGCTCGCTCGGCAGCTGGAACGTCGCCGCGCCGGCGGCGATCGCATCCGCGACGAACGGGGCGGCCGTGGGAGCACCGTCCATGCAGTCCTGTTGGATCGGGTCGCCGCGGTGATCGACGATCGCGACGGCGATTCTCGCGCCGCGCGCCCGCGCCTCGGAGATCGCGCGGTCGGCGATCGCGACCGCCCATTCGTGCTCGGGCTGTGAGCCAAACGGCGGCGGGTCGGCCATGCCGAGCCCCGGTTCGTCCGGGAGTGAGCCGTATGCGTCGATCCAGCGCTGCTCGTCGTCGCCGTGCTGGCCCTCGTAGGGGATCGCCAGCGCGTAATGGACGAGCAGGTCCTCGCAGTTGGCCGGCTTGCCGTCGGCGATCAGCTTGCGCCTGTCGGCTCCCGGATAGTCGACGAACGGGCCGACTGTTGCGCCGGACGCCGCGACGCCCGCGATGACGTTGCCGTGGTCGTCACGGATCGGCATTCCGCCTGCGCCGGGGAACACCGCCTCGGGCGAGCACGCGACGAACCCGGTGACCATCGGCGGCGCGATCACGCCGAGCCGCCCGAGGTGCACGACGCTGGGGATCTGCTGGGTTGCGGCGATCCACGCCTTCGATCTCGCCCGAGCCATCCCGCCGGTCCCGCCGCGGTCCATGCGCGATGCGGACACGAGCACCCCGCTCGCTCCGACGACCGCCACCGCGCCGCGGACGCCGATGTCCTCGGCCTTGTCGATCGCACGCCCGATCAGCGCGCGTGCGTCGCCGAGCGACAGGTCGATTGTGTGCATACAGCGTGACTGTATACAACTAAGTGTCCGTCGTGCAGAACCGCAGAGGACCGCAGCCGGTCAGCTGGGTCAGCCGTCAGCCCGTCGGCGTCGTGGTCGTGCTCGTTGACGCGTCTCCGGCGGGAGCCGGCGTCGTGCTCGTCGTCGTGCTCGTCGTCGTGCTGGTCGTCGGCGTGTCCGAAGGGGTCGTACTCGTGGTGCTGGTGGTCGTGCTCGTCGTCGGCGTCTGTGCGGGCGGGCTCGGCTGGGTGGTCGTGCTCGCCGGGGGCGAGGAGCTTGTCGTCGTCTGAGTCTGGGCGGGCGAGCTTGACCCTGAGCTGGTCGTCGTGGTGCCGCCGGAGGTCGACGAGGAGCTTGTCGACGAGTTGCTGGAAGACGCAGGCTTTGTCAGCAGGCCGCTGTTATTCAGCTCGGTCTGAATCTGCTGCTGGACGGTCGCGACCGCGGCGGCGATCGCCGTCGGGGTTCCGCCGGCTCCGAGCGCGGGCAGGGCGTTTAGCTGCTTGAGGTCGTCAGCGAGCTTTGCGAGCAGCGCCTGGGACGGCTGCGAGGTGAGCGTGACGACGATCTGGTCGGCGAGCGCTGTGGTGATGCAGGCGGGACAGTTGTAGTTGAGCGCGCCCGCCGCGTTGATCGGAGCGATGCGCTTGTTCTGGCCGATGATCAGGACGACCTGGAAGGAGACTGCGACCGTCGTGCACGCGTTGCAGTGTGCGATCGCAAACGCGCTGTTGGTGTTAGTCACCGGCGTGCCGTCGCCGACCGTGACCAGCGAGTACGCAACGTCATAGAGGACGCCGCCGTCCTTGGTGTTGACCGCCAGCGCCTGAGTGCCGCCGGGCCCCGGAGCGGCCGGGAGCTGGAACGGGAACGCGGTGGCTGTGACCGGCGACGGCGAGCTCGGGGCGGGGATGGGGGTGGCGGTCGTCGTGGTCGTCGAGGGTGTCGACGATGTCTGCGCCGGGGTCGTTATGCCGGTCGGCTGCTGGCCGACCGCCGTCGCGCCGCTCGCCTTGCCGGGGTCCGGGGTCGAGCTCGAGAGGATCGCGACCGCGCGTTTGCCTTTGGCTCCGGGGATCACGAACAGCGCGGGATGTGCCTTGGTTGCACCGCCGACCGGGATCATCGCGATCGCCAGGTGCGTTCCGGGCGCGAGTGCGACCGGCGTCGTCGTGGCAGGCGGTCGGGCGACCGCGGCGGGGGACGAGACGAGCTGCTCAATCGTGCCGCCGTCGGTTGCGCGCACGGGCTTGTACTGGCCCGAGGGCCACCACGCCCAGGCGAGGCCCGCGATCACCAGCGACGCCGCGGCGAGCGCAGCGGTGCGGCGCGCAGGGTTGCCGTCGCTCCAGCTGCGGGCCTTGGCCGTCGTCGTCCGCACGAGCTTCTGGGTCACGAGCACGCTGCCGATCACCGGCATGAACAGCGCAAACAGCCGCAGCAGCGACGCCAGCACGTCGAGGATCTGACCGTCACCCGCCTGATGTGGGATCGCCGAGATGATCTGGTGGCCGCTGTCCCAGGCGGTCGTTCCGAGCCTCGGTAGCAGCAGCACGGCACTGATCGCCATGCTCGCCAGCACCGGCACGACGATCAGCACCCAGGCCGTGACAAGCGCCCGTGCGCGGCCGGTCAGCGCCGAGGGCTCGTGGCGGTGGCCGGGCAGCAGCCGGCGCATCGTCGGGCCGATGTGCGAGAACAGATCGGGGATTCCAGTCGCGTCGGACAGGATGTGGTAGCCGTCGGCGCGGATCACCGGCGAGAGCTGCTTGACCATCTCCAGCAGCTGGAGGGCGACGAGCAGCAGCAGCGCGTCGACATGGCACAGCATCCAGACCGCGAGCGTGGCGTCCGCGACGACCGCGTTGAAGTAGAGGCCGCCGAGGTCGACCCGCAGCCGCGACCGCTTTGGCAGCCGGTAGGAGTCGGTGACGTCTGTGTAGAACGCCGGCCACACGAGGTAGATGCCCATCCCCATGCCGGCGGGCGTCGCCCCGCCGTAGCGGCAGGCGGCGGCGTGACCGAGCTCGTGGAACCCGGCCGAGGCGACCGCGAGCGCGAATACGAGCAGCAGCAGGCCGGGGCTGTGGAACGCCTGCGCGGTCGCCGACGCGACGCCCTTGTGGATCAGCACGAACCAGCAGACCACGACGAACGCTGCGAGCAGCGGCAACATCAGCCACGGTTTGAACAGGAACGTGAACGGCGCCGTCAGCCGTCTGGTCACCGCCGGATTGGTGACCAGCACCTTCCATCGCAGAGCGAGCAGCGGGTTGCGCCGCGGCGGCGCCTTGTGCTCGGTCCCGGCGAGCAGCCCCTGCGCGGCGAGCTTCTCGGCGATCGCGACTACGTGCTCGTGGTCGACCCGCCGCCCGAGCTGGTCGGATACCGCAGCCGACAGTTCGCCGTTGTCGCGCCGCCCGTCGACGCACTCCAGCAGCGCGTACATCAGCGGACCAAGCTGCACCATCTGGCCGTCGCTGCGGCGAACGAGCGCGGCGCCGTCGCGGTAACCCGAACCGTGGACGGCGCCAAGCAGCTCGACCCCCTCGGCGCGACCGAGGGGAGTGTCCGTGACCTCCGCCGCCAGATTGGCGGGAGGCTCAGCTATGGCGGTCATGCGCCCGGTGTTGCTCGGGTCCGCTCAGGACCTACTGCTGAGAAACGTCCGCGTCCTGGGTGGCAGTCGCGTCAGCCTCGACGTGGTCCAGGTTCTGCGAAATGTCCAGCTCCTGCGGTGCGACCGCCTCCGCCACGCTGTCTGGCGAGCCGATGTTGGCCCCGACTGCCGCGTCAACCGGAGCGGCGACGTTCGCATTGGCCGCGACCGCGCCGTCGATCGGAGCAGCGATGTCGGCGTTGGCGTGGACGTTGATGTTCGCGTCGAGCAGACTGCCGCCGCTGAGCAGCGACTGAACGCCGCCGTCCACGGCACCGCCCGCGCCATCGACCACGCCACCGGCGCCGTCGACTACGCCGCCAGCGGCGCCGCCCGCGCCGTCGACCACGCCACCGGCGCCGTCGACTACGCCACCGGCTGCGCTGCCCGCGCCGTCGACCACACCGCCCGCTGCGCTGCCCGCGCCGTCAACCACACCGCCGACGCCGTCGGCAGGCGGAACCGCTGGCGTGGTGCCCTCGGAGGGGGCGGTCGCGTCGGCGGGAGTGGCGGCAGGCGTCGCAGTGTGATCCGCGCCCGCGGCGGCGTCGCTGCCGCCCGCTGCTGGAGCCGGGGTGCTGCCCTGGTCGGAGTTGCTGTTCTGCTCGACCGATGCGTGCTGAGGAGCGTTGGCAACCGCGCTGCCGCTCATGTCCTGCGACAGCGTGCCGTGCTGCTCGGCCATGCCGACCGCCTCGGCGCCGGAGCTCAATACGTTGGCCGACGCCGCAGCCTCGATCGGCGCGGCGACATTCAGGTTCGCGGCAGCCGCCAGGTCGACGGGCGCGGCGAGATCAAGCCCCAAGTCGACGTTGGCATTCACGTCTAGCAGCGAGAGCACTTCCTTGTTCGGCAGCGAGACCGCGTCCTCGGCCTCGATCTCGTCCATGGATACGTCGTCGCGCACGCTGTCGTCCACCAGAGCCTCCTAGATCTTCGAGCAGCACCTCATGTCTGCTCGTCCTGGCCGGGTTTCTCCCCGGGTGCTCGCGCGTCCAAACAGACCGTCAACCGCGGGGGACGG
>DASXDD010000009.1:0-26914 GCA_036490775.1 Solirubrobacteraceae bacterium | reverse complement strand
AGATCGAACGAGCCGACCTCGAGGCGGATCCCGGGGGAGAACTCGGAGAACGCCTCGTCATAGGCAACCTTCAGATAGAAGAGCCCTGGGTCGGCGACCAGGTTGCACCGGGTCGCGAGCGTCCGGTCGCCGATGCGCAGGGCGTGGAGCTGCAGGCGGCCTGCTGCCGCAAACCCGGAGCACATCTCTGCGAAGAAGCGCTCGTACGCGGGGTCTGACTTGAGCACCATGCCGCGCTCCGCGAGGCGGCTGGCCCCCTCGATCTCGATCAGCTCCTGAACTGCGTCCTGGTCGCCGGTCAGGTCGACGACCTCGGGCTCGCCGCCGAGCTGGGCCTCGAGCTTGCGCCAGCGCCGGCGCATCACGCCGCGGTGTTTGCCCTTCATCGAGCGCTCGAAGTAGTCGTTCTCGGGGCGGCGGGTCAGGAACGCGCGCTCGAAGCGCTCGAACTCGAGCCGCTTGAGCCCGGCGTGCGCGATCGCGCCGTCGATCGCCTCGAACACCGCGCCATCGTCAACCAGCCAGTCGAGCGCGACGAACGATGCGCCGTCGGTTGCGATGAGGCTCTCGACCAGCGGCGCCGCGCTGTCGCGCGAAGACAGCAAGGGCGTGCCGAGCAGCGACGGCAGCGCTCGCGAGCCGCGCCAGGTGGCGACCGAGCCGAGTGGGATCCGGTGCCAGCCGCGTGCGCGGCTGACCGGCATGCATGCGACCCAATCGTCGCCGTCGACGACGACGGCGAGCGCCAGCTCGGCGAGCGGATCGAGCGCGCGGGCCTGCGCCAACAAGTACTCCGGCTCGAAGAAAGGGTTGGGCTCAAGCGCGGCGCGCGCAAGCCGTCGCCAGCGTTCGAGCTCGGGGTCGCCGATGTCGGCGAGCGGGATCTGGCGGGCGTCCATCGCGCCCACAGGCATATCATCACCTCGCTGATGGCCGATCTTCGACCCGCAGTCGCAACCGTCGTACGCCGTTGCCTGGGCGTGAAACCGGGCGAGGACGTCCTCGTGATCGTCGACCCAGCGACCCGCGCGATCGGCGAGGCGCTGCGCGAGGAGGCATCGGAGGCCTCGGCCGACGCGGTGCTCGCGGTGATGGACGAGCGCGCGACCGATGGCACCGAGCCGCCGCCGACGCTGGCCGCCGCGCTCGCGAGCTGCGACGTGTTCATCGCGCCGACCAGCAGGTCGCTGAGTCACACGAGCGCGCGCAAGCGCGCCAACGACGCCGGTGCGCGCGGCGCGACGATGCCCGGCGTCACCGGCGACATGCTCGCCCGCGTGATGGCAGTCGACTTCGACACGATGGCCGCGCGCTCCAACGCGGTGGCGAAGCTGCTCGACGCGGCGGCGAGCGCGCGGGTCACGTGCCCACGGGGCACCGACTTCACGCTAAATCTCAGCGGGCGGCCGGGAATCGCCGACGACGGCGATCTGACCTCGTCGGGCTCGTTCGGGAACCTGCCCTGCGGCGAGGCGTTCATCTCGCCGCTCGGAGGCGACGGCCTGATCGTCGCCACGAGCCTTGCGCCGCTCGGGATCAGCAAGGAGCCCGCGATGCTGACGGTCGAGGGCGGCAACATCGTCGAGGCCAGCAACGGCCTCGGCCCCGAGTACCTGAGCCGTCTGGTTGCGCATGGCGACGCCGGTCGCAACCTCGCCGAACTCGGCGTCGGTACCAACGACCAGGCGACGCTGACGGGCAACGTGCTCGAGGACGAGAAGATCCTCGGGACCGTTCACGTCGCGTTCGGCGCGAGCGCTGGGATCGGTGGGACAGTGTCGGTCCCGATCCACCTGGACGTCGTGATCGTCGAGGCGACGCTTGAGATCGAGGGGCAGCTAGTGCTGGAGGGCGGGCGCTTCGTGCTCGACGAGCGCGCCGCGTGACGCCCACGCTGCTCGCCGTACCGAACTTCTCCGAGGGACGCGACCCAGCGACGATCGAAGCGATCGGCGCCTCGTTCGCGAGCCGCCCGCTCGACGTGCACTCCGATCCGGATCATCACCGCACCGTGTTCACGCTCGCGGGGGCGCCGGGCGAGCTCGCGGGCGTCGTGGTCGGCGGCGCGCGCGAGGCGCTGAAGTGGATCGACGTCTCCAGCCACGAGGGCGCGCACCCGCGTGTCGGGGGGATCGACGTCGCGCCGATCGTGTACCTGAGCGATGCCGACCGCGGGGCCGCATGCGCGGAGGCACTGGTGCTCGGCGACATGCTCGGCGAGCAGCTCGAGCTACCGGTGTTCCTCTACGGGCAGCTCGGCGGCGGTCGCACCCGCGCCGAGCTGCGACGCGGCGGCCCGCCCTCACTCGCGGCACGGATCGAGTCGGGCGAGCAGCGTCCAGACTTCGGCCCGCGTCGCCTGCACCCGACCGGCGGCGCGGTGCTCGTCGCCGCGCGGCCGCCGCTGGTCGCATTCAACGTCGAGCTGGCGCCGCCGGCGACGCTCGAGGACGCGCAGGCGATCGCGGCAAGGATCCGCGAGGGCGGCCCGGAGGGGCTGCCGTCGCTGCGTGCGATCGGGATCTGGCTCGCAAACCGCGGCGTCGCGCAGGTCTCGACCAACGTCGAGGACCACCACCGCACGTCGCTTGCCGACGTCGTCGCGGCGGTCGCGCGCCACGCCCGACCTGCTCGTGCCGAGCTCGTCGGGCTGGCGCCGCGAGCGGCGTTCGATGGCTTCCCCGAGGACGTCCCGGTCGACAACCTGCAACTGATCGAGGACGCCCTCGCGGGACGCCACGCCACCAACTAAGCTCCTGATAACCGATGGCCCAGACCAAGCGAAAGCGCCGTAGCAAGCACCGCGGCAACGCGGCAGGGACGGTCGAGGCGCGGGGTCGCACTGGCCGCCCGCCGACAGCCGACGAGCGAAAGAAGGCGTCCCGCGAGAGCGCTCGGGAGCGGCGGCTGAACACGCCGCCGACCTGGAAGTCGGCGCTCACACGCGCCGGGATGGCGGCGGCGATCATGTTCCCGCTGACGATCCTGCTTTTTGCCAAGAGCCACCGGGTCAGCTCGGCGGTCATATTCACGGCGTTCGCCTTCGCGTTCTACGTGCCGGCGGGCTACTACATCGACATGACGATGTATAAGCGCCGCCAGCGCAAGAAACAGGACCTCGCCGCGGCCCAGCGAGGCCGAGGAGCGAAGTGATGATCGACGTGCGGATGTTCACGGTCGGTCCGGTCCAGGAGAACTGCTTCATCGTCCGCTCTAAGGGCAGCGGGTCGGCGCTGATCGTCGATCCCGGCGACGAGGCCGACAAGCTGCTGCGGGCCGTCGACGAGCTCGGGATTGAGCGCGTCGAGGCGATTCTCCTCACGCACACGCATTTCGACCACGTCGGCGCGGTCGCGCCGGTCGCCGAAGCGACGGGCGCGCCTGTGTATTGCCCCGAGCTCGAGCGCGAGGTGCTGGCGAACATCATGGACTACGTACCGTGGCCCGGGTTCGGCCCGTTCGAGAGCTACGAGGCCGATCACACGGTCGCCGGGGGCGAGACGCTCGAGCTCGCCGGGTTCACGATCGAGGTTGTGTTCACGCCGGGGCACAGCCCCGGTCACGTGACCTACGCGATCCGCGACGAGGCCGCGCTGTTCTCGGGCGACGTGCTGTTCGAGGGGTCGGTTGGGCGGGTCGACCTCCCAGGGGGCGACTGGCCGACGCTACTTGCCTCGATCCAATCGCTGGTCGACGAGTTCGCACCCGAGACGACGGTCTATCCGGGGCATATGGGGATCACGACGCTCGAGCGCGAGCGCGCTACGAACCCGTTCCTGCGCGAGCTCGCGACGAACCGGTGATCCAGGCCCCAAAGGGGACATTCGACGTCCTTCCGGACGACGGCGCTCGGCGCGATCTGGTTGAGGCGCACGCGCGGCGGATCCTCGGCGCCGCCGGCTATCGGCGGATCGAAACGCCGACGTTCGAGGCGACCGCATTGTTCGCGCGCGGAGTGGGGGAGGCCACCGACATCGTCCAGAAGGAGATGTACTCGTTCGACGATGGCGGCGGCCGCTCGCTGACGCTGCGTCCCGAGGGCACCGCTCCGGTCTGCCGCGCCTACATCGAGCACGGCATGCACAAGCTGCCCCAGCCGGTGAAGCTCTGGTACCTGTCGACGTTCTTTCGCGCCGAGGCGCCGCAGCGCGGCCGCTACCGCCAGTTCTGGCAGGTGGGCGCCGAGGCGATCGGCTCGGCCTCGCCCGAGACCGACGCGGAGCTGATCGTGCTGCTCGCCGAGCTGCTCGAGGCGACCGGCGTCAAGGGCACAACGCTGTCGCTCGCCAGCCTCGGAACGCCCGAGACCCGCGCTCAGTACCGCACCGAGCTCACCGCCTACCTCCGAGAGCACGAGCAGCAGCTAGCGCCCGAGGTCCGAAGCCGGATCGACCTCAACCCGATGCGGGCGTTCGACTCGAGCGACCCGGGGACGCGCGAGGCGATGCGCGACGCGCCGAAGCTGCTGGACCGGCTCGAACCCGAGGACGCCGAGCACTTCGCGCAGGTCCGGCAGCTGCTCGACGACGTCGGGCTGCGCTACGAGCTCGACCCGACGCTCGTGCGTGGCCTCGACTACTACACGCGCACGGTCTTCGAGTTCTCAAGCGACGCGCTCGGCGCGCAGTCGGGCGTCGGCGGCGGCGGGCGCTACGACCGCCTGATCGAGCTGCTGGACGGGCCGCCGACGCCCGGATCGGGCTGGGCCGCGGGTGTCGAGCGGATGCTGCTGGCGGCCGGCGAGCTCCCCGTGCAGCCTGAGCTCGTGGATCTGTTCGTGGCGCTGCCGAACGCAGGCGGGGCGCGTACGGCGTTCGCGCTCGCGCGCGACGCACGGCGCGCGGGCTTGCGGACCCAACTGGAACTGGCCGGGCGCTCGCTGCGGGGCCAGCTCAAGCAAGCGGACCGGATTGGGGCTAGATATGTGGCCATCGTCGGGGAAGGAGCGACGTCCTTGAAGAACATGGAGTCAGGTGAGCAGCGCGAGCTGTCGTCCAACGACGTGATCCCAACGATCCTGCGCGGGAGCCGGCTGTCGTGAAGCACGGACCTCGACCGAACCGCTATCGCGACTCGTGGTGTGGCCAGCTGACCGCCGAGCGCGCCGACACGCAGGCGCGCGTCGCCGGCTGGGTGCATCGCCGCCGCGACCACGGCGGGCTGATCTTCATCGACCTGCGCGATCGCGCTGGGCTCGTACAGCTCGTGTTCCACCCCGAGACCGCGCCCGAAGCGCACAAGGCGGCGCACGCGCTGCGTTCCGAAGACGTGCTGACCGCGCTTGGCACCGTCGTGCGCCGCGAACCTCAGAACGTCAACCCGAACATCCCCACGGGCGAGATCGAGCTGTCGGTGACCGAGCTCGAGATCCTCGACGACGCCGCCACGCCGCCGTTCCCGATCGACGAGGACGGGCCGGTCGAGGAGTCGCTGCGGCTCAAGCACCGGTCGCTCGACCTTCGCCGGTCGCCGATGCTCGAGGCACTCACGATTCGTCATCAGGTAGTCGCGACGATGCGCGAGGTGCTCGACGAGCGCGACTTCCTCGAGATCGAGACGCCGTTTTTGACTCGCTCGACGCCGGAGGGCGCGCGCGACTTCCTGGTGCCGGCGCGCACGCAGCCCGGGTCGTTCTACGCGCTGCCGCAGTCACCGCAGCTGTTCAAGCAGCTGCTGATGATCGGTGGGCTCGAGCGCTACTACCAGATCGTCCGCTGTTTCCGAGACGAGGACGCACGCGCCGACCGGTTGCCGGAGTTCACGCAGCTCGACATCGAGATGGGGTTCGTCGACGAGGACGACGTGATCGACACGACCGAGGCCGTGATGGCGGCCGTGTTCGGGCGTCGGGGCTTCGGCGTGGCGGCGCCGCCGTGGCCGCGGATGACGTTCGCCGAGGCGGTCGGGCGATTCGGCTCAGACCGGCCCGACACCCGCTTCGGGCTCGAGCTCAAGGATCTCGGCACGGCCGTCACCGGCTCGGAGTTCAAGGTTTTCTCGGGTGCGATTGAGTCGGGCGGCGTGGTGCGCGGCATCAACGCCGGCGCGATGGACCTCTCGCGCGCAGACCTCGACGCGCTGACCGAGATGGCCAAGCAACACGGCGCCAAGGGGCTCGTGTGGGCGTTCGTCCAGCCCGACGGCTGGCGCTCGCCGATCGCGAAGTTCCTCTCCGAGCAGGAGATCGCCGCGATCGGGGAGCGGCTGGAGGCGTCCGAGGGCGACCTGCTGCTGATCGTCGCCGACGAGATGACGACCGCCGGTCAGGCACTTGGGGCGTTGCGGCTCGAGCTCGGGCGGCGCTTTGACCTGATCCCGGCCGGCCGGCACGACATCCTTTGGGTAGTCGAGTTCCCGATGTTCGCGTGGCATCCCGACGAGCAGCGCTGGGACGCCGAGCACCACCCGTTCACCGCGCCGTCGGGCGACCTCAACGATCCCGCCAAGCTGCTGTCGCGCTCCTACGACCTCGTGCTCGACGGCAACGAGATCGGTGGTGGCTCGATCCGTACACATCGCCGCGACATCCAGCAGAAGGTGTTCGAGCTGATCGGCCTCGATGAGGACGAGGCGCAGTCGCGGTTCGGCTTCCTGCTCGACGCCCTGCGCTTCGGCGCCCCGCCCCACGGCGGGATCGCAATGGGGCTCGACCGGGTCGTGGCGCTGCTCGCCGGGCGCGAGAACATCCGCGAGGTGATCGCGTTCCCGAAGGCGACGAGCGGCGGCGACCCGTTGACCGGCGCTCCCGCGCCGGTCGAGCAGTCGCAGCTGCGCGAGCTGGGCCTGCGGCTCACGTAGCGGCTATCAGCGGCTATTGGCGGTGATCAGGCCGCGAGCGGAAGCTCGGGAACCCCGAGCGTGTCGCCCGTACGAGCCAGCGCATCGAGCAGTGGCTCGACCATCGTCTGCGTCCAGCGGCCCGTCGACTCCAGCTTTGAAAGCTGCGCCTCGGCGTGCTCGAACACCGCCCGGGCGAATCCCGGGTCGTTGGTGAGAAGCAGGTCTTCGGCGGCGTCGTACAGGACCGTGCGCTCCTCGGGGAGGAGCTTGCTCGCAGCGACGGCGTCCAACTGGCTCTTGGCCTGGACGTATGCGGCGTGGCGGTAGGCGTTCATGGGCGGGTGATCGGCTCGAACTGAACAGGCTTTAGTTAACGGCACACGCGGTCTTCCCGTCTGCCCGCAGATCAAACCCTCAGGTCTTCGCGCCGGATGCCGAATAAGGGCTTGATGGCGAATATCCCACGACCCCTGATCGGCCTCCTGGTCGCCACCGTGGCGTTCTTCGCGGTGTGGACGATCGCGCTCAAGCCGAGCTCCTCAAGCCGCCCGGCTACCAAGCCGAGCACGCCGGCGCCTGCCCCGGCAGCGTCCAGCGCGAGCAAGCCGCAGCCGACCACGTCGACGGCATCGCACGCAAGCGCCGCTGCAAAAACCGCACCCGCGAAGACCGCGCCCGCCAAGACCGCGTCGGCGAAGACGGCCGCGAAGGTCGCGCCCAAGCCGGCCGTCACGCATGCCGCTTCCACCTCACAGCGCGTCGCGCTCGTCAAGAACGCGCTCGCCGACCACAAGGTGCTCGCCGTCCTGTTCTTCAATCCCGCCGCCTCCGACGACCAGGTCGTCAAGCATGAGCTTGGGCAGCTTCCGGTCCACGGCGGCAAGGTCGTCAAGCTCGCGGTGCCGCTCAACGAGCTCGCGCAGTACCCGGTGATCACCAACCAGGTGCAGGTCACCGGGTCGCCGACGCTGGTGCTGATCGATCCCAAGCGCCAGGCCGACATGCTGACCGGGTTCGTCGACCAGCTGGTGATCAACCGACTCGTCGCTGACGCGATCGCGTCCAAGTAGCACCAGCCAGCGCGGCTCTATCCTCGCAAGCGTGGACACGCTTGCCTTCGAGCATCACCTGACCTCGCCACAGGGGCAGGAGCACCTGCCAGACGACGGCTTCGCGGTCACGGCCGGCGGCGGCTCGTGCTGCGACCGGATCCAGGTCTCGATCAGCGTCGCGGGCGACCGCGTGCTCGACGCCGGTTTCGTCGCGCACGGCTGCGGCGCGGCGACGGCCGCCGGCAGCGCCGTCGTGACGCTCGCGCGCGGCGCGACTGTGCTCGACGCGGCGCGGATCGGTGTGCGCGAGATCACCGACGAGCTCGGCGGTCTGAGCCCGGCGAAGCTGCACGCAGCCGAGGTCGCGTCCGACGCGCTCGCTCGCGCGCTCGGTAGCGCCGTCCGCGCCCGCGCGGCGCTGAAGCCGCCGCCGGCCGGCGTCCGCACGCTGGTCGCGATGAGCGGTGGCGTCGACAGCGCCGTCGCCGCGCTTCGCTGCGCGCAGGCGGGGGAGACGGCCACGGTCACGCTCGAGCTGTGGTCAGACAGTGAGAACGACGCCGAGCGCAGCTGCTGCTCGGCGACCGCCGTATCGCAGGCGCGCGCGCTTGCCCATTCGCTCGGTCTGCCGCACTTCACGATCGACCTGCGAGACGAGTTTCGCGCAGGCGTGGTGCAGCCGTTCATAGACGGCTACGCCGGCGGCGAGACGCCGAACCCGTGCGTCGGCTGCAACGGGCACGTGCGGCTCGACGCGATGCTCGAGCTGGCCGACCGGCTCGGGTGCGAGACGCTCGCGACCGGTCACTACGCGCGCACCGCCGAGCAGGAGCACGACGCCGGTCCGCTGCTGCGCGCCGCCGCCGATCCGGCCAAAGACCAGACTTACATGCTCGCGGCGCTCTCGCCGAGCTCGCTTGCGCGGATGCGCTTCCCGATCGGCGAGCTGACCAAGCCCGAGGTGCGAGAACTGGCGGCCAAGGCCGGGCTGCCGGTCGCCTCCAAGGCCGACTCTCAGGACCTGTGCTTCATCGCCGGCACCGACCGTGGCCGGTTCCTCGAGCGCCACGCCGGCCTCGGCGACCGACTCGGGCCGATCGTCGACCAGCAGGGCCGCGTGCTCGGTCGCCACCGCGGCCAGCACCGTTTCACGGTCGGGCAGCGTCGCGGGATCGGCGTCGCCGGCGACGGGCCCCTGTACGTGCTCGACAAGGACGGCGACTCAAACCGCGTCGTCGTCGGTCCGCGCGAGGCGCTGCAGAGCTCCCGCGTGACGCTGCGCAACGCCCGCCTGCATCGCGAGGGCGGGCGCGTCGACCGCGTGAAGCTGCGCTACCACTCGCGGCCGCTCGCCGCCCGCGTGCTCGAGCAGTCCGAAGGGGGCAGGCACCGGTCACTGACCGTCGCGCTCGCCGAGGACGCCGACGCGGCCGCGCCGGGCCAGATCGCCTGCCTGATGGACGGGGACCTCGTGATTGGCTGGGGCACGATCGTGCGCCCGGCGGCCGCGGCCGCCGCTAGCTGACGTGGTAGTCCGCGTGACGGACTAGCTCGAGCGCGAGCGCGAGCCAGAAGTTGCCGGTCTTCGGGGCGCCGGCCCTGCACTGGCCGCCCGACTTGCCCGGGTTGGCGATCCACGCGAATGCGTCGACCTTCGAAAAGCCGGTGTTCGCAGTCGGGACCGGGCCGAGCCCGCGGTTGAGCGGGTTGCAGAGGACCTCGTTGCCGCTCTTGACGCGGCTGCGGGGGACCAGCGGCCCGCGGCCGTTCTCGGCGGTGTTGATTACGAAGTGCTTGCCGCCCGTCATCCGCGAGATCTGCTCGCCGTACTTGATCTCCCTCGAGGTCCAGTCAAAGTGCGTCGAGTTCAAGAAAAAGCCCTGGATCTTCCCGACGCCGGCGCGGCGCAACAGGCTCGCGGTCTGCGCGGCCGGAACCGCGTCGGCGGCGCCGGCGTCCATGTAGACGACGAGTCGGGGATTGCTGGCCGTGAGCACGTTGATCGCGTCGTCGAGCTCGTGCATGCGTACCGCGACGCCGTGGTGGCTGAGGCAGCCGACCGTGATCAGCGAGTCCATCTCGAGGAACAGCACCGCGCGATGGCCGCCGATTCCAGCGGCAAAGCGCGACATGAAGTTGTGGTAGGCCTGCTGCTCTGAGACCGGGTCAGACCAGTTGCCGCAATGCCCGTAAACGAGCCGGTAGGTGGCGAGCATCGGCACGGTCCCGGGCTCCTGGACGGCTGCGCGATCGAGATAGTGCGCGACGGCGATCCCGATGTCGGGGCCGCTGAACGTCCCGAAGTGCTCGACGTCGGGCTGCGAGGCGATCGCGCTAAGCGCCGGATACCGCGTGGCGTCGTTGGCCGCCTCGCTTTGGTGGTCGACGAAGAAGCTCGCGCCGGCGAGCGGGTTGCCGCCGGTAGGGACCGTCGCTAGGCCGAGCGGGTTGCTCGCGACGTGGGCGAGCGGCGGGTCGTCGTTGAGGATCGTGAGCACTGCCTTGGACGGGTCGGCGAGCCCGATCCGGCCGGGATATGTGGCCGGCCCGAACAGCGACAGCTGGATCGTCTTGGGAAGTCCGTTGACGCCGTGGTCGACGATCGGGATCGTGAACGTCGCGGTCGTCTGGCCCGCAGCGAAGTCGATCATCGACTTGACTGGCGTGTAGTCGAAGGGCGCGACGGCCGTCAGCCCGATCGTGATGTAGCGGACCTGAGCCTGCTGGGCGGCGTCTGTGCGTTCCACCGTGATCACCGCCTGGCCCGCGTTCTCGTGCACCGACAGCGCCGAAGCCTCGAACCGGAATCCGTTGGGGTCAGACGGGGCATCGGCGTGCGCGGGCGCGCACGACAGCAGTGCGACGATCAGCACCGGCAGCGCGAGCAACAGCCGCCGGAGGGATGCAAGCGGGCGGGTCATGCATCCAGATGTTCGGCGGGCGCCCGGAGGAGCTTGAGTCGGCGGGGCGATCCCCGACTCGTTGACTAAGTGCGTCGGCCGCACCTACGTCGAGCTACCGGCGGACCCCGCCTACACTGCATATCCGCGATGACGTCCACCAGCGAGATCAGAGACACCTTCACCGAGTTCTTCGTGGCGCGCGACCACAAGCGGCTGCCGTCCTCATCGCTGATCCCTGCCGATCTCGACCCCTCAGCGCTGTTCACGATCGCGGGAATGCACCCGCTCAAGCCCTACTTTCAGGGCGTCGAGCGACCGCCGCACCCGCGCGTGACCACCTGCCAGAAGACGTTTCGCACGGCCGACATCGAGATCATCGGGACGACCACGAGGCATCTGACGTTCTTCGAGATGCTCGGCAACTTCTCGTTCGGCGACTACTTCAAGCGCGAGGCGGTCCGGTTCGCCTGGGACCTGTCGCTCCACGGTTTCGGGTTCCCCGAGAAGGACATCTGGATCACGGTGTTCGCCGGCGACGAGGAGCTCGGGCTCGGCCCCGACGAAGACGCGATCGAGGCGTGGCTCGAGGTCGGGGTACCGCGCGAGCGGATCGTCGAGTGCCCCCGCTCTGAGAACTTCTGGCAGGCCGGACCGACCGGGCCCTGCGGACCGTGTTCGGAGCTGTATCTGGACCGCGGCGTCGAGCTCGGTAAGCCCGACGACCTGCCAGGCGGCGACAACGAGCGGTTCCTCGAGTACTGGAACCTGGTGTTCATGCAGCTCGACCAGAACCCCGTCAACGTGCTCGCGCCGCTGCCGGCCAACAACATCGACACCGGGCTCGGGCTCAACCGACTCGCGGCGATCCTCCAGGACAAGGCGACGGTGTTCGAGACAGACGACTTTGCGCCGCTGATCGCGCTCGGCGAGGAGCTGTCGGGCCGCGCCTACGGCCAGCAGTTCCCGACCGACAAGGCGCTGCGCGTGCTCGCTGACCACGGCCGCGCGATCACCTTCCTGCTCGCCGACGGCGTCGTGCCGTCAAACGAGGACCGCGGGTACGTCCTGCGCCGGATCATGCGCCGGGCGATCCTTCAGGGACGCCACACGCTCGGGCTCGACCCCGGGTTCATGCGCCGCTATGCCGAGCGGGTGACCGAGCTGATGGGCTCCGAGTACCCCGAGCTCAACCAGCAGCGCGAGCTCGTGCAGAAGTGGCTGGACTCCGAAGAGGAGAGCTTCGGTCGCACGCTCGAGCAAGGCACGAAACTGCTCGACGACGTGATCGCCCGCGCGGCAGACGCCGATGAGGAGGGGATCTCGGCCCAGGACGCGTTCCTGCTCCACGACACCTACGGCTTCCCGATCGATCTCACGCTCGAGATCGTCGCCGAGCACGACCTCGGCGTCGACGAGCAGGGGTTCGAGGAGCTGATGGACCAGCAGCGCAGGATGTCGCGCGCGAGCTCGGGCCGCGACAGCGCGCGCGAGGCGCTGCGCGAGCGCGCGGTCGTGTTCGCCGGCGAGGCCGGGTTTGCGACGGATTTCGTCGGCTATGAGACGACCGACCGCGAGACGACCGTCGGCGCTGTGACGCCCGACAACGGCCGCGTGCTCGTCAAGCTCGTCGAGTCGCCGTTCTACGCGACCGGGGGCGGCCAGGTCGCGGACTCCGGCTACGTGGAGTGCGCCGACGGCGACTGCCGCGCGGTCGTCGAGGACGTACTGCGGCTAGGCGACGACCAGGTCGTCGCGCTGAAGCCCGAGCGCGGATCGCTCGAGCCGGGCGAGCGCGTCTACGCCCGCGTCGATCGCCGCGCGCGCCACGCGACCGAGTGCAACCACACCGCGACGCACCTGCTGCACGCGGCGTTGCGCCAGCGCCTCGGGAGCCACGTGCACCAAGCGGGCTCCTACGTCGGCCCCGACAAGCTGCGCTTTGACTTCACGCACGCGAGCTCGCTCGACGCCGATGAGCTCGCCGAGGTCGAGCAGCAGGTCAACGACTGGATCCTCGAGAGCCAGCCGGTGCGGGCGATCACGACGACGCTGACCGCGGCCAAGGAGCTCGGCGCGATGGCGCTGTTCGGCGAGAAGTACGGCGACATCGTGCGAATGGTCGAGGTCGGCGACGGGTCGTTCTCGCGCGAGCTGTGCGGCGGCACGCACGTCCGGACGACGTCTGAGATCGGGCTGTTCAAGGTGCTCGCCGAGACGTCGAGCGCGGCCAACGTGCGCCGGATCGAGGCGATCACCGGCCCGGAGGCGGTCGAGCTGATGCGACGCCACGACCGGACGGTGTCGCGCGCGGCCGAGACCTTGCGCGTCCCGCCCGAGCGCGTGGCCGACGCGGTCGCTGAGCTTCGGGGCCGCGTTCGCGAGCTCGAGCGCGCGGCGCGTCAGGGTGGCGCGCAGTCGGGCATCGACATCGACCAGCTCGCATCGGGAGCGGTCCAGCTCGACGGTTTCAAGATGCTGGTGACGACCGTGCAGGCGCCCGACGGCAAGGCGCTGCTCGACGTCGCCGACCGTCTGAAGAACAAGCTCGGCGAGGCAGTGATCGTGCTCGGCAGCGCCGGCGAGGACCGCGTCGACCTGATCGCGAGCGTCGCGCCTTCGCTCGTCTCGCGCGGGCTGCGTGCCGGCGAGCTCGTCAAGGTCGCGGCGGCGGCCGTCGGCGGCGGTGGCGGGGGTCGCGACACGCTCGCGCGGGCGGGCGGGCGCGACGTCGAAAAGCTCCCAGAAGCTATCGATGCGGCCCGTGCCGCTATCGAACGCGCCGTCGCCGGGTAAGCGGGTAAGGTCATGAGAGTGCTTGCGCTCGACTACGGCAGCGCGAGATGCGGCTGTGCCGTCAGCGATCCGACCGGGGTGCTGGCGACGCCGGTAGCTCCGGTGCTCTCTCCTGCTTCGCGGCGGGGGATCGGTCGCCTGCGCGCACTTGCGCGCGAGCTTGGCGTCGAGCGTGTCGTCGTCGGGCTGCCGCTGTCGCTGTCGGGCGAGGACTCCGCGCAGACAGCCGAGACGCGTGCGTTCGCCGCCAAGCTCGAGTCGCAGCTGAGCGTGCCGGTCGAGCTCTACGACGAGCGCTTCACGACTCGGATCGCGCAACAGACCGGCGGCGCCGCCGACGAGGACTCGCGCGCCGCGGCGCACCTGCTCGAGAGCTGGCTCGCCGCCAAGGCCGCCCGGGCCGGGCGGGCGGAGGTCGGCAGTGGCTGACTCGGGGGAGCGCAGCGAGGCCGAACGTAAGGCGGCTCGACTCGAGCGCGAGCGTCGACGGGCGATGCGCCTGCAGCAGCCAGACCCCGAGCCCGACGCCGCCGGACCCCCGTCAGCCGCCTCTCCCGACACTTCCGCACTCGAGTTTGAGCAGGAGTGGGACGATTCCGCCGTGCGAACCGAGCGCCGCTTCGACGACGGGCTGGATCCCGACGAGCCTGACGAGTCCGGTGAGCTCGACGTGCGCGACGACGAGCCTGGCGAGTTCGACGCGCACTACGACCAGCCTGGCGAGCTCGACGCGCACTACGACGAGTCCCGCGAGCCCGATGAGCTCGACGACGAGGACGAGCTTCCCTCGGGCACGCGTCGCGTTGCGCACCGCGACCGGACCGCCGCGGGGCCCGCGCCCCGACGAGGCCGCCGACCGCGCAAGCCGGGTCGCAAGCACTCGATCGGCGGGCGCGTGTTCGCGTTGCTTGCGGTGCTCGCCGCGCTTGCCGCGGTCTGGTTCCTGCTGGAGCTGTTCCAGCCCTTCCACTCAAGCGGCCACGCGCCGGTGACGGTCACGATCCCGCCACACTCGAGCGCGAGCACGATCGGCAAGCTGCTCGAGCACGACGGCGTGATCTCCTCGGGCTTCTTCTTCGACCTACGCGCGACGCTCGGCGGCCAGCGCGGCGACCTGCGCTCGGGGACCTATCACCTGCGCCAGGGGATGGGCTACGGCGATGTACTGAAGATCCTGACCACGGCTCCGCCGGCGGCGAAGGTCTCAAACCTGACGATCGTCGAGGGCAAGACCCGGCCCGAGATCGACGCGCTGCTGCGCTCGCAGAAGATCCGCGGTAGCTACCTCGCCGCCAGCCGTCACTCGCGCCTGGTCGACCCGCGCCGCTATGGAGCGCCGCGAAGCACGAACACGCTCGAGGGCTTCCTGTTCCCGTCGACGTACCAGCTGCGCGACCCGATCAGCATCACGTCGCTGGTCAACGACCAGCTCCAGACGTTCCGCCAGCGGTTCCGGCAGGTCAATCTCTCCTATGCACGCAGCAAGCACCTGACGCCGTTCGACGTGCTGACGATCGCCTCGATGGTGCAGGCCGAGGCGCAGACGGCCCATGATCGCCCGCTGATCGCCTCGGTGATCTACAACCGGCTGGCGAGCGGGATGCCGCTGCAGATCGACGCGACGACCCGATTCGCGACGGGCAACTACACCAAGCCGCTAACGGTCTCCCAGCTGAACTCGCGTTCTCCGTACAACACCCGGCTTCACAAAGGGCTTCCGCCAGGGCCGATCGACAGCCCCGGGCTGTCGGCGATCCAGGCGGCGGCTCACCCGGCACGGACGAACTACCTGTACTTCGTCGTCAAGCCCTGCGGTAACGGCGAGCACGTGTTCGCGTCGACCTACTCGAGGTTCCTCGCCGAGGCGCGGCAGTACCAGACGGCTCGTACCACCCGCGGTGGGCGTTCGCCCGCCCACTGTTGACGGGGATCCGAGGAACGACCTCGACCTGCAGTCGAGCTTGAGATATGGCCCAAAGCAGGCGTCTCGGAGTGCTCGGCTGGCCGGTTGCTCACAGCCGCTCGCCGGAGATGCAGAATGCCGCGCTGGCGGCCGCCGGGCTCGCCGATTGGCGTTACCAGCTGCTGCCGGTCCCGCCCGAGCTGTTTGAACAGACCGTCCGTGGGCTGCCTGGGGCCTGTTTTCGCGGCGCCAACGTGACGCTCCCCCACAAGCATGCGGCACTCGCGCTGGCGACCGATCCGACGCCGCGGGCGAGGGCAATCGGCGCGGCGAACACGCTGACATTCGAGGCGACGGGGGCGATCGGCGCCGACAACACCGACGCACCCGCGCTCGTCGCGGCGCTGCCGTTCTTGGCCACCGGCAGGACCGCGCTCGTCCTCGGTGCCGGGGGCACCGCTCGCGCAGCGGTGTGGGCGCTGCTCGATGCCGGTGCGGACGACGTTGCGGTCTGGAACCGGACCCGGGAGCGCGCCGTGGCGCTGTGCGCGGAGCTTGGTGGCACCGCGGTCGACCGAGCGGGGCCCGCTGACGTGCTTGTCAACTGCACCTCAATCGGCCTGCAAGCAGGGGATAACTCGCTTAAGGGCCTGCCCGTCGATGCCGATGACCTCGGTAAGTACGACTGCGTGGTCGATTTTGTGTATAGGGAATCCGAAACGCCGCTCGCGCAGGCTGCGCGGGAGCGTCAAATACCTGTCGTTGACGGACTCGCGCTGCTTCTCGGCCAAGGCGCGCTGAGCTTCGAACGTTTTACCGGCCGTGTGGCGCCCATTGACGCCATGCGCTCGGCCCTGCGCCTACCGTGACCGACAACCGATCCCATCTCCACGCAGTCAGTGCCGAAGCTGCCGACGGCCCGCCGCAGCCCTGGACCGGGGTGACGCCGCCGCGGCGCCGCGGCGGCTCGGGACGGTTCCTGACCGATGTGCTGGTCGAGCTCGGATTCGTCGACCCAGAGCGCGTCGCGCAGGCGACTGAAACAGCCCGCTCGGCCGGCATTCCGCCCGAGCGGGTGCTCCTCGACGACGGCGTGATCAACGCCGAGCAGCTGTCGCACGGGATCGCCGAGCGCTACGGGCTCGACCACCTCGACCTCGGCGTGTTCAAGGTCGACATGGGCGCGGTCAACCTGATCGGCGCCACTGCCGGCAAGCGCTACGGCGCCGTGCCGGTCGCGTTCGTCGACGAGCACACCGTGCTGGTCGCGATGTCCGATCCCGCCAACGTCTTGGCGGTCGACGACATCGCGATGATGACGCACATGGACGTCAAGCCGGCGGTCGCCGCGCCCGACGACATCGCCGCGCTGATCTCGCGCATGAACCGCTTCGAGGACGCCGTCCAGGAGGCGGTGGAGGAGGACCACGACAGCTCCGCTCCGATGGAGATCGTCGACCTGCGCGAGTCCGCCGACGACGCGCCGGTGATCAAGCTCGTGCACTCGATCATCGCCCAGGCAGCCGAGCTCGGTGCGTCGGACATCCACTTCGAGCCCCAGCCGGCAGGTCAAGGCCACTCGGGTCGCGAGATGCGTGTGCGGATGCGCGTCGACGGCGTCCTGACCGAGGCGACGACGGTCCCGAGACGGATGGTCGGCGGGGTCGTCTCGCGAATCAAGATCATGAGCGACCTCGACATCTCCGAGCGGCGGATCCCGCAGGACGGGCGCGTCGGCCTGACCGTCGAGGGCCGCCACGTCGACGTCCGCGTCGTCACGATCCCGAGCGTCCACGGCGAAGGCGTCGTGCTCCGGATCCTCGACAAGCAGGGCAAGAGCTTCGAGCTCGACAAGCTCGGAATGCAGGAGCAGGAGCTCGAGCGCTTTCGCCATGCGTTCCACCGGCCGCACGGCGCCGTGCTCACGACCGGACCGACCGGCTCGGGTAAGTCGACGTCGCTGTACGGCGCGCTGACCGAGCTCAACACGCCCGAGAAGAACATCATCACGATCGAGGACCCGGTCGAGTACGAGATGCAGGGGGTCACGCAGGTCCAGGTCAACGTCAAGGCGGGGCTGACGTTCGCCGCCGGCCTGCGGTCGATGATGCGCGCAGACCCCGACATCCTGATGGTCGGGGAGATCCGCGACCGCGAGACCGCCCAGATCGCGATCGAGGGCGCGCTCACGGGCCACATGGTGCTCTCGACGCTGCACACCAACGACGCGCCGTCAGCGATCACGCGGCTGGTCGAGATGGGGATCGAGCCGTTCCTGGTGGCGTCGGCGATCGACTGCGTCGTCGCCCAGCGGCTCGCGCGGACGCTGTGCGCGCACTGCAAGCGACGCACGATCATCTCGGCCGACGTCCTGCGCCAGCACGGTTTCCGTGCCCAGTTCGATGTCGAGGCCTACGAGCCCGTCGGGTGCGTGCGCTGCGGCGGGATGGGCTACCGCGGGCGCCTCGGGCTGTATGAGGTGATGTCGATGTCCGAGGAGATCCGTGCGCTGACGCTGCAGCACGGGTCCGCGGACCAGATTGCCGTGGTTGCGGTCCGCGAGGGGATGCGCCGCCTGCGCGACGACGGCCTCGCGAAGGTCAAGGCCGGCCTCACCTCGATGGCCGAGATCTCGCGCGTTACGGGCGACGGCTAGCTGCAGCCCCGAGCGCGCGGCTAGTCGCGTCCAGGCCCGTCCACGTTCGGGCCGCCCGGCAACAGGATCCGCCAGGACTGCCGATAACCGGTCCGATGCGCACACGGTCTTCCCGGAAGGAAATCTAGGATGCAACTGGACTTTGCCGAGGTTCTGCTCGAGGTTCTCGACCGCCGAGCTTCGGACCTCCACATCACAGCCGGCACGCCCCCGATGCTGCGCGTCCGCGGGCGCCTCGCGCCCCTGGAGGGCTTCCCGGTGCTGACCCCCACCGACACGCGGGAGATCGTCTACTCGATCCTGTCCGACGGTCAGCGTCAGAGATTTGAGAACAACTGGCAGCTGGACTTCGCCTACCAGATCCCCGGCAAGGCCCGGTTCCGCGTCAACGCCTACTTCCAGCGCTCGGCGGTCGGCGCCGCGTTTCGTTTGATCCCGTTCGACGTCGTGCCGCTCGAGTCGCTCGGGCTGCCGCCGGTCGTCGCCGAGTTCGCCAACAAGCCGCGCGGGCTCGTGCTCGTGACGGGACCGACCGGATCGGGCAAGTCGACGACGCTGGCATCACTGATCGACGTGATCAACGAGACCCGCGAAGAGCACATCATGACGATCGAGGACCCGATCGAGTTCCTGCACAAGCACAAGAAGTGCATGGTCAACCAGCGCGAGCTCGGCTCCGACGCGCTGAGCTTCGGCGACGCGCTGAAGGGCGCGCTGCGCCAGGACCCCGACGTGATCCTCGTCGGCGAAATGCGAGACCTCGAGACGATCGGCACCGCGATCACCGCGGCCGAGACCGGGCACCTCGTATTCGCGACGCTGCACACGCAGGACACGCCGCAGACGATCGACCGAATCATCGACGTGTTCCCGTCCGAGCAGCAGGGCCAGATTCGCGCCCAGCTGTCGGTCGCGCTCCAGGGGATCATGACCCAGATGTTGCTGCCGACCGCCGACGGCTCGGGCCGCTGCGTCGCAACCGAGGTGCTGGTGCCGACCCCCGCGGTGCGCAACCTGATCCGCGAGGCCAAGAGCCACCAGATCTATTCGGTGCTGCAGACCGGCGGCGCGCACGGGATGCAGACGATGGATGCCGCGCTCTCGCAGCTCGTGCGCGCCGGCAAGATCACGCGCTCGCTTGCTGAGGCCCGCGCTCACTCGGTGGAGGAGCTTCGCCGGTTGATCGGAACCGGGGCGACGTCCGCGCCGCCCCAACCGATGGCGGCATAAGTCATGGCTTCCACCTTTGTCTTCAAGGCGATGGACCTCGCGGGCGTTCCGGCCCAGGGCGAGGTCGAGGCCGAGTCCAAGCAGGACGTCGCAAACCAGCTCAAGGAACGCGGCCTGGTCGTCATCGACATCGGTACCAAGTACCGCTCCAAGGAGCTCAACGTCGAGCTGTTCGCTCGCGTCAAGGCCAAGGACCTGGCGGTCGCGTCGCGGCAGCTGGCGACGATGGTCACCTCCGGGATGCCGATCCTGCGCGCGCTCTACGTGCTCGAGACCCAGACCGACTCCAAGCTGCTCGCCAGCACGCTGGCCGAGGTCCGCAAGGACGTCGAGGCCGGTCTACTGCTGTCGGACTCGCTTGCCCGCCACCCGAAGGTGTTCGGGGACCTGTACGTGTCGATGGTGCGCGCCGGTGAGACCGGTGGTGTGCTCGAGGAGTGCCTGCTGCGGGTGGCCGACCAGCTCGAGAAGGACGCAGCGCTACGGCGCCAGGTCCGCTCGGCGATGGTCTATCCGGCGCTGATCATCACGTTCGCGATCGGTGTGCTGCTCGCGCTGGTCGCGTTCCTGATCCCGGTGTTCGAGGGCGTGTTCAAGCAGTTCGGCGGCAAGCTGCCGGCGCTGACCCAGGTGATGGTCGACCTCTCGCATCTGGTCACCAAGCAGTGGTACCTACTGATCGTGTTCCTGGGTGGAGGGATCGCGTTCTTCCTCTGGGTGCGCAAGTCCAAGTGGGCGCGACCGCGATGGGACGCATTCAAACTTCGGATCCCGATGAAGATCGGCGACGTCGTCCAGAAGGTCGCGATTGCGCGCTGGTCGCGCACGCTGTCATCGCTGACCTCGGCAGGCGTACCGATCCTGCAGGCGATCGAGATCACCGGCAAGACCGCGGGCAACGCGGTCATCGAGCGCTCGATGGAGGATGTGATCACGTCCGTCAAGGCGGGCGGGACGATCGCCGAGCCGCTCAAGAGCGCCAAGGCGTTCCCGCCGATGGTCGCCCAGATGGTCGGCGTGGGCGAGGAGACCGGTGCGGTCGACTCGATGCTCTCGAAGATCGCAGACTTCTACGACAGCGAAGTCGAGGCCGCCGTGAAGGCGCTCACCTCGATCCTCGAGCCCGTGATGATCATGTTCGTCGGCGGCATCGTCGGCATCATCGTCATCTCGATGTACCTGCCGCTGTTCAACATCTACAACCAGATCAAGTAGACGGCGAACGCGAGCGGGCGGCTATCGTGCTGCTCGTGAGCACCAGCTCCGAACGACCAGGCGCCGGCGATGACCGGAGCGTATGCACTCCTTGCCGGGGAACCGGCAAGCTGATCTCCGGCCTCGGTGGGACGCCGCACGAAGTGACATGCCCCTGGTGCGGCGGCACCGGCGCGTTCCAGCCTGGCAGCGATGCCCAGGCTGGCCGAACGGCCGACGACGGCGCGTAGCACAAACGTCCAAGTGTCCAGTGGATATAAACCCCGGTCACTCCGGGGTCGATACCTAGGGTGCCAGGGCCTAGGGTGTCCAAAGGCAAACCGTTCGTGAGGGCGGGACGCAAAGTCACGGGCCTCCAGGATGGAGGAAGCCGGACTGCCACTAAGGGCTCGTAGCTATCACATGAGGTGATAGCTGGGACCAAGGGATCTGGCGAATTGCAGGCCCCAATCAACCAGATCCACGGAGGATCAAATGTTCAACAAGCTGCGCACTCGCGCCGAGGACGAGAAGGGATTCACCCTTATCGAGCTTCTCGTCGTGATCCTGATCATCGGCATCCTTGCCGCGATCGCCATTCCTGCCTTCCTGAACCAGAAGGGCAAGGCTTACGACTCTAACGCCAAGTCTGACGCTCGCACGGCGCAGACCGCGGAGGAGACGTACTTCACCGACAACAACGCCTACACGGGCACGGTTGCCGACCTGACCAACATCGAGTCGACGCTGAACTCGGCCGTTGGCGCTACAAACGAGAGCCTCGCGGTGGCCACTCCGGCGACCGGAGTCTACGGCGCGAGCCTCGCCGGTAGCGAGAGCACGAGCAACTCGTACAACGTCACGCTGACGTCGAAGTCGGGCGTCCTCTACGCGATCACCCGCCGTTCGGACGGCGTCGTGGTTCGTACCTGCAGCGTACCCGCCGGCGTCAACGCCGGTGGCTGCAAGACGACCACTGGCACGACCGGCAACGGCAGCTGGTAGTCACACGACAGTAATGAAGTCCCAGTGCCGGGGCGGGCCCAAGCGGGCTCGCCCCGGTCACTAGGTCAGGCGCACAAACAAATCCACATGCACCTACGGAGGGGTTACATGTTCAACAAACTGCGCAGTCGCGCCGGGGAGGAGAAGGGATTCACGCTGATCGAGCTTCTCGTCGTGATTCTGATCATCGGCATTCTTGCCGCGATCGCGATTCCCGCCTTCCTGAACCAGAAGAGCAAGGCTTACGACTCAAACGCCAAGTCTGACGCGCGCACGGCGCAGACCGCGGAGGAGACGTACTTCACCGACAACAACGCCTACGCAACCGGTGCAACCGGGCTTGCGTCGCTTGAGGCGCTGGAGTCGACAATCAACAACGCCGCCGGCGCCTCCAACGAGAGCCTGGCAGTGGCCGCTCCGGCGACCGGCGTCTACGGCGCGTCGCTGATCGGTGGCGAGACCGCGAACAACTCGTTCGACGTCACGCTGACATCGAAGTCGGGCGTGCTGTACGCGATCGTCCGTCGGTCCGACGGCACCGTCGTCCGTTCGTGCAACGTCCCCGCCGGCGTCAACGCGGGTGGCTGCAAGACGACCACCGGCACGACCGGCAACGGCTCCTGGTAGTCGAGAGCATCCAGCAGGACCTGTACGAGGGGCGGCCCAGTGGGCCGCCCTTTCGTCGTTCTGGGGTGATTTGCTGTCGTCGGCGGGCCGGGGGCTCGGCCGTCGGTCGAAGCTCGGCTCGGACCGCGGCCCGTGTTATCCCAGCGCTCCCGAATCGGGCGAGCTCGGTCGGCGATCCGACCTACGCAGTTAGTTCGGCATATGGCCGTAAAAACTGCGTAGGTCAACGCTCAGGATCGGGCGGCCGCGGTCGATATCTCTGACCATGACGTTCTCACCGTCTCGGAGCGTGGGCACATGCCGATCGCACTGACCGCCGTCTTCGGCGCGATGATTGGCTCGTTCCTGAACGTGGTCGCCTACCGGCTTCCGCGTCGTGAGTCGCTGGTCACGCCGGGCTCGCACTGCCCGGGCTGCGACAAGCCGATCAAGTTCTACGACAACGTTCCAGTGCTGGGTTGGCTGATGCTCCGCGGTCGCTGCCGCAGCTGTCATACGTCGATCTCGCCGCGGTATCCGATCGTTGAGGCGCTGACGGCGGCGCTCGCCGTCGCGGTGCTGCTCGTCGCGCACTCCACGCGCGACGTGGCGCTCGGCCTCGTGCTCGTCGGAATCCTCGTCCCGGTTGCCCTGATCGACCTCGATTACCGGATCATCCCCAACAAGATCACCGCGCCCGCCGCGATCCTGGCGGTCGCGATCGGCCTTGCGCTGAAGCCGGCAGCTGTCCCTGAACAGCTGATCGCCGGCGCCGGCGCGGCTGCATTCCTGCTCGTGTTCGTGCTCGCGTATCCGCGCGGCATGGGGATGGGTGACGTCAAGCTGGCCGGCGTGCTGGGGCTGTTCCTCGGTCGCGAGGTCGGCGTTGCGATCCTCGTCGCCGTGATCGCCGGCACCGTTCTCGGCGCCGCCGTGATCGCGCGGCTGGGAGTGCAGCGCGGGCGCAAGACCGCCGTCCCATTCGGGCCGTTCCTGGCGCTCGGGGGCGTGGTCGCACTACTGGCCGGTGCGCCGATCGTGCACTGGTACCTCCATCTTCACGGGATCGCCTAACGGCCGACCAGTCGCGGCAATCCAGCCAGGGGTCGGCGTTTCGTCGACTTGCGTCCAACGTGATGTGGACGGCTCAACCTGGCGGGGGTAGCGGCCGATCACCGGACCAGAGAGTTATGGCACGTTCCTCGGGAAAGACTGTTGTTGGCTTGGACATCCAGCCTGGCTATGTAGCCGCCGTTGAAGGGCGGTCCGGTCAGGTGGCTGTCGAGCGCGCTGCGTCCGCGCCGCTGGCGCCGGGCATCGTCCGCGACGGCGAGGTCGTCGACGTCGAGACGCTCGCTTCGGTGCTGCGCGACATGTTCGCCGAGCACAAGCTCGGCCGCCGCGTCCGCCTCGGCGTCGCCAACCACCGGATCGTGATGCGGACCGTCGACCTACCGCCGCTCGAGAGCGCGAAGGAGATCACCTCCGCCGTCAACTTCCAGGCTCAGGAGCACATCCCGATGCCGCTCGAGCAGGCAGTGCTCGAGCACCACTCGCTCGGCCTCGTCGAGACCGCTGACGGTCCGCGGACGCGGGTCGTGCTCGTCGCCGCCCGGCGCGAGATGGTCGACCGCCTGCTCGAGGCAACGCGCAAGGCGGGGCTCCGTCCCCAGGGGATCGATCTTTCGGCGTTCGCGATGATCCGTGCGCTGCACCACCCCGGCACGACCGGCGCGACGTTGTACATCAGCGTCGGAGGGATCACCAATCTTGCGGTAGCGATGGGCTCGACGTGCGTGTTCACCCGCGTCCTGGCCCACGGCACCGAGTCGATGGCAGGCGAGCTCGCCGAGCGGCGCGGCCTGACGCTCGAGCACGCCAACGGCTGGCTCAAGCACGTCGGCCTGCTGGAGACGGTGGCGACGGTCGACGGCGACCCCGACATCGTCACCGAGGCTCGTTCGGTGCTCGTCGACGGCGTGCGCCGGATCTCAGACGAGCTGCGCAACTCACTCGACTTCCATGCGATGCAGGCCGGCGCCAGCGGCGTCGAGCGCGCGATCCTCACGGGCGCCGCCTCGGCGATCCCCGGCTTCGCCGACCAGCTCGGCGAGGAGCTCGGCCGGCCGGTGTCGGTCGGTGCCGTGCTCGAGGGCAAGCCCGGTGGCTTTGGCGGCATCGACGCGGGACGTCTCGCGGTCGCCGCCGGACTGACGGTCACTGAGGTACCGGCATGAGAGCCGTAAACCTGATTCCGGCCGACGCCCGGCGGGGCGGCGGCGGAGGTCCCTCGCTCTCAACGAGGCTTCCCACGTACCTGTTCCTCGGCGCGCTGGTCGCCGCGGTGGCGCTCGTCACCGTCTACGTGCTGACCAACAACACGATCTCCAAGCGCCAGGCGCAGGTCACGACGCTCCAGGCCGAAGCCGCCCAGACCCAGGCGCGCTCGGACAGCCTCAGCCACTTCTCCCAGTTCTCGCAGCTGACGCAGTCGCGCGTCTCGTCGGTGCGCCAGCTCGCGGCCTCGCGTTTTGACTGGCACGCGACGCTGTCGCAGCTGGCCGACGTGATTCCCGCCAACACCTCGCTTGGGACCCTGAACGGCACCGCCAGCCAGCCGGCGGCCGCGACGACCCCGACGCCGACGAGCACGACCAGCGCCGCGGCTACGTCGATCGAGCTGACGGGCTGCACCAAGAGCCAGACCGATGTCGCGCGGCTGATGTCGCGCCTGCGACTCGTCGACGGCGTCGCCGCTGTGTCGCTGACCAGCTCCTCGAAGCAGGGCGGCAGCGGCTCGAGCGCGGCCGCGAGCAGCGGCTCGGCCGCCGGCGGAGGTAGCCCCCTGAGCTGCGGGAAGAACGGCCCCTCGTTCGACCTCCACATCCAATTCTCGGCTCCATCGACCAGCGCGACTTCCGCGACGGCGACTGCCACGTCGGCGCCGACGGCCGCCACCAGCTCGGCGCCCGCGACGACGACGACACCGGCCACCACGGCCACGCCAGCGACAACGACGGCGCCCAGCGCCTCGGGAGGTGCGTCATGACCCGGCGCGACCGGCTTGTAATCGTCGGCGTGGTGATCGTGGCCGCAATCGCGGCATCGTGGTTCATGCTGATCAGCCCCAAGCGCGACCAGGCTTCCAAGCTTGGCGCAAAGGTGACCGCTGCCCAGGGGCAGCTCGACTCGGCGCGCTCCGAGCTCGCCCAGAACGCGGCTGCGAGCAAGCAGTACGCGACCAACTACGCGGCGCTCGCGCGACTCGGCCAGGCGATCCCGGCGACCGACCAGGTCCCGTCGCTGATCTTTGAGCTTCAGAGCGCGGCCGACGGCGCACGCGTCGACTTCCAAGGCCTGCAGAACGGCACTAACAGCACGACCGGCGGGGCCCCAACGGCGCCCACGACCCCGGGGGCAACCGCCGGCACGGCGGCGCCCGACACCTTCTCGTTCACGTTCAGCGGCAGCTACTTCCAGCTTTCCAACTTCTTCGATCGGCTCCAGCGGTTCGTGGTCGCCAACGGAAATGGCGTTCTCGTCCACGGCCGTCTGATCACGCTGAACACCGTCAACCTGGTGCCCGCGAGCGGTGGCTTCCCGCAGATCAACGCGATGATCACCGCGACGACGTACACCGAGCCGGCGCCGCAGGTGTCGTCGGCCGGCGCCGCATCTTCCGCCGCCGCTTCCGCACCGGGCGGAGCTCAGCCGGCATCCACCACGTCCCCGTCCACTACCCCGGCCCCCGCGGCTGCGATCTCCTCTCCGATCCGATGAACATCCTCAAAGGCATACTCACCGACCTCCGTCAGCGCCGGCTGTGGATCGTCGCCGCCGCCCTCGTGGTGGCACTCGTCGCGATCCCGGTGCTGCTGTCAAAGAAGGCCAGCAGCACGCCCGTGGCGGCATTGCCGTCCACCGGCGCGCCGGCCTCGCTCTCGACCGGCGGTCCCGCAGTGACCGTTGAAGGGACCCCGAGCCAGTCGCACCTGTCGGGCAAGGGCCGCAACCCGTTTACGCCGCAGACCGCCTCAGGCAACGCCTCGAACAACCCGAGCACGGGCTCGACGGCCGGCGCCACGGCCGGGGCGATCGGCGCCGTCGGCTCCGCCGCGGGCGGCGCGACGGGCGCGATCGGCGCGGGTACGGGCACCGGCAGCACCGGCGGTGCTTCGCCGAGCGTCAGCAGCCCGCCGGCGGCGACCGGACCAGTCACCACCTCGCCTTCCCCCTCGCCTTCGCCTTCGCCTTCGCCGGGGCCGGCGCCGCAGCCGCAGCCCGCGGGGCTGAGGGACACCCAGGCATATCGCGTGGCGCTTTCGATCACGAACGCGTCCGGCGGACTCAACCGGATCGACCCGCTGGAGCGCCTGAGTGTGGTCCCCAGCCAGAGCGACCCGATGCTCGTCGAGCTCGGCGTGCTCAAGGGCGGCCACCGCGTGCTGTTCGCGGTACAGCCCGGAACCGTGGTCCGCGGCCCCGGAAGCTGCACGCCCGGCCCGATCGACTGCGAAGTCCTGTCGCTCGCGACCAACCAGGTCGAGAACGTCTCCGAGCGGGTGCCGTCCGGGACCAACTCGGTCGCCCAGTTCGCCGTGACGGCGATCGGGGTCGACAACTACGCGTCAGTGGCTGCCGCCAGCAAGGCGCGCCGTCAGGCCTCGGCCGCCGGCAGCAAGCTGCTCGACAACTCGACCCTCAACACGCTTTCCCTGTTCCAGTACCAGCCGAGCATCGGCGCCGTCCTCGATCTGCGCAATCTCACAGTTGGAGGTAACTGATGCGCCGC
>DASXDD010000008.1:0-5217 GCA_036490775.1 Solirubrobacteraceae bacterium | reverse complement strand
GCACCGCATCCGCTCTCTCGCCGAGGACCGCTCGCTCGATCACGACGCCCGGATGTCGCTTCGGACTGACATCGAGCGGATTCAGAGGCTCGCGAGGACCGGGCCGCTCGGACGGGGCACGCTGGCGATCTTCTCGTGCAGCGGGGCCGGGATGTTCGAGGTGGTTCGGCTGCCGCGTGCGGTCCGCGATCGGGTCATGGTCGACGCGACGCCGTGGATCCGACCGATGCTCGCGGTTCTCGACCAGTACCCGCGGTGCTGTGCACTCGTCGTGGACCGCGAGTCAGCCCACGTGTGGGAGCTGTACCTCGGCGAAATGCGAGATGCCGGACGTATCGAGGGCGGCTCGCTGCGCAATCCCGCGTACGCCGGTTGGCATGGGCTGGCTGAGCACCGGGTGCGCAACAACGCCGACGAGCTCTCCAAGCGCCATTTCCGCGAGGTCGCCGGGGCGCTTGATCGGCTGTTTCGCACCGACCGATACGACGTCGTGGCGGTCGGTGGACACGACCACGAGCTACCGGGCTTCCTCAACTTCCTTCCCCGCTGGCTGCGCGGCCGAGTGGCGGGCACGTTCTCGATCGATCCGCACACCGCCACGACGGCGACGGTCCGTTCGCATGCGGAGGCGATCCTCGACCGCTACGCGCTCGACGAGCAGCGTCGAGCCGTCTCCGAACTGCTCGAGACCGTCGCCTCCGGTGGCCTGGCCGCGGTCGGCCTTGAGCCGTGCCTGTGGGCCGGCTCGGTGGCAGCTGTGGGGACACTGCTCGTCCAGGAGGACGCCGTCGCGCCTGGGGTCGTGTGCGATGTGTCCGGATGGTTCGCGGCGAGCGGAGAGACTTGCCCGCTGTGCGGAGGACCCACCCGCAAGACCCCGGACGTGATCGACGAGCTGGTCGAAGCGGTGATCGACGAGGGCGGATCGATCCAGCACGTGCGCGCCGAAACCGAGCTGCGCCAGCACCTGACGGGAGCGGGGCTGCGATTCCCGCTTCCGCCCGGTCCCGGCTCCAGCGATGGGACCCCGGGATGAGCGTCGCGGTCGGCCGGTTGCCCGCCAGGTGTACCCATCTCTCGATGATTCGGCCGGTCGTCCCTCGCACCCCGCAGGGGTGCGAGGAGTGCCTTCGCGTCGGCGCTCGATGGGTGGAGCTCCGTCTGTGCCTCACGTGTGGCCATGTCGGCTGCTGCGATTCCTCACCGGGGAAGCACGCTCGCCGACACGCCCACGTGATCGGCCATCCGATCGTCCACGCATATGACCCTCCGGATGATTGGCGCTGGTGCTACGTCGACGAGACGTACGTCTGAGCGAGCCGAACCGCCTCGAGGCCGCCACCGAGGAACTGGTGCACCTGACGGATCGCGATCGCGCCGTCGCCGACCGCGGCGGCGACGCGCTGGGTCGAGGCGCTACGGACGTCGCCCGCCGCGAACACCCCCGGCATGCTGCTCTCAAGCCATTGCGGCGCGCGGCTCGCGCCGTTCCCGGCCTGGAGCGGCGCGCACGCGGACGCGGCGTCATGGCCGGTAAGGATGTAGCCGCCGCCGTCGAGTGCGACGCTGCCTCGCAGCCACTCCGTGTTCGGATCGCCGCCGATGAACACGAATAGCGCGCGGGCGTCGAGCCTGTGTCGCTCCCCTGTCTCGGTGTCCTCGACGATCACCGCCTCGAGGGTGTCGTCGCCGATCAGCTCGCGGACCTCGCAATGCGGGAGGACATCGACGGAAGGCAGGCTCGCGATCCGATCCGCCAGGTAGCGAGACATGTTCGCCTCGAGCTGCGGCTCGCGCACGACGAGGCTCAATCGTGGCACGTATCGCGACAGCAGCAGCGCCGCCTGACCCGCAGAGTTCCCCCCGCCGACGGCGACGATCGGGTTCCCACGGCAGAGCTGCGCTTCGATCTGCGTGGCGGCATAGTGGACGCTCGTGCCCTCGAACTTGGCCAGATCGGCAATCGGCAGCCTGCGATACCGGACGCCGGTCGCGATCACGACCGCCCGGCCGATGACCGATTCGCCTTCGCGCAGCTTCACGCGGGACGTGCCGTCAAGTGCCTCGAGCCCGACGGCTTCACCCGGTGCGGTGATCCGGGCACCGAACTTCTGCGCCTGGATCGTCGCGCGCTCGGCGAGCTCGGCGCCCGAGATCCCCGCTGGGAAGCCGAGGTAGTTCTCGATCCTCGACGAGGTCCCCGCCTGGCCGCCGGTCGCGAGCGCTTCCAGCACGACCGTCGAGAGGCCCTCCGAGGCGCCGTACACCCCGACCGCCAGCCCCGCCGGACCACCGCCGACGACGATCAGGTCGCACGTCGTCTCCGATGCGCTGGGTGGCCGCAGGCCAAGCGCACTGGCGAGCTCGGTGTTGCTCGGGTTGCGAAGGACATGGCCGGGGCCGAGAAGCACGATCGGGCACTCCTCCGGTGTCACACCTAGCCGGTGCAGGATCTCCTCCGCGCCGGGGTCCGACTCGACGTCGACCCAATGATGTGGCAGGCGGTTGCGGATCGCGAAGTCCCGCAGTCGCCGCGTGTCCGGCGAATAGCGCGAGCCGACGATCCGGAAGCCGATGCCGAGGCCGATCAGGATCGAGCGGCGCATGATTAGCGCACGCAGGATCAGGTCGCCGAGCACGGGATCGTGGGTGACGATCTCCCGCAGCCTCCCCTGCGAGACGACGAGCACCTCGCCGGCCTCCCGCACGATTGCGGTCACGAACACGGTTTGGCCGGTGACGAGCCCCAGCTCTCCGAGGAACCGTCCTGGGCCGTGAACGCCGATCACCTCCTCGGCGGCGCCGGACTCCTCGACCACGGCCACCTTCCCCTCCAGGATCACGAAGAAGTCGCAGTTCCCGTCACCCTCCCGGAAGAGCACGTCTCCGCGCCTGACCCGTCCGCGCTCACCGACACGCATCAGCACCGCGATCTGCTCGTCGCTCAGCCGGGGGAACGCGCCCAGGACGTCGGGCGACTCGGTCAGCGCCAGCGACGTCGTCGCCGTCACAAGCACTCCAGGCAGTGGGCGTGCTTTCCCGGAAGCGGCCTGCGGCAGCGCAAACAGCACCCGTCGAGAACCGGGGTATCGGAGGGTGCTTCCGAGGGCCAGTAGATGCGGTGGCGGTCGACGCTGCTGATCCCGTAGGACTGGCCACACACGCACTCCCGGCGACCGCGGATCGCATCGCCGGTGTCGGCCGGCGCCGTGCGGTCGGGGGCGACCGTGAACTCACTGATGGCAGTCATCCTCACGCTGGGAGGTAGGCCGGCGTGCGCGCGCATCAATGCTCGGCGCGTCCGTCTTGACCGACGCCCCGGACGTCCTAGCTGCCCCGGTGACATAGGGAGGCTCCGCTGCGCGGGGCCTCGAACCACCGACCTACGGAGGACCAAATGGCGACGACGTTGGTGGAGCCGCTTGCACCATGGCTGCGCGGGCTCGGCCAGGTGTTGCACAACCAGGGCGCGGCGGGCGCGTTCATCCCGCCAGCCGATCTGCTGATCGACGACGACGGGGTGACCGTCTACATGGACGTGCCGGGGCTGCGGTCGGAGAACGTCGAGATCGAGCTCGAGAACGACATGCTGACCGTGCGCGGCGAGCGGCCGTTCCCGTACGCGCACGAGAACGGCGGCGGCCCAGTGCGGAGCATCGAGCGCGGGTTCGGCCGCTTCGAGCGAAGCATCCGCGTGCCGAGGGGGCTCGACCCGGACGCGATCGACGCGTCCTTGTCCGACGGGGTGTTGACGCTGCGGATTCCTAAGCCCGAAACGATGCAGCCGCGGCGGATCGAGATCAAGACAAGCGCGAACGGGGCGCCCCAGTCGGCAGGCGTCGCCGGTTGACGAAGGTCGTGGCTGTCCGCGCGGGATCCGACTGCGCGGGCGGCCACGGCGGCCTTCCGCCCCGGCATGCGGAGTCAATGATGGCCGTGAACGAGTCGACGTCGAGGCTCGCCTCGCCGACAAGCAGTCCATCGATGTCATCGACCTCCAGCAGCATGCGCGCGTTCTCTGGGAGGACGCCGCCGGCGTACAGCACCCGGGCACGGATGGCCTGCTCGGGGGAGCGGTTCGCCACGACGCCGCGGACCAGCGAACCCACTTCCTGCACGTGCGCGGGCGTGGCCACCCGCCCGGTTCCGAGCGTCCAGATCGGCTCGTAGGCGATCACCACCTCGCCGAGGCGGGACGTGTCGACCAGCGCCAGCGCCGTCCGCACTTGCTCGCAGATCCTGGCCTCGGTCTCCCGGAGCTCGCACTCCTCCTCGGTCTCCCCCACGCACACGATCGGGACCATCCTGGCCGCCACCGCGGCCGCCGTCTTCAGCTGCACCGCCCAGTCCGACTCGGCGAACAGCCGGCGGCGCTCGGAATGGCCGAGGATCACCCCGGTCACGCCTGCCTCGACCAACATCGGCGCCGACACCTCGCCCGTGAATGGCCCCTCGGCGGCGTAGTGCATGTTCTGTGCGTGCACCTTCACTCGCGACCCGCGCGTGCGGTCGGCCGCTGGCCTGAGCGCCAGGTACGCGGGGCAGATCACCACCTCGATCGCATCTGTCGCCGGGATTCGCGGGAGCAGATCATCGATGAACGCCTCTGCCTCGGAAACCGTCTTGTGCATCTTCCAGTTGGCGACGATCAGCGGGGTCCGCCTAGGGTGCATTAGTCACGCCTCCCCTACCTCGTCGGGATCGAACGTATTGATCGCATCGGGCGACGCCTATCCGACGTGCTCGGCCCAGATGTCGACCGCCGCGGCGGCGGCCTGCACGCATCGCTCGTCGCCGAACCAGAGGGTGGCTCCATGCCACACGGCCGAATCCCGCGCGGTGTGCTGGTACGCAGATCGCGGCGTCCGGCCGCGGCGAGCACGACCTGTCCGCCGGCGGCTGCAACAGTCAACAGCCGAGCACACGCGGTTGCCGGATCCGCCAGCACCTCTGCTGCGGCGTGCCGGGCAACGATTAGTGCGCCCTCGCCGGGTTGTCCTCAGCCGAGCTTGGACGGGGCGTCGAGCGACTGACGGCGCTCGTCTGGAGCGGGTCGAGTAGCTCGGCGGGGGACGATCGCTCACCCCGCGCCTCGCGCATTTGCGAGAGGGCGTCCAGCATCTGGCGGACCTCCTCGCGGGCCAGCTCTTGTGTCGCGGCGCTCGGCTCCTCATCGTGGGTCATCGCGAAGGTGCCGAGCTGGCCGATCTTGTCGTA
>DASXDD010000007.1:0-13412 GCA_036490775.1 Solirubrobacteraceae bacterium | reverse complement strand
CCCCTCGAGGTCGAGCTCGTCGCCGAACTCGCCGCGCAGGTGCCCGTCGCCATCGCGCGGCCACATCTCGACCGGGCGGTCCCACATCAGCTCGACGTCGTTGCCGTCGGGGTCGGAGATGTAGATCGCCTCGTGGGTGCCGTGGTCGGCGGTCTGGCGGATCGGCCAGTCGACGTCCTTCAGGCGCCGGTAGGCGTCGGCGAACGCCTGGCGAGTCGGATAGGCGAGCGCGACGTGGTGAAGGCCGGTGACGCCGTCGGGCTGGGGTCCGCCGCCCTTGGACTTCCAGGTGTTGAAGCCGAGGTGGTGGTGGTAGCCGCCGGCTGACAGAAACAGCGCGTCGCCGGTCGTCCCCCAACCCGGGATGTCGCGCACCTCGCTGATCACGTCAAAGCCGAGGATGTCGACGTAGAAGCCGCGGATCCGGTCGATGTCGGCGGTGCGCAGGTGCACGTGCCCGACCCGGACCCTCGGATCGATCGGGTCAGCCGCTCGTGCGATCGGGGTCAGATCACCCTGTGAATCGGTCATATCTCGGCAATGGTGGCATGATCGCCCCACGTGCCGTCCACGACCACGCTTCCCCGCTTGCGCCAGGCTGTGGTCGCGGCCGCAGAGCTCGACCCGGTCGTCGACCGCCTGCAGGCGGAGCTTGGGCTCGGCGAGCCGTTCTCAGACCCGAACGTCGCGTTCTTCGGGCTGCGCAACGCGGTGTTCGCACTCGGTGATTCGTTCCTCGAAGTCGTGTCGCCAGTCGCGCCCGACACGGCCGCCGGCCGGCAGATCGAGCGCCAGGGCGGCGACTGCGGCTACATGCTGATGTTCCAGATCGACGACTTCGAGGCCGCGCGCGAGCGCGCTCGCGAGAGCGACGTCCGCGAGGTGTTTGAGATTGCGCGCGAAGACATCGACGAGGTCCACCTACACCCTGGCGACATGCGCGGCGCGATCGTCTCACTCAGCCGCCCGCAACCGCCGGCAACCTGGCCCTGGGGCGGCCCTGGTTGGCAGGACCGGGCCGCGCCCGCCCGCGTGCGAGGCGCGACGATCGCCGTCCGCGATCCCGACGCCGTCGGGCAGCGCTGGCGGTCGGTGGTCGGCGAGTTGCCCAAGCTGCGCTTCGAGCGCGAGGATTCCGATCGCGGCCTCGTCGAGGTCGTGATCGCGACGAACACGCCGCGGAGCGATCCGGTAGAGATCGCGGGCGTCCGTTTCCGGTTGGTGTCAAACGAGGAGGATCGATGACCGAGGTCGTGTTGATGGAAGTCGAGGACGACGTCGCGCTGCTGACGCTGAACCGGCCCGACCGGCTCAACGCCTGGACGCCCGAGCTGCAGACGCGCTACCACGACCTGCTCGAGGAATGCGCCGCGCGCGACGACGTCCGCGCGATCGTCGTCACCGGCGCCGGCCGCGGCTTCTGCGCCGGCGCCGACATGAAGGACCTGCAGGACATATCGAGCTCGGAAGGCGCGAGCGAATCCGACACCCGCGAGGACAAGCGTCCGGTCGCGTTCCCGCTCTCGATCCCCAAGCCGGTAATCGCCGCGATCAACGGTCCCTGCGCCGGGATCGGCCTCGTCCTGGCCGTGATGTGCGACGTGCGCTTCGTCGCCGCCGACGCGAAGATCACGACCGCGTTTGCGCGGCGGGGGCTGGTTGCCGAGCACGGGATCTCCTGGATGCTGCCGCGTCTGATCGGCCCCGCGCGGGCGCTCGACCTGCTCCTCTCCGGCCGCGTGATCCTTGGCGACGAGGCCGAGCGACTCGGGCTCGTGAACCTCGCGATCGAGGATGGCAAGGTCCTCGACTACGCGCTCGCGTACGCGCGCGAGCTCGTGCGCGAGTGCTCGCCGGCGAGCATGGCCGCGATGAAGCGCCAGGTCTACGCCGACTACGACCGGACCCTGGTCGACACCGTTGCGGACGCTAACCGCCTGATGCTCGAGTCGTTCACGGCCCCCGACTTCGCCGAGGGCGTGCAGAGCTTCGTCGAGCGGCGACCGCCGAACTTCGCGCCGGTTTCGACCGAGGCGGCGCTACCCGCAAGGTGACGCTCCTGTAGCTCCAGGCCCGGTAGGGTCTCGAATCGCGGCATGCGCGTCCTGCTGATCTCCTGGGAGTACCCGCCGATCATCGAAGGCGGCCTCGCACGACACGTGCGAAAGCTCGCCGAGCACCTGGTGAACGAAGGCACCGAAGTGCACGTGCTGACCCGCGGCGGGCGCCGTCTGCCGCTCGAGGAGGAGCGTCACGGTGTGTTCGTGCACCGCGTCCGCGAGCCGCAGTTCCCAAAGGATCCGAGCGCGTTCGTTCACTGGGTCGAGGCGATGAACGCCGACATGACCGAGCTCGCGGAGGAGCTGTGCGAGCAGCATGACTTCGCGCTCGTGCACTCGCACGACTGGCTGGTCGCCGGCACCGCCGAGCTGATCGCGCGCCAGATCGGCCGTCCGTGGCTGACGACCGTGCACGCGACCGAATGGGGACGCCACCAGGGCTGGGTGCAGAACCACCCGCAGTCGCACATCCACGCCGTCGAGCGGTCGATGGTGCGAAGCGCCGACCGCGTGATCACCTGCTCGCGGTACATGCGCAGCCACGTCGCCCGCGTGTTCGGAGTCGCGCCGTCGCGGATCACGGTGATCCCAAACGGCGTCGATCCGCGCGACCTCGAACCGGTTGAGCCAGACCTCGGCGGCCTGCGCGCCCGCTATGCCGACCCCGACGAGCTGCTCGTGCTGCTGGTCGGGCGGCTCGTCTACGAGAAGGGATTTCACCTCGCGCTGGACGCGCTCGCCCCGGTGATCGGCGACCTCGGCAACGTCCGCTTCGTGGTCGCCGGGACCGGCACCGCCGAGGGCGAGCTCAAGAGCCAGGCGCGCCGGTTGGGGCTCGGCAAACACGGATCGTTCCTGGGCTGGATCGGCGACGACATGCTGCACTCGCTCTACCGCGTCGCCGACATGTGCATCGTGCCGTCGATCTACGAGCCGTTCGGGCTGGTCGCGCTCGAAGCGATGGCGTCGGGCTGTCTGTGCGTGGTCGCCGACACCGGCGGGCTGCGCGAGGTCGTGCCCGGCGACGGCACCGTCGGGCTGCGGTTTCCCTCACGCGATTCCGCAGCGCTTCAGGAGATCCTCGAGCAGGTGCTGACCGACGACGAGTTGCGATCCCAGCTCGTCGCCGAGGCGCGCGAGCACGTCCTCAACTTCGGCTGGGCGGAGGTCGCGAGCAGCACTCACGACCTCTATCTCGAGCTGGCCGCGCTGCCGACAGCCACGTCGCAAACGGCCACCGCACGCCCCGCTCGCGCCGGCTGACTCTCATAATCCCCGCTTACAGCGGGAGACCGTGGAGCTTTTCCGCAACCCTACGTGGCATCGTGTGTTGTGAAACACGTTCGCCGAATCGGTCGGCCGGCTGCCAGCGCGAGCACGCTCATGCGTTGCTTGCGGGGAGGTCGCGAGGAGGGAACCACGCTGTTACCTGCCCGTTTGCCACGTGCTGAGACTTCCTGATCGACACGTCATCCGTCGTATTGCCGCGATCGTGATCGCCGCGGCGACGTGCGCCGTGCTCCCCGGCGAAGCGTTCGCGGCGAACACCGTCAGCGTATTCCCAATCCCGGGAAGCGCTTACAACGTTCCGCATGCGCAGATCACGTTCCGCGGGGTGCCGGCCTCGAGCCTCGGCCCGATCGTGGTCACGGGCTCGAAGTCCGGAACGCACGCGGGGACGCTGGTCGCCGACTCCGATGGCCTCGGCGCCAGCTTCATCCCGAGCACATCGTTCGTCACGGGCGAGACGGTCACGGTCAACACCACGCTGAACGTGATCGACGCCCATAACGGGCAGTTCAGCTTCGGGATCGCCGACACGGCGCCGTCGCTGCCGCCCAATCCGCTGCCGCAGATTCCGGCGGGGTCCTCGGGCCTGCAGCATTTCCGCTCGCGGCCAGACCTGCAACCCGCTTCGATCGTCGTCAGCAAGAACTCGGCGCCGGCGGCTCCGGGGGACATCTTCCTTGCGCCCCAGTTCGGCCCCACCCAGAACGGGCCGATGATCCTCGACCCGAGCGGCCGGCTGGTCTGGTTTGACCCGACGCCGCTCTCCGCCAGGACGCTGATCACCGACTTCCGCGTGCAGAACCTCCGTGGCCAGCCAGTGCTCACCTGGTGGCAGGGGAGCACCAACGCCGGCAGCGGCCGCGGCGTTGGCGTGATCTTCGATCGCAACTACCGCCAGATCGCGACCGTGCACGCCGGCAACGGACTGGACGCCGACCTGCACGAGTTCCTCGTCACGCCCCAGGGCCAGGCCTACATCATCGCGATCTCGCCGGTCTGGCTTCGTGGCCACTCCAGAGAGGTGATGGACGCCAAGGTCCAGGAGATCGACATCGCGACCGGTCTCGTCCTGTTCGAATGGGATGCGCTGGACCACATCCCGCTGTCGGAGTCCTCGACGTTCGGCGACCACGTCTCGGGGCACATCCTCGACCCCTTCCACGTCAACTCGGTGTCGCTGGATCACGACGGCAACCTGATCATCTCCGCGCGCAACACGTCGGCGATCTACAAGGTCGATCACACGACCGGCAGGGTGATCTGGACGCTGGGGGGCAAGAAGTCGAGCTTCAAGATGGGTCCCGGCACGGCCACCGCCTACCAGCACGACGCAATCGTCCAGTCCGACGGCACGGTCACGGCGTTCGACGACGGCGGCGGCCCGCCGCGCGTCCACAAGTTCTCGCGCGGCGTCCGGATCCGACTCGACCTCAAGCACATGACCGCCTCGCTGGTCAAGGAGTACGACCACCCGCCGCAGATCGCGTCCGCGTTCGAGGGCGGCGAGCAGTTGCTGCCCGGCGGCGACACGTTCGTCGGCTGGGGACAGCAGCCCTACTTCACCGAGTTCAACGCTGCGGGTAAGGCGGACTTCGACGCGCACTTCACGGTCCCGACGTCGAGCTACCGGGCCTACCGCTTCCCCTGGAGCGCGCAGCCGCCAACGACGCCGGCGATCGGCGCCGCTCCCGGCAGCGACGGCACCGCGAACCTGTGGGCCAGCTGGAACGGCGCGACCGATGTGAGCGCGTGGCGCGTGCTCGCGGGTCCAACCGCCACATCGCTTGCGCCGATCCTGACGACACACAAGCGCGGCTTTGAGACCGCAATCGGGGCACACAACGGCAACTCGTTCTACGCGGTGCAGCCGCTCGGGTCCAAGGGACAAGTGCTATCGACGACGCGCATCGTGCAGCTCCCGCCCCACCTTTCGATCTACTCGCGTAGCGCGTTCGTGCCGACCAGCACCGGCTTCGGCGGCGTGCCGGTTGGCTGCTTCAGCGCGACGCCATGCAAGGTCGTGACGACCCTCAAGCTCGGCAGCTCGGTACTCGCAAGCACCGGCAAGGAGAACATCGGCGCCGGGCAGAGCAGCCTGGTTTATTTCCGCTTGTCGGGCTCGGCGCGCAGCAAGCTCGCCCACGCCCATGGCCACCGGCTGGCCGTCAGCGCGACTGTGCAGGACGTCGGCGGGCCGAGCGTCTCGGCCCCGCTCACGCTGATCCCGTTCTCGAGCAGCGGCGCCGGTCCGCACCGCACCGCCTCCCCGGCGAAAGCGTTTTCGACCGTCGGCAGCACCGACTACGTCTCGCCGTCGGGTTTCGGCGGGATCCTCACCCAATGCGTGACGACGACCTCATGCGCGGTCCGGATGACGGTCTCCGTCGGGCGCACGACGATCGCCCACACCGGGACCGAGTTCATCGGCGCCAAGGAGATCGGCTACGTCAGCTTCCAGCTCACCAGCCAGGGCAAGTCGATGCTGGCCCACGCCCACGGGCACCAGCTCGGGGCACACGTGACGATCACGGGCGGCGGGGCAACGGCCAGCGCCGACCTCGCGCTGATCCCATTCAGCTGAGAACGCTCGATCCGCGGTTCGTTAGCGGATTGTCAAGGACGCCCGGAGCGCGTCCATCGCCGGGGCCGACTGCTACGGTGCCTGACTGATCATGTCGACGACGACGTCTGAGATTCCCCAGGCGCCATCGCCGGCGGGCGAGACTCGCAGCGCCGCAACCGGCGACGAGCAAGGGTTCCTACGCCGGTACGCATGGTGGCTGGTGGCACTGGGTGTGCTGGTGCTCGCTGCGGTGATCGTGCGCACCCTCAACACGAGGCCCGGTTATGACCCTTACGGCTGGCTGATCTGGGGACGCGAGACCCTTTCGGGCACACTGGACCTCGGCGGGGCCCCATCGTGGAAGCCGCTGCCATACCTGTTCACGGTGCCCTACTCCGTGTTCGGGCACTTCGCCCTGTGGCTGTGGATGACGACAGCGGTCGCGATTTCGCTGGGCGGGTCCATCTTCGCCGGGCGGATCGCGTATCGGCTGACGGGAACCGACGGCGGCACACGGCGCTTTCCGGCGATCGCCGCCGCGCTCTTTGCCGGTGTCGCGCTGCTAGGGATCTGGCAGTACATGCACTCGATGTTCAGCGCGCAGTCGGACACGGTGATCGTCGCCCTGTGCCTCGGCGCGATCGACTTCCACCTGTCGGGCCGCATCCGGATCGCGTTCGCGCTACTCGTGCTCGCGGCACTGGGCCGCCCCGAGGTGTGGCCGTTTACCGGTCTCTACGGGCTGTGGCTGTGGTGGAAGCACCCCTCCAGCCGGTGGCTGGTCTACGGTGGCTTCCTGCTGATCCCGGTGCTCTGGTTCGGGATCCCCACGATCACCAACCACCGGCCGTTCGTCTCCGCTCAGCTCGCGTTGCTTTCGCCTCGCGAGGTCACGGGCAACAAGTTCACAGGCGTACTTAACCGCTACGCGACGCTTCACTACCTGCCGCTCCAGCTCGCCGCGCTGCTGGGGTTCGTGATGGCCTGGTTGCGCCGCGATCGCGTCGTGCTGGCGCTAGGCGGCGCCGTCGTCCTCTGGGTCGTCGTCGAGATCGCGTTCGCGCTGCACGGCTGGCCGGCGGTCCCCCGGTACATGTACGAGGCAGAGGGCGTGACGGTAGTGATCGCAGCCGTCGCGGTCGGCTGGCTGCTCAAGGACGGGGTCGGGCTCATCGAGCGCGCGAAGATCAGCTGGCTCAAGCCACGCTGGATCGGTATCGCGCTGACCGCGATCCTCGCCGTGACCCTGGTGCCGCCGGCGATCGCCCGCCTGCGCGACGAGCACCGCGACCTCGTACACGAGCGCGCCCGCACCAAGGAGATCAACCTGCTTGCCGGCGCCGTCAGGGCGTACGGCGGCTACAAGCACCTGCTCGCTTGCGGCCACCCCGTGACCGCGGTCGGGTACGTCAGCATCCTCGCCTATTACACGCACCTCAACGTCGGCAAGGTCGGGCACCGGCCCCAGTACGAGCTGCGCCAGAAGTATCCGATCGTGCTGTTCACCGAACTGCACAACGGGTGGGCGATGACCCCGTATCGCACTGCGCCGTCGCTGCAGGCTTCGTGTCCGCACGCGCTGTTCGTCTCCACGCCGCACCGCCCTAACGGGATCTTCTCCCCGCACTGAGCGACAGCGACCGGCTGCGAGCGATCAGCGTTCGACGAAGTATGAGCCGCTGCCCTGCCCGCTGGAGTACCAGCGGCTGGTGACGGTCTTCTTGCGCGTGAAGAAGTCGACAGCGTCTCCTCCGTGCGCGTGCAGGTCGCCAAGGAACGAGTCCTTCCAGCCCGAAAACGGGAAGAACGCGACCGGCGCCGCGACGCCGATGTTGACGCCGATCATGCCCGCCTGCACCTCATGGCGGTAGCGCCGAACCGAGGCACCCGACTCGGTGAAGATCGATGCGCCGTTGCCAAACCGGCTCGAGTTGACGATCTCGATCGCCTCGTCGAGGCTTGCGGCTGCGATCACGGCGAGCAGCGGCCCGAACACCTCCTCCTTGGCGATGTCCATCTCGGCGGTCACGCCGTCGAGGATCGTCGGACCGACGAACGAGCTGCCGTCGGCGCCCGTCGCGACCTCGCGCCCGTCGACGACGACCGTCGCGCCGTCGGCGGCGCCGCGCGCGATCCACTCGCGGATCCGGTCGCGCGCCGCGCACGAGATCACCGGACCGACGTCGATTGACTCATCGAGGCCGTCGCCGACCTGCAGCGCGCGCGTCGCGGAGGTGAGCGGCCCGATCAACTGCTGGTGCGCATCGCCGACGGTGACGACCACCGAGCCCGCCATGCAGCGTTGCCCCGCGGCGCCGAACGCCGAGCCGATGATCCCGTCGACGGTCTTGTCGATCACGGCGTCAGGCATCACGACCATGTGGTTCTTGGCGCCACCGAGCGCCTGCACCCGCTTGCCCGCCTTCGCCGCGCGCTCGTAGACGATCCGGGCGACCGGTGCCGAGCCGACGAACGAGACTGCGTCGATCCCCGGGTGGTCGAGAATTCCTTCGACCACCTCGCGACCGCCGTTGACGAGGTTGACCACGCCGGGCGGCAGGTCGAGCGCGTCGAGCTCCTCGAACGCGATCTGCTGTGTCAGCGGAACCTGCTCGGAGGGCTTGAGCACGAACGTGTTGCCGCAGGCGATCGCGAACGGGAGGAACCAGAACGGCACCATCGCCGGGAAGTTGAACGGCACGATTGCCGCGCACACGCCGACCGGCTGGCGGATCGTCTCAGCGTCGATGTTGCGCGATACGTCCTCGAGATTGCGCCCCTGCATCGTCGTCGGAATCGCGCACGCGCACTCGACCATCTCGATCATCCGTGCGACCTCGGCGCGCGCGTCGGCGATCGTCTTGCCCATCTCGGCCGTCACCGAGCGCGCCAAGTCGTCGCTGCGTGCGTTCAGCCGCTCGCGCAGCTCAAACAGCTTGCGAGCGCGCCCGATCGTCGAGACCTCGCGCCATGGACCGAGCGCGTCGCGCGCTGCGCTGACGGCGGCGTCAAGGTCGGCGCCACCGGATAGCGGCACGCGTGCGAGCGTCTCGCCGGTCGCCGGGTTGGTGACGCCGAGCACGTCGGTGGTGTCGGTCGCCGGCGTCCAGCGGCCGGCGATGTAGTTGTCGAGCAGACGGGTCGCGGTGGTTGACATGCGGCGCTCCTAGGGAGTCAGGGGACCACTCAGGGTCCATTCGTGGTCGGGGTCGTTCGCGACTGCCCACAGGCGTGTCGGGCCGGCCATCACATTCAGGTAGTAAACGCGATAGCCGGGTGGGGCGGAAACCGTGTGGTAGCCGCGGGGGACGAGCACGCAGTCGCGGTCGCCGAACGCGAGCGTCTCGTCGAGCGAACGGTCGTCGCTGTACACGCGCTGCAGGCCGAAGCCCTGCGCGGGCGAGATCCGGTGGTAGTACGTCTCCTCGAGGAGCGTCTCGGCCGGAGGGTCATCGCGGTCGTGCTTGTGGGGCGGGTAGCTCGACCAGTGCCCGGCCGGGGTGATCACCTCGCAGACCAGCAGCGAGTCCGCCTCACGATCGGCCATCAGGATCGGACGGATCGTGCGCTCAAGCGCGCCATAGCCGCGCGTCTGCACCTCGATCTCGGCGCCGGGGAGCACCCGTGCTCTCGCCCCGCCGGCGGCGGCCGGCGCCCAGCACAGCGCCACCTCGCCGTCGCCCTCGATCGTCACGCTCGTGCCGGGCGGTAGATACACGGCATCCGGGAGGCCCGACCACGGATCGGCGCGGCCGCCGAGGTCGCGCCACTGACCGTGCTCGGATCCGACATGCGCCGTCCCGTCGACGACGATCACGCACAGCTCGCGACCGCCCGTCTCGCGCCGCGCGGCGAATCCGGGCGCCAGCGCGAGCACCTCAAAGCCGACGTAGCCCCAGCCCGCCGACGCGGGCGTGACCTCGAGGATCGAGCCGTCGTCCCGCGCCGCACCCGGGTGCACTAGCAGCTCACTCATCGGCCGGGTCCAGGTATGTTCGCTGCGCGCGCCGGGCCTGCTCGTAGGCCTCGCGCGCCGCTCGCACGTCGTCCTCGTCTGACACCTCGGCGACGGGGACGTCCCACCAGCTCTCGTAGTTCGGCACGCCCGCGTCGCGATCGGACTCGATGTAGATCACCACCGGGTACGCGATGTCGGAGGCACTGTCGAGCGCGCCGCCTAGCTGATCGACCGTGCTCACGCGGATCACCTCGGCGCCGAGGCTCTCGGCGTTCGCCGCGAGGTCCAGCGGCAGACGCTCGTTCTCGGCGCCGCCGGTCCCGAAGGCGTGCGAGCCGATCGAACGAGACAACGCGCCGATCGACGCGTAGCCGTGGTTGTCGACGAGCACGATCACAAGTCCGATCCGCTGCGCGACCGCGGTCACGAGCCCGCTCGACAGCATCAGGTAGGAGCCGTCGCCGATCAGTACGAATACGTCGCGATCGGGCGCGGCTAGCTTGGCGCCGATCCCACCCGGGATCTCGTAGCCCATGCACGAGTACCCGTACTCGACGTGGTAGCTCTTGCCGTCGGGATCCCGCGCGCGCCACAGCTTGTGCAGGTCACCGGGCGCCGAGCCGGCCGCGCAGACGATCACGCCGCGCTCCCCCGCGGCGTCGTTGATCGCGCCGATGATCGACGCTTGCGAAGCAGGCGCGCCCGGCGCCGGCGGGATCGACACGAGGTTGCGAACCTCGCCCGTCCAGGCTTCCGCCTGCTCGGTCGCGCGCAGCTCCCACTCAGGGTCGACGCGCTCGCCGTGCAGCGCGTCGTGCAGCGCCTCGAGCACCACCCGCGCGTCGCCGACCACCGGCAGACCGCTCTGCTTGCCGGCGTCGAAGCTCGCGACGTTGATGTTGACGAACCGCACCCCGGGCTCCTGGAAGGCGGTCTTCGAGGCCGTCGTGAAGTCGCTCCAACGGGTGCCGATCCCGATCACGAGGTCGGCCTTGCGAGCGATCCGGTTGGCCGCGGGGGTTCCGGTCGCCCCGACCGCGCCGAGGCTGAGCTGGTGGTCTGAGATGAGCGCGCCGCGCCCGGCCTGGGTCTCGCACACGGGGATCCCGGTCGAGTCGACGAGTGCGCGCAGCGCGGCCGTCGCCTCGCTGTAGATCACGCCGCCGCCGGCGACGATCAGCGGTCGCTTCGCCGCGCGGATCAGCGCCACGGCACGGTCCAGCGCCTCGGGCGCGGGCGGCTGGCGATAGATCGTCCACGTCCGCGGCTCGAGGAACGCGTCGGGGATTTCGAAAGCCTCGGCCTGCACATCCTCGGGCAGCGCGAGCGTCACGGCCCCGGTCTGCGCTGGGTCGACCAGCACGCGCATCGCCTCGAGCGCCGCCGGGATCAGTTGCTCGGGACGCTCGACGCGCTCATAGAAGCGCGACACCGGCCGGAGGCAGTCGTTGACCGAGACAGTCGCGTCGTGCGGGACCTCGAGCTGCTGGAGCACGGGGTGTGGCGTGCGAGTCGCAAACGTGTCGCCGGGCAGCAGCAGGACCGGCAGCCGGTTGATCGTCGCCAGCGCGGCGCCGGTGACCATGTTCGTCGCCCCCGGACCGACCGAGCTCGTGCACGCGAACGTCCCGAGCCGGTTTCGCTGACGCGCGTAGCCAGCGGCGATGTGGACCATCGCCTGCTCGTTGGTAGCCGGGTAGAACGGAAGCTGCTCGCGGTACTGGTGAAGCGCCTGCCCGATTCCGGCGATGTTGCCGTGCCCGAAGATCCCATAGCAGCCGGCGAAGAACCGCGAGCGCTCGCCGTCTCGCTCCACCTCCTGAGCCGAGAGGAAGCGAACGAGCGCCTGGGCAACGGTCAAGCGGGGCATGTCGGCAACCTCCTGGACTCCATATAGGCCGAGTCGGTATTTAAAGCACGAGGGCCCGGCGTGTGCCGGGCCCTCGAAACAGCTACGCGCGGTGGCGCGTCTTACATCATCCCGCTCATGTCGGGCATGCCACCGCCACCGCCGCCGCCATCCTTGTCGGGGATCTCGGCGACGATCGCCTCGGTGGTGAGGATGTTCTTCGCGATCGACGCAGCATTCTGCAGCGCCGAGCGGGTCACCATGGCGGGGTCGATGATCCCCTCCTTGACGAGATCGACGATCTCGCCGTTGGCCGCGTTGAGGCCCTGGCCCTTCTTGGCCTTACGGACGTCGTTGACGACGACCGAGCCCTCGAGCCCGGCGTTCTCCGCGATCTGACGCAGCGGCTCCTCGAGCGCGCGACGCACGATCTTCGCGCCGGTCTGCTCGTCGGCGTCCTCGAACGCCTCGATGTTCAGCGCCTTCTGCGCAGTCAGCAGCGCGACGCCGCCGCCCGGAACGATGCCCTCCTCGAGAGCAGCGCGGGTGGCCTGCAGCGCGTCCTCGACGCGGTGCTTCTTCTCCTTCATCTCGGTCTCGGTCGCAGCGCCGACCTTGACGACCGCAACACCGCCCGAGAGCTTGGCCAGGCGCTCCTGGAGCTTCTCACGGTCGAAGTCCGAGTCGGTGTTCTCGATCTCGGTCTTGATCTGGTTGATGCGGCCCTTGATCGCGTCGCTGTCGCCGTTGCCGTCGACAATCGTCGTGGTGTCCTTGGCGACGACCACGCGCCGAGCACGGCCCAGCTGCGAGAGCTGAGTGTTCTCGAGCTTGAGGCCCATCTCCTCGGTGATCACTTCGCCGCCGGTGAGGACAGCGATGTCCTCGAGCATCCGCTTGCGGCGGTCGCCGAAGCCGGGAGCCTTCACGGCGACACCGGTGAAGGTGCCACGGAGCTTGTTGACCACAAGCGTCGCGAGCGACTCGCCCTCGACGTCCTCGGAGATGATCAGCAGCGGCTTGCCCGACTGGATCGTCTGCTCGAGCACGGGCAGCAGATCACGGACGGAGCCGATCTTCTGGTTGGCGATGAGGATGTAGGGGTCCTCGAGCGTCGCCTCCATGCGGTCCTGGTCGGTGACCATGTAGGGCGAGATGTAGCCCTTGTCGAACTGCATGCCCTCGGTGAACTCGAGGTCCATGCCGAACGTCTGGCCCTCCTCGACGTTGACCACGCCGTCCTTGCCGACGCGCTCAATGGCGTCCGCGATGACGTCGCCGATCTCGTCGTCGCCGGCCGAGATCGTCGCAACGCGAGCGATCTGGTCCTTGCCGGAGACTTCCTTGGACTGCGTGCCGATGTGGGCGACGACCTGGTCGACCGCCTTCTCGATGCCGCGCTTGAGCGCGAGCGGGTTGGCGCCGGCCGTGACGTTCTTCAGGCCCTGGCGGACGATCGCCTGGGCCAGCACGGTCGCCGTGGTCGTGCCGTCGCCGGCGACGTCGTTGGTCGCCGTGGCGACCTCGCGGACGAGCTGCGCGCCCTGGTTCTGGAAGACGTCCTCGACCTCGATCTCACGAGCGATCGTCACGCCGTCGTTAGTGATGGTCGGCACTCCGAACTTCTTGTCCAGCACGACGTAGCGGCCGCGCGGGCCGAGCGTCACCTTGACGGCGTTGGCCACCGCATCG
>DASXDD010000006.1:0-30840 GCA_036490775.1 Solirubrobacteraceae bacterium | reverse complement strand
GCTGTGTCGTCCGGAGTGATTGCGAACATGCGTTCGTATGTACGTCGAGCTCCACTGCCACTCGGCCTTCTCGTTCCTGGACGGCGCTTCACTGCCGGACGAGCTCGTCCCGACAGCCCAGGAGCTCGGCTACGAGGCGCTCGCGTTGACTGACCACAACTCGGTCTCAGGCTCGATGGAGTTCGCCGTGTCCGCTCGTGCGCTCGGGCTGCGGCCGATTCACGGCGCCGAGGTGGATCTGGCCGATGGGCGCCATCTGACGCTGCTCGTGGAGGACGCCCGCGGCTGGTCGAACCTCTGCAACGTCCTGACCAGGGCGCACGCTCACACGCGCGAGAAGCCCGGCCGACCCTCGCAGGCGCACGTCGAACTCGCGGATGTGCTCGATCACTCCGAAGGACTGGTCTGCCTGAGTGGATGCGCGCTGCGCGGCGTGCACGACGAGTTCACGCTCCGCCGGCTGCTCGAGGCTTTCGGTCCCGAGCGGATGCGGATCGAGCTCCAGCGCCCATTTCTGCGAGATGACAGGGCTCGCAACCGGCGGCTGGCGGGACTCGGTCAGCGGCTCGGATTGCCGTGTGTCGCAACCGGCAACGTGCACGCTCACGCTCGCCTGCGCGCGCCGCTACAGGACGCGTTCGTCGCCGTACGACTGCACTCGACGCTGGACGCCTCAGAGCCGGAGCGGCGCGGCAACTTCAGTCACGTGCTGGCGCCGCCGGAGGCGATGGCGGCGCGCTTTGTGGAGCACCCTGAGGCGGTCGCGGAGACGGCGCGGCTCGCCGATCGCCTGCGCTTCGACCTCTCGAGCGATCTCGGATATCGGTATCCGGGGGCTGAGGACGACGAAGCGATGCGCAATCTGTCAGAGCTGTGCCAGGCACGGCTGCACGAGCGCTATGAGAGCGCGACGGGGCACGTGCGCGACACTGCCGCGGCGCGGCTGCAGGAGGAGCTGAGGATCATCGAGAAGCTCGGCCTGCCCGGGTTCTTCGTGCTGCACCACGACATGCTCGAGCTCGCACGCGAGGTTGCGGCCGAGGTGAGGGGGCCCGACACCGCCAGGGCGCTGCTGCCCCCGGGGCGCGGCAGGGGCTCGAGCGTGTCCTCGATCGTCTGCTTTCTAACTGGTCTCTCGCACGTCGATCCGATCGCCAACGAGCTGCTGATCGGCCGCTTTTTGAACGAGGAGCTCAGGGCGCTGCCCGACATTGACCTCGACTTCCCGCGCGACATCCGGGAGGTGCTGATCCCGCGTGTCCACGACCGCTACGGGCACGACCGCTCGGCGCTGGTCGCCGCCTTCCCGACATACCGCGCGCGTGGAGCGATCAGGGAGCTCGGCAAGGTGCTCGGGCTACCCCCCGGCGAGATCGAGCGCGTGGCACGCGGCAGCGAGGGCTGGGACGCGCGCGAGGTCGCAAAGGACATCGAGAGCGCATTCGGGGTCGGTCCGCCACCGCCGCCCGACGGGCCGCGCACCACGCCCGCCTCGACCCGGCCCGCCTCACCCGACGGCGCGGCCAGACCGGACAACCCGCGCCGCGGCGCCACCGGGCGATGGGCATGGCTGGCCCAGCTCGCGGCCCAGGCCCACGGGCTTCCCCGCCACCTGTCCCAGCACTCGGGCGGGATGATCGTCGCCACCCGTCCACTCGTCGACTGCTGCCCGATCGTGCCTGCGGCGATGGAGGGACGCCAGATCGTGCAATGGGACAAGGACTCCTGCTCGGACGCAGGCTTCTTGAAGATCGACCTGCTGGGCCTGGGGATGCTGTCGGCGGTCGAGCGCTGCGTGGAGATGGTCGCGAAGACGCGAAACGAGCGCATCGACCTGTCGCGGATCCCATACGACGACCCGGCGACCTACGAGTGCATCCAGGAGGCGGACACGACCGGCGTCTTTCAGATCGAGAGCCGGGCGCAGATGCAGTCGTTGCGGCGCACCCGTCCCGAGACGCTCCAGGACATCACGATCCAGGTTGCGATCGTGCGCCCGGGGCCGATCCAGGGCGGGGCGGTCAACCCTTACATCGAGCGACGCCAGCGGATCCGTGTCGACCCCGACTACCAGGTCCCCTACGAGCATCCGTCGCTCGAGCCGGTGCTGCGGGAGACGCTGGGGACGATCATCTTCCAGGACCAGGTGCTCGAGGTCGCGATCGCGTTCGCGGGCTTCTCGCCGGGCGAGGCGGAGGGTCTGCGGCGGGCGATGAGCCGCAAGCGCTCGGAGGCTGCGATCGAGGCCCACCACAAGCGTTTCGTCGCCGGCGCCCAGCAGTTGCACGGGGTCGACTCCGAGACCGCCGAGCGGGTGTTCGAGATGGTCAGGGGGTTCTCCGGCTTCGGCTTTCCCAAGGCGCACGGCGCGGCCTTCGGGCTGCTCGCCTACCAGTCGACGTGGTTGCGCGTCCACTACGGCCCCGAGTTCCTCTGTTCGCTGCTCAACGAGCAGCCGATGGGCTTCTACCCACCCGACTCGCTCGTCCACGAGGCACAGCGGCGGGGGATCGAGGTGCTCCCGCCCGACGTCAACGAGAGCGGCACCGAATGCGACATGGAGCTCGACGGGATCGCTGCCGACGCCGTCGAGGGGAGCGTCCGGATCGGCCTCGGCTATGTGCGCGGCGTCCGTGGGCAGGAGGTCAAGGAGCTCGTCTCGGTCCGCGACGCGGGCGGCAGATTCCGCAATCTCTCCGACCTCGCATCGCGCGCTGGCGCGGGCTCGCCCTCGCTCGAGTTGCTTGCGTGGTCGGGGGCCTGCGACTCGCTGGTCGGACCCGAGCACCGATCGGCGCGCCGGATCGCCCTGTGGCAGCTGGGCGTGGCGACCCCCGGCCGCAAGGTCCCCGGCGGCACGCAGCTGGCGCTGCCGCTCGACCTGCCGGCGCCACCGAAGCTCGCCGGACTCTCGTCGTGGGAGGCGATGCTCGCCGACTACGGGACGACCGGGCTGACCACCCGCACGCACCCGCTTGCGCTGCTGCGCGAGCGGCTGCCTCCCGACGCCGTGACCAGCCAGGATCTCGATTCGATCGAGCACGGCAGGCGGGTCAGAGCGGGCGGCCTGGTCGTCGCTCGCCAGCGACCGGGCACGGCGAACGGGATCGTGTTCATCCTGCTCGAGGACGAGTTCGGGACGATCAACCTGATCGTCCCGCCCCCGGTGTACGAGCGTCATCGGCTGATCGTGCGGACTGAGCCGCTGATGCTGATTGAAGGCAAGCTCGAGCGGTTTGCCGCCGCTGGCGGCACGATGAACGTGCTCGTCGACCACGTCGGATCGATCGCCGCGCCCGACCGAATACTCGCCGAGGTCAAGGACTTCTCGATGCTCGATGAGCAGGTTCGCAGAGGCCTGGCGGACCAGCGCGCATCAGCCGAGACCGAGACTGAGGATTTTCGGGCGGTTGCGCCGCCGGTGATGAGCTTTGCGTCCGGGCGGCGGCGGTAGTGAGATCGCGAAACAGGCCCCTGCCAACGCGCCGTCCGGCGGCTTTGCACGGTAAGGTGCGCGCCCGGTGCTTCCGGTCTTCGCCTTCATCGCGTTCTGGGTCGTCGTCGGTGCGTCCGCGGTCTTCATCGGGATGCGCAGCGGCGCGAGTCACGCGCCCGATCGCGGTCGCCGCGGGTCTGTCGGTGGGCGCCGGTTCGCGGTCCTCGCGTTCGCCGTGGTGTATCTCGGGTTCGGGATCCTGATCCCGATCGGGTTCCTCACGGGCAACCACGCCAACGCGAACGAGCAGATCGGCGGGATCAAGCTGACCGCCGCCGAGAAGACCGGCCGCGAGCTGTTCGGCGAGCACTGCGCCGTCTGCCACACGCTCGCCGCCGCCAACGCGGTCGGCAAGGTTGGGCCCAACCTCGACGTACTCAAGCCGCCCGCGGCGCTCGTGCTCAACACGATCAACAACGGCTGCCTGCAGAAGCCGCTGACCACGAAGGCTCCCGAGAACTGCCTCGGCCAGGGGACAATGCCGGCCGACATCATTCAAGGCCAGCCGGCCAACCAGGTGGCGCAGTTCGTCGGCAAGGTCGCCGGCAAGGAGTAGGCGCCGCGCGGCTTCGGTTCGCCGTGCCTCGCCTCGCCAGGCGGGCGAGCAAAAACCACCAAACGCCTGACGCGACCCCGAGGTGTGCTGAACCCTGCTCGGCATGCGGTGACGATTCAGCACACCTGGGTCGTCGGCGAATCGCGTGAAGGGTTTTGCATGGGCCGCCCGCCCGTCCCCAGCTGCGCACCCGCTAAACCGTCTGCGCGAGAACTCGATCGTTTAAGTCCGCAATTTCCGCACAGAGAGCGGAGCGGTTCCGTCCGCGCAGCAGTTAAGATCGCATCTCCGTAACAAGCTGAATTCCCGCGTCGCCCGGTCAGCCGGGCGACAGGAAGCGGGGGGCCCAGAGTTGTTTGGGGCTAATCGCATACCGCGTAGCGCCGCTCTTTCGGCGCGAGCCCGTCAGCTAACCCCGTAAGCCCGAGAAAGAGGTCGGATAGATGCCCCAAGCCGATGTTTCGGCGCACCCAGACGCACTCTGGAGTGACCATGAGTGGGAGGAGACGGCGGTGACCCCTGGCGCACCGGTCCGTGCCCGATCGTCGGCATACGTCCACCCAGCGCCGGGCGTTCCGGCTCGTCCGACGAGATCGGGTGCCCCCGCCCGTTCTCGGGTCGAGTCCGCCATCCCGGAGCGCCCTGCGCAGGGTGTGACATCGCAACCCGCCTCGGCCGAGTCCGAGCCGGCCATCGGCGCCGGCGTCCCGGGCCGGCGGACCGTGCGGATCACTGGCTATGGCTCGCAGCGCAACCTGATCTACGCCACCCGCGAGCCCCGTCGGCGCCGTCCGCCCGAGCGGGCGTATGAGCGGGCCGGCTTCAAGCCCGACCGGGTCGCGCTCTGGGCCGTCGTGCTCGGCCTGCTGCTGGTGCTCGTCGCGACGACGAGCGCGCACGCAGCGACGCTGCTGACGCTCGCCGGGCACTGATCCCGCGGCGCCTCGGGCACTGATCCCGCGGTGTCCGCGCACTGATCCCGCGGCGCCCCGACGCGCCACGAGCAAGCCGCGACGCGCCCCCGCTTACGGACCTCGTACGGATCGCTGATCCGTTCTTTATCCGCCGACGTATAAGGGCTAGAGGTGGTGTCACTAATCGTGGTGACAGGTCGTGAGCATCCCGGCCCGGGACGGACCTCGATTCCCCGGAATCTCGTAAGAGCCCTTGTGCAAACACGAGACGGGATCTACACTAATCAAGCGTAAGCAGGTCTCAAAAGTAAAGGGGGGGACCAGTCCCAAAGTCCCCGGCCCAGGCGGTCAAAACGATGAAAATTTCAATGAGCAGATTCCAAATCCACGACGACCTGACTGCGCCGGATGGCTCAGTCAAGGTCTTGCGGGGGGCGCTTGCGTCGGGTGGGCAGCTCCCCAACTTCCTCGGTGTGTTGGCCGGTTCGCCGGCCACTTTGCGCGCCTACGCGCGGTACCGGTCCGAGCTCCGTCACGGCAAGCTGACGCTGGCGACGCTCGAGCGGATCGCGTTGGCCGTCGCCGAGCATTACAACTCCCAGCCCGGGATCGTGACCCACTCCCGTACCGCACGGGCGGCGGGCCTCGAACTCGACGAGGTCGCCCAGGCGCGACAGTTCAACTCCCGCGATCCTCGCGAGGCGGCGCTGCTGCACTATCTGCAGCCGCTGCTCGAGGAAGGCGGGCGACCGGCGATGCACCTCCATGAGGAGGCGCGCGAGGCCGGTTGGAGCGACGAGCAGATCCTGGAGGCGATCGCAGCTCTGTCGCTCGAGATGTTCACCGCGATGGTCAACGTCGCCGGCGAGGTGCCGGTCGACGGCTCACCTGAGGCATCGCGAGACCTCAAGGCTGCGTAAGCTGCTGAGTTGGATGTGTGCTCGTGAGCACCCGTCGGGAGTGATGGAAGAAAAGACCCCCGGACAGTGTTGTCCGCTCTACCACGAAGCCGTAGAGCTGGTTGGCCGACGCTGGACGGGGGCGATCCTCCGCGTCCTGATGGACGGGCCGCTGCGCTTCTCACAGATCGCGCAATCCGTTCCGGAGCTGTCTGACCGTCTGCTGTCAGAGCGGATGAAGGAGCTCGAGGCGCGCGGGATCGTCGCGCGCACCGTGATTCCCGGTCCCCCGCTGCGGGTCGAGTACGAGCTCTCGCAGATGGGTCGCGAGCTCGAGCCGGCGCTGGAGGAGCTCCAGGTCTGGGCGAACCGCTGGCTACGGCGCCGGATGACCGTCGGCGCCTGACCGCCCCACCGGCGCGGCCAGTAACGTTCCGCGCCCGATGACGGCCACCAGGAACCTGACCTCAGAGGATGTGATCTCGCTCGCGAGCGAGCGCGACATCCGCTTCATCCGCCTGTGGTTCACCGACATCCTCGGCCAGCTCAAGGCCTTCTCAATCAACGCGACCGAGCTCGCCGATGCGTTCGAAGGCGGGATGGGCTTCGACGGCTCCTCGATCACTGGCTTTAACCCGATCGAGGAGTCCGACATGATTGCGATGCCCGATCCGGGCACGTTTAGCGTGCTGCCGTGGCGCCCCGCCGAGCAGGGCGTGGCGCGGATGTTCTGCGACATCGTTACGCCCGAGCGCACCCCGTACGAGGGCGATCCGCGCTACGTGCTGCGACGCGCGCTCGAGCGTGCGAACGCAATGGGCTTCGACCACTACAACGTCGGGCCCGAGCTCGAGTACTTCTACTTTCGCGACTCGAAGTCGACGGAGGTGCTCGACGAGGGCGGCTATTTCGACCTGACGACGCTCGACGCCGGCTCTGACCTGCGGCGCGAGACGGTGCTAGCGCTCGAGCAGCTCGGGATCCACACGGAGTACACCCACCACGAGGTCGGGCCTAGCCAGCACGAGATCGACATGCGCTACGCCGACGCGCTGAAGATGGCCGACGACTGCATGACCTACCGGATCACGGTCAAGGAATACGCGATGAAGTACGGGCTGCACGCGACGTTCATGCCAAAGCCGCTGTTCGGCAAGAACGGCTCGGGCATGCACACGCATCAGTCGCTGTTCCGCGGTGAGTCAAACGCGTTCTTCGATCCCGACGATCAGTACTTCCTGTCTGACGTCGGAAAGGCGTTCATCGCCGGGCAGCTGCGCCACGCGCGCGAGATCAGCTCGATCTTCGCCCAATGGGTCAACTCCTACAAGCGCCTCGTGCCCGGCTACGAGGCGCCCGTGTATGTCGCCTGGTCGCGGCGCAACCGCTCGGCGCTCGTGCGCGTGCCGCTGTATCACCCAGGCAAGGAGCGGGCTACGCGGATGGAGCTGCGCTGCCCGGACCCGGCGTGCAATCCGTACCTGACGTTTGCGGTTCTGTTGCAGGCAGGCTTGGAGGGGATCGAGCATGGCTATGAGCTGCCCGAACCGATGGACAAGAATCTGTACCACCTGGCTCCCGACGAGCGAAAGCGGCTGGGGATCGAGCAGCTGCCCGAGACGCTCGGCGAGGCGATCGAGCTGACCGCGCGCTCAGAGCTCGTGCTGCGCACGCTCGGCGAGCACATGTTCAACCGCTACATCGAGATCAAGCGCCAGGAGTGGGACGACTATCGCGTCCAGGTCACTCCGTGGGAGCTGGAGCGCTACCTGCCGGTGCTCTAGGCGCGCTCGGTCTCCGCGAGCGCCGCCTCGAGCTCCTGCGCGCCGGTCACCGGCGCCTTGCAGACGAAATGCCGGCAGACGTATGCGGCGGCGCGACCGTCGACCGGCGCGCGGCCCTCGAGCAGCGGCACGCCGACCAACGGCTCGCTACCGCTCGCCGTCGGTGCCCAATCTCCGCCGGCGAGCACCAGGTGCGGACGAAACCGGCTGCGCACGACCGACACGAGCGGGTCGCTGTCGTCTCCGACGATCGCGACCTCCGCAACCGGAGCCAGGTAGAAGTCGGCGGCTCTGAGCAGGTGCGCGAACGCGTGCGGATGGCGTCCGGCGATCTGGTAGAGCAGCCGCAGCACGCCCACCGCGTGGCGCTCGTACTTACCGTCGCCCGACAGCAGCGCGAGGCGCAGCAGACCGAACGCCGCGGCCGAATTGCCAGACGGGATCGGGTTGTCCTCGAGATCCTTGCGCCGGGCGGCGAGCAGCTCGTGGTCGTCGGCGGTCGTGAAGAAGCCGCCGCGCTCGGCGTCTGAGAAGCGCTCGATGATCGTGTCGGCGATCGCGACCGCCTCCCGGTACCAGCGCGGGTCGAACGTGCTCTCGTACAAAGTCAGCAGCGCTTCGAGCAGATAGGCGTGATCCTCCAGGTAGGCCGGCAGCCGCGCGCGGCCGTCCTTCCATGTTCGAAGCAGCCGGCCGTCGTCATCGCGCAGGTCGTCGAGCAGGAACGAGCAGCAGCCCACGGCCGCCTCGAGGTAGTCGACGCGGCCAAGAGCCGCGCCCGCGTCGGCGAGCGCCGCAACCATCAGCGCGTTCCACGACGTCAGCCGCTTGTCGTCGAGCCCGGGGCGCACTCGGCCCGATCGCCGGTCGAGCAACCTCGCGCGGATCTCCTCACGCCGCGCGGGCTCGGGCCCACGGGCCTCGAGCACCGACGTGCCGTGCTCGAAGTTGCCGTGCTCGGTCACGCCGAAGTACGCGATCGCGGGCTCGGCCAGCTCGGGTCCGAGCACCTCGCGCAGCTCGTCAAGCGTCCACACATAGAACTTGCCCTCGACGCCCTCTGAGTCGGCATCGAGCGCCGAGCAGAAGCCACCCTCGGGACCGCGCATCTCGCGCAGCGTCCAGTCGAGCGTCTCGGTGCAGACGCGCCGCAGCAGTTCATCGCCCGACACCTGCCAGCCGTGCAGGTACGCGCGGGCGAGCAGCGCGTTGTCGTAGAGCATCTTCTCGAAGTGGGGGACCGTCCAGGTCGCGTCGACCGCGTAGCGCGCGAAGCCGCCGCCGACCTGGTCGTAGATCCCGCCGCGGGCCATCGCCCGCAGCGTCCCGAGCGAGATCTCGCGCTCGTCACGCGACAGCAGCAGCTCGATCGTCGACGATGGCGGGAACTTCGGCGCGCGACCGAAGCCGCCGTTGACGCCGTCGTAGGTCGCCTCGAGCGTCGCCAGTGCGTCGATCAGCGGCTGCTCTGAGATCGGGTCCGCCGACGGCTCGATTCGTGCCGACGCGCCGACCGTCTCGACGAACTTGGCGCCCTGTTGGTCGACCTGCTGGCGCTTGTTGCGCCACGCCTCGGACACCCCGTCGAGCACCATCCGCCAGCTCGGCAGGCCATGACGCGACTCGGGCGGGAAGTAGGTGCCGGCGTAGAACGGCGCCTGGTCGGGGGTCAGGAACGCGTTCAGCGGCCAACCGCCCTGGCCGGTGATCGCCTGGCATGCGTCCATGCAGATTGCGTCGACGTCGGGACGCTCTTCGCGGTCGACCTTGACGCAAACGAACCGCTCATTCATCACCGCCGCGATCTCCGGGTCCTCGAAGGACTCGTGCGCCATCACGTGGCACCAGTGGCATGCCGAGTAGCCGATCGAGACCAGCAGCGGCCGGTCCTCGTCGCGGGCCCGGGTGAGCGCCGCCTCGCCCCACGGATACCAGTCGACCGGATTGTCCTTGTGCTGGAGCAGGTAGGGCGAGCTCTCGCCTGCGAGATGGTTGGGCACGGTTGGAGGCTACCCCTCGGCATCCGCAGGACTACGCTACGTCGACTGCCATCAGGAGGGAGAGCCATTGTCTGCGCACCGCGAGTCAGTTGAAGCGTCGAACGCCCCCGCGGCGATTGGTCCGTACGTCCACGCCGTGCGCGCCGGGGGCCTGCTGTTCTGCTCAGGACAGATCCCCCTCGATCCCCGCACCGGCGATCTCGTCGGGGTCAGCGCCGGCGCCCAGGCCGGCCGCTGCCTCGAGAACCTCGCGGCCGTCTGCCACGCGGCCGGGACGACGCTCGGCGACGCTGTCAAGCTGACGGTGTACCTGACCGACATGCGAACGTTCCCCGAGGTCAACGAGGTGTACGGATCGTTCTTCGAGTCCGATCCACCCGCTCGCGTGGCAATCGGCGTATCTGCCCTGCCTCGCGGCGCAATGGTCGAAATCGACGCGGTGGTGGCGCTCCCTGAGTGAGTCGGTCTTCACCGCCGACCGCAGCGCGCCCGTGTCGGTGCAGGACGTGCGGCGCGCCGCGCAAGCCGGGGCGGGGATCGTCCGCCACACGCCGATCCTGAGCTCTTACACGCTCACCGAGCGCGCCGGCGCGACGGTCGTGCTCAAGGCCGAGAACCTCCAGCGCACCGGCTCCTTCAAGCTCCGCGGCGCGCTTTCGAAGATCGCCGCGCTCGGCGACGCATGCGCCCGCGGCGTCGTCACCGGGAGTGCGGGCAACCATGCGCAGGCGGTCGCCTATGCGGCCCGCGAGCGCGGCGTTCGTTGTGAGGTGTTCATGCCCGACACCGCCGCGATCGCGAAGGTCGAGGCGGCGTCGGCGTTGGGAGCGATCGTGCATCTCGGTGGCGCCAGCGTCGACGAGGCGGTGGGCTTTGCACGCGAGCACGGGGAGCAGGAGGGGCTCGCGTTCGTGCACCCGTTCGACGACCCCGACGTGATCGCCGGCCAGGGCGGCCTCGGCCTCGAGCTGCTCGAGGACGTGCCCGACGTCGAGCGTGTGATCGTCCCGGTCGGTGGCGGCGGGCTGATCAGCGGCGTCGCGGTCGCGCTCAAGTCACAGCACCCGGACGTCGAGGTGATCGGCGTGCAGGCTGCGACGTGCGCGCCGTATCAGGCTTCGCTCGAGGCCGGGCGCCCGATCGCGGTGCAATCGGCGCTGACGATCGCCGACGGGATCGCCGTCAAGCGGCCCGGGGGGTTGCCGCTTGAGCTGATCAAGCGGTGGGTCGACCAGATCGTCACCGTCGAGGAGGACGACGTCGCCGAGGCGATGGTGCTCCTGCTCGAGCGGGCAAAGCTCGTCGTCGAAGGCGCCGGCGCCGTCGGCGTCGCCGCGCTGCTGGCGGGCCGCGTTAAGCCGACCGGCGGCGGCACGACGGTCGTCGTCCTGTCGGGCGGCAACGTCGACGCCGGCCTGCTGGCCGAGGTCGCGCGCCGCCACGAGACCCAGGCGGGCCGTCGGCTGGTGCTGCTCGCGCGCCTGCCCGATCGCCCCGGGTCGTTGGCGTCGTTGCTCGCGCTCGTCGGCGAGCACCGCGCGAACCTGCTCGACGTCCAGCACATCCGCGAGGGGATCGATCTGCACGTCCGCGAGACGGGGGTGCAGCTAGTGCTCGAGACCCGCAGCCGCGAGCACGCCGAGCGCGTCATCGATGCGGTGCGCCGGGCGGGCTACGCCGAGACGCGCGTGTCGCGGTAGGCGCGCGCCTGCTCGACGAGCGCGCCGATCACGCGGCTCTCCTCGTCGGCCTCCGGATGCCACTGCACGCCGAGGACGAACCGCCGGTTGGGCGCCTCGATCGCTTCGGGCACGTCGTCGATCATCGAGATCCCCGTGACCTCGAACGGCTCGCCAACCGCCTCGAGCCCCTGGTGGTGATGCGACTTGGTGTTGTGGATCGTTTCGCCGGCAGCGAGCGCTGCGAGCGACCCTTCCGTCAGGCGCACGTCGTGATCTGAGCCGTCGAAGCTGCCTGGGTTGGGCCGGTGGCGCTCGTGCCCGACCTGTTCTGGGAGGTGCTGGGAGAGCGTGCCGCCGAACGCGATGTTCATCAACTGCATGCCGCGGCAGATGCCGAGCAAGGGCATGTCGCGCTCGATCGCACGCCGTGCCAGCGCCAGCTCGGCGCGGTCGCGCTCGGGCACGGTGTGCTTGGTCTGCGCGTGGCGCTCGGCGCCGTAGGACGCGGGGTCGATGTCATCGCCGCCGGCGAGGATCAGGCCGTCGATCACGTCGAGCGCCTCGTCGGGGCTCTGCTCGAGCCGGTCGTCGGGTGGGATCATCAGCGCGAGCCCGCCCGCCCGCTGGATCGCGCCGATGTAGCTGACGGGCAGCAGCGCCGCGCGCCGGTCCCAGACGCCCCACTGGGCTCGTGTCAGCGCCGTGCAGATTCCGATCACGGGTCTTCCTTCGGCCATCGATCTGAGCGTAGCGAGGCGATCAGCGGCCGCGTAGCAGTGCCCGTTGGATCTTGCCGCTCGCGGTCTTCGGCAGCTCAGCGGCGAAGTCGACGATCCGTGGGTACTTGTAGGGCGCCGTCTCGCGCTTGACGTGCTCCTGGAGCTCGGCGACGAGCTCGTCGCCGGGGGTGAAGCCGTCGCGGACGACGACCACGGCGCGCACGACCGAGCCGCGCTCCTCGTCGGGCGCCGCGACGACAGCCGCCTCGGCGACAGCGACGTGGGAGACCAGCGCCGACTCGACCTCGAACGGGCCGATCCGGTATCCGGCGGAGATGATCACGTCGTCCGAGCGGCCCTCGAAGTACAGGAAGCCGTCGTCCTCCTCGCGCACGCGATCGCCCGTGTGCCACGCGCTGTCTGCCGGTGCGCTCGCGCCGCCGAGGTGTGACACGAAGAATGTCGGGTCGGTCGCCGGGTCGGCGAGCACGAGCTCTCCGTCGACGATCCGCAGGTCGACGCCGGGCAGCGGGCGTCCCATCGAGCCCGGCCGCACCGGCTCACCGATCGGCATCGCGGTCAGCTGGCCCGTCTCGGTCTGCCCGTAGCCGTCGCGGATCTCGAGTCCGGTTCCCTCGCGAAACGCGCGCAGGACCTCGGGGTTGAGCGCCTCGCCGGCGGCGACGAGCGTGCGCAGCCCGGGCGCCGGCACGAGCTCGACGCGCTTGGCAATCACCCGGTACTCGGTCGGCGCCATGCAGAGGACGTTGACGCGCTCGCGCGCCAGCAGCTCGAGCCGCTGCGCCGGATCGAACCGCGCGTCGTGCAGCAGCGCCGCGGCGCCCCTGATCCACGGGGCGATGAATGAGTTGCGCGCCGACTTCGACCAGCCGGTCGCCGCGGTGCACCAGACGAGGTCGCCGGGACGGGCATCGAGCCAATGCTCGGCCTGCAGCGCCTGACCGGGCAGGTAGCGCTGGCCGTGCACGACGCCCTTGGGCTCGCCGGTCGTGCCGCTGGTGAACGTGATCAGGCACGGATCGGCACCGTCGAGCTCGGCGGCGGCCGCCGGCTCGCTCGCGAACAGCGACTCGTCGGGGACGGTCAGCACCTCGCAGCTCGGCGACGCGCTCGACAGCTCGAACAGGTTGCGCTCGTCGGCGACGATCAGGCTTGGCTGCGCGGCTTGCAGCCGGACGCGTAGATCCTTGGCGCGGAGCTGCTCGTTGCAGGCCAGGGCGACGGCGCCGATCCGAAAGCACGCGACCATCGTCAGCACCCACTCGGGCCGGTTTCCGATCAGGGTCAGCACGATGTCGCCGCGCCCGACGCCGCGGCTGATCAGAGCGCCGGCGAGCCGAGAGCTGCGATCGGAGACCTCGCCGAACGTCCATTCGCGGCGCTGCCCGTCGCGATCGAGCTCGACGACCGCGAGGCGCTTCGCGGGGGCGGCATCGACGAAATCTCGGGCGAAATTCACCGGTCGGAGCGTACCTTTGTGCACTTTCGATGCGCCGTGCCGGGATCGCTGATCGGCGTTGGTATGCTCGCCCGATGGGTCTGATGAGTGGTTCTGGCCCGCTGGGGCGCACGCCTGCGGGCAACTTCAACTTCGAGCCGCCGCCCCCGGGCCGCGCGCTCTACTTCGATCCCTGCCTCAAGCGCGTGCGCGTCGTCGTGGGTGGGGAAACGGTGGCCGACAGCCGCCGCACCATGCTTTTGCAGGAGTCCGGCCACCAGCCGGTCTATTACTTCCCGCCCGAGGACGTCCGCACTGACCTGCTCGAGCCCAGCGACCGACACACGCACTGCCCGAAGAAGGGTGAGGCTTCGTATCACTCGATCCGGGGCCGCGACAACGTCGTCGACGCCGGCGCCTGGTACTACCCCGAGCCGCTGGCGGGCGCGGAGCCGATCAGGGACCTGATCGCGTTCTACTGGCAGCGGATGGACCACTGGTACGAGGAGGACGAGGAGGTGTTCGTCCATCCGCGCGACCCCTACCACCGGGTCGACGTGCTCGACACCAGCCGGCGCATCAAGATCTCGCTCGGAGGCGAGGTACTCGCAGAGACCGAGCGCGCGCAGGCGCTGTTTGAGTCAAATCTGCCGACGCGCTGGTACATCCCGGCGGAGGACGTGGTCGCTTCGATGGAGCCGACCGACACGGTCACGCGCTGCCCCTACAAGGGCACGGCGAGCTACTACTCGGTCAAGCTCGCCAACGGCGAGGTCGCCAAGGATGTGATCTGGTACTACGACGAGCCGCTCGTGGCCGTGGGAAAGATCACCGGCCTGCTGTGCTTCTTCAACGAACGCGTCGACGTCGAGGTCGACGGTGTGGCGGAGTCCAAGCCCGACACCGACTGGAAGCACGGCGTCAAGTCCGAAGCGCCCGCCAAGGCGACAGCGTCGTAGCCTCGTAGCGCGCCGGTCGGCGGACCGCAGGTATTCTCGCTCGCATGGCGATCGCGACCCCCTACACCGACAAGACCGACGAGCAAAAGGCGATCTGCGAGATGGTCCGCCAGTTCGCGGACGAGCAGATCATCCCCAACGCCGAGCACTACGACCACGAGGACAGCTTCCCCGAGCCGATCGTCGAGCAGATGAAGGAGCTCGGCCTGTTCGGCGTGACGATCCCCGAGGATCACGGCGGGATGGGGCTCGACCTCACCACCTACGCGATGATCGTCGAGGAGTTGTCGCGCGGGTGGATCTCGATCTCCGGGATCGTCAACACGCACTTCATCGGCTCCTATCTGCTGATGAAGTTCGGAACCGACGAGCAGAAGCAGCGCTACCTGCCGCAGATGGCGACCGGCGAGATGCGCGCCGCGTTCTCGCTGTCCGAGCCCGAGCTGGGCTCCGATGTGGCTGCGATCAAGACGTCTGCCAAGAAGGTGGACGACACCCACTATGAGATCAACGGCACGAAGATGTGGGTGACCAACGGACTGCTCTCGAGTCTGGTGTTCGTGCTGGTCAGGACCGACCCCCAGGCCGATCCCAAGCACCGCGGGCTCACCTGCTTCATCGCCGAGAAGGAGCCGGGCGCCTCCGAGAACACCGGTGACTACAAGGGGCTCAACGTCCCGCCCAAGATCAAGAAGATGGGCTACAAGGGCGTCGAGTCGACCGAGTTGGTGTTCGACGGCTACCGCTGTCCCGCCGAGAACATCCTCGGTGGCGAAGAGGCGGGCCTGAACAAGGGCTTTGCGCAGATGATGGACGCGCTCGAACTCGGTCGCGTCAATGTCGCGGCGCGCGGCGTCGGACTCGCCCAGCGCGCGCTTGAGCTAGCGCTGCGCTACAGCCAGGAGCGACGGGCGTTTGGCAAGCAGATCGCCCAGCACCAGGCGATCCAGTTCAAGCTCGCCGACATGGCCACCCAGGTCGAGGCCGCTCGCTTGCTAACCCATCGCGCCGCGCGGATGAAGGATGCGGGCGAGCGCTCGGACATCGAGGCCGGCATGGCGAAGTTGTTCGCCTCCGAGACGGGCCGGTTCTGCGCCGAGGAATGCCTGCGCATCCACGGCGGCTACGGCTACTCCAAGGAGTACGAGATCGAGCGCATCTACCGAGACGCGCCGCTGCTGCTGATCGGCGAGGGCACGTCGGAGATCCAGCGCATGGTGATCGGCCGCAAGCTGCTGGCGCGCCACAAGATCTAAGTGCTCCCCGCCAAGCACTAAGCTCCCAACCCTGTCCCAGACCGATACCAAATCGCTGATCGAGACCGCGGTGACGCGGTTTCTCGATGAGGTGCCCGCGCTGCAGAAGCTCAAGCTCGTCGCGGGCCTCGATCTTCGCGCGCGCCACGACACGCAGCTCTACCGGATCGAGCTGCCCGGCCCGAAGGTCACAAAGGACATCGCATCAGATGCGAAGGTGCGCGTCGAGGTGCAGCGCCCGGTGTTCAACGAGCTCGCGACCAAGGGGCACATCGCCGACTGGCGCCGGGCGTTCGAACATGGCGACGCGAAGGCGACCGGTGTCGATCAGGTGCTCAAGCTGATCGTGCATGTGGTCGAGCGCCAAGAGGAGCGCTCGCGCACACGTCGGGCTACCGGCTCCGGCGCTCGGCCAGCTTCTCAGCAGCACTGAGCTGGTCGTCAATCAGCGCCAGCCCCGCGTCCCAGAAGCCAGGGTCGGCGAGGTCGATGCCGACGATCGCGCCGAGCGCCTCAGGGCTGCGCGAGCCGCCGGAGCCGAGCAGCTCGAGGTAGCGCGGAACGAACTCCGCCCCCTCCTGCGCGAAGTGGCCGTACGCTGACAGAGCCAGCAGCTGCCCGTAGGCGTAGGCGTAGACGTAGCCGGGCGTGTTGATGAAGTGGGGGATGTACGACCACCAGCTCCGGTAGTCGTCGGTGATCTCCACCGAGTCGCCGAACAGCTCGGCCTGGCTCTCGACCCACAGCTCGCCGATCCGGTCGGTCGACAGCTCGCCCTCGTCGCGGCGGCGGGTGTGGACGAGGTGCTCGAAGCGGTTCATCGACATCTGGCGAAAGACGGTCGCCATCGCCGTGTCGAGGCGCTCGGCGAGCAGACTCAGGCGCTGGTCGTCGTTCTCGGCGGCCGCCAGCAGGCGCTCGAACACGAGCGTCTCGCCGAACACCGACGCGGTCTCGGCGAGCGTCAACGGCGTCCCCTGATGGAACACGCCCTGCTTCTGGGCCAGCGCGGCGTGCAGACCGTGGCCGAGCTCGTGGGCCATCGTCAGCACGTCGCGCCGCCGCGCGGTGTAGTTGAGCATCACGAACGGGTGCACACTCGGCACCGTGTAGGAGCAGAACGCGCCGCCGCGCTTGTGGGGGCGCACCGGCGCGTCGATCCACCGATCCTCGAAGAACTGACGGGTGACCCGGCCGGCCTCGGGCGCGAACGACTCGTAGGTGTCGAGCACGAGCTCGCGCGCCTCGCCGAACGAGAACGTGACGTCCTCGTCGAACACCGGCGCCATCCGGTCGTAGTCGAGCAGGCGCTCGACGCCGATCAGCTTGGCCTTCAGCGAGTACCAGCGGCGCGGGATGTCGTAGCGCCCGCGCACCGCCTCGATCAATGCCATCACCGACTCGTCGGACGCCTCATTTGCGAGGTTGCGGGCGGCCAGCCAGTGCGGGTAAGAGCGCAGCCGGTCCTCGACGGACTTGTCGTAGACGAGCGTGTTGTAGATGAACCCGCGCGTGCGCAACCCCGGCTCGAGCGCGACCGACACGGCCTTGGCCACGGCCGCGCGCTTCGAGCGATCCGCGAGCTGCAGGCGGCTGAGCGCGACGTCGAGCCCGAGCTCGTCGCCGTCAAGGTCGATGCGCAACGTTGCGACGAGCTCGCCGAACAGGCGCGCCCAGGCGCTTTGGCTCGAGATTGACTTCTCGGCGAGCAGCTTCTCCTCGGTCTCTGACAGCAGGTGCGGGCGGTAGCGCCGGGCGGTGCGAAGGTGGTGGCGGCAGAACGCGAGCTCGTCGTCTGATCCGTTGTCGGGCTCGGCGAGCAGCTCGTCGGCGCGCTGGTCGTCGAGCGCGGCCCACTCGAGGTCGAAGAACAGCAACGAGGTCTCGACCTCGGTGCCGCGCTCTTGGACGCGCTGAAGCAGCGCGCCACGCTTGGGGTCTGCGGTGTCGGTCGAGAACTGCAGCGACGCGAACGAGGCGGCGCGTCCGACAAGGTCGTAGACCAACTCGAGCTCGTGCATCGCTTTGACAATGCCGGCGCGGTCGAGCTCTGCGACCTTCCCGGCGTAGTTCTCAGAGAACGTGGCTGCGACGGCGATCGCCTCGTCGAGCATCCGCTCGACGCCGGCCTCGCCGTCTCCATCGACCAGCGGCTCGAGGTCCCATGCGGTCTCGAGCAGTTCGGGGTCGGTAAGTGGATCGGCGGTCGCTGACATGTGACGGAGGTTATTGCTTCGGGCACTAGGAGTGGCGGGTGCAGCCGGCCGGGTTCAGTCGGCCCCGGATCTCGTAGACGGCGATCGGCTGACCCTTGGCGGTGCGCCCGAGGACCAGCTTCGCCGCCGGATCCGACCCGGTCCAGCCGGCCTCCGGCGAGCGGGCGAGCCGCTTGGGACGCCATGGATCGCGTGATGGCGTCGCGACGATGAACCGGTAGCGCCCGGCGTTGACAGCCTCGCGCCAGCGGACACAGCTGGTGATCGCAGTGAACGAGCCGTGCGGCCCGCGCGCGGCGACGTAGTGCACGCGGTTTGAGTCGTCGGGCCCCCACAGCGGATAGGAGAAGAAGCCGCCAAACGTGCCGACGACACCGACGCGCGCATCGTGGACGGTGCGAAAAAACGCCCACACGTGCGCCAGGTAGGAGACACCCTGGTTGAACTGGTAGCGCCCGCGCAGATAGTGGCGCTGCCAGCCGTAGCCGGCGGCCGCTCCGGCGAGCACGAGCAGCGCCGCCGTCGTCAGCACCGCCACGCGCGGGACGAGGCCGGCACGGATCGCGGCGAGCGCGGCGCCCGCGACGGTCAGCGCCGCGGCGACGAGCACGATCCCGAGCACGTGGCGCTCGGGCCACAGCGAGCCCTTGGTCACGGTCGCGATCAGGACCGCGGCGAGCCCTAGGCACAGCACCGCCTGGCGCCGCGGGCCGGCCAGCGGCGGCGCCAGCGGCAGGACCGAGAAGCACATGACAAGTGCGGGCGCGGCGTAGCGCAGGTTGAACGCAAAACCGGTCGGATCGCCCGCGGGCCCGGCCGCGGTCTCGGGCGTGATCAGGTAGGCGACGAGCGACGCGAGTGCTGCCAGCGCGAGCATCCGCACCCGCCGGCCGGCGCCGGGCGCCAGGCACAGCAGTGGCCCGACGATCGCGGCCGCGACGATCACCACCCACCAGCGCGCGAGCCCGGCCGCGAGCCCCGGCTCGAAGAATCTCCGCCAGGCGCCAGAGCTCGTCAGGTAGTGCGCGACCGACAACCCGGTGTGCTGCTGAAGCGGCGCGGTCGGCGTCGGCAGCACGCCGAGGCTCGCCCACGGCAACGGGTTGCCGACCGCGATCAGGTTTCGGGCATACCAGTAGCCGCCGGCGAGCAGCAGCGGGCCGAGCCAGATGGCGGCCGTCGCGCGACGACCGCCGCGCGGCGCGATCGCAACCGTCCCGACGGTCAGCGCCACCACCGGCGCGAGCATGCTCAGCTTCGTTGCGACCGCGAGCCCGGCCGCGAGCGCCGCGAGCACGAGCGCGGCGCGGTCCCGCTCGGCCGACACGATCAACGCGGCCGAAGCGAGCACGAAGAAGATGCCCACGATGTCGTTCGCGGCGCTCCCCGCCTGCGAGGAGTTCATCATCGGCGTCACCAGCACGAGCCCGACGCCGAGTACCGAGGCCGCGCCGGCGCCCGTGCTCGCGCAGCGACCGACACACCAAGCCGCGAGCAGCGCGAGCATCGCCCACACGACGTTCAGCGCCGGCGACAGCGTGTCGTGTCCGAACAGCACGATGCCGAGCCCGTGCAGCAGCTCGGCGGTGGCTGGATAGAACGCCGTCAGGTACTCGATGTCGGTGAACCGCAGCGGGGCGATGTGCCCGGTCTGCGCGAATGCCGCCGCCCACGGCAGGTGGTACCAGACCGAGTCGAACGTGCGCACGCCGACGTCATAGGCCTGGAGCGTCGGCCCGGTCCACTCCGCTGCGACCGCCGTGGCCGCGGCGACAGCAACCGCCGCGCCGACCAACGACGCGGTCGTCCGGCCGGTCCCGCGCCGGTGCCGGCTCGGCGACGGCGCGGTGATCAACCGGGTCGTGGCGACGGCGACCGCGACGCAGGTGATCACCACCGGCGCGAGCTCAAACCACCCGACGGTCCCGAGTAGCTCGAGCAGCGCGATCAGCGTCGCGAGACCGATCACGATCTCAGCCACCCGCGCGAGCGCGCCGTCAAGCTGTTCGAGCCACCTGCGGCGGACCGTCACCGCCACGACCGCCAGCGAGCCGAGCACGACGATCAGCGCGGCGGCGCCCAGCGCGTAGCGACCGGCGCTCACGACACGGCCGGCAACTTGCCGGCTAGCCCGAACCGCTTGGTTACCCTTGCGCTGGAACCCATGATCGCCCGAAGACTAGGTGCTGCCCGCCGCAAGTTCTGCCGCATTCGAGCGGCCTGGGGCGGCGCCTGCCTTCGTCCTCGTCGGCTCGCGCAGCTCCGCTGCGCCACGCCTCCTGCGTCCTCGCCCGGCATCCACCCCAGTCCACTCTCGGTGCGGCCGAACCCGCGGCGAGCAGCACTGGGTCCTCCCCTGACGCTCGTCGCGGCTTGCGTCGCGCTCGCCGGTTGCGGTTCGGGCGGCAGCTCGCACCAACCGGACCTCGCTCAGCTCCCGCTCGTCGACGGCGCCAGCGTCGTCACGCAGGTCCGCGCGTGCGACCACGGCCACAACGCTTTCTGCGCGATCGAGATCGTCGTGACCGACCATCGCTATAAGACCTCGAGTGACCTCGTCGAGGACGAGCACGCGCAGCTGGACAAGCACGGATGGACCGGAGGCCAGGGGGACACCAACCAGCAAAAGGCGGCGGACTCGCCGGGCCACAAGCTGCGTGTCACGTACGCGACCGCGTCCGGCGACCTGCGCGGGATCGACCTCGGTTCGATTCAGCGCCCGCGCAAGATCACGCTCGCGCTCTCGCACGTGATGTTCGATCAGGCGCCGGCGATGTCGATCATGCTCGAGGTCGGCGCGTCGTAGCTAGCTCTGGCGCTCGCTCAGCACCAAGCGGCGCTCGGGCCCGACCCCGACGGCGCTGCGTCCCTGCAGCAGGTCGCGCAGATCGCCGCCGACAAGCTCCTCGCGCCAGCCGGTGAGCGTGCGCACGTCGGGCGCGGGGTCGCCGCGGCGAGCGGCGCCGACGATCGCCTCGAGCTCGCTGCGCGACGCGATCAGCTCATATGCGAGTCCCGCCTCGAGCGCCCGTGCCCGCAGCAGCGCCTCGGCGAGCGCGATCAGCGGCGCGTCCCCTGGCTCGGACCGTTCCCTGGAGGGCTCGCGCGGGATCGGCGTCGCCTGGCGGCCGGCGACGATCGCGTCGATCAGCGCCGGACCCCGGCGTCGCAGGCTCGACGGGTGGATCCCGCGAATCTGTTCGAGCCCGCGCACGTCAGACGGCTGGCGCTTGGCGAGCTCGACGAGCGGCGGGTCGCCGAGCACCGAACCAACCGGGCGGTCCTCGGAGCTTGCCGTGCGCTCGCGCCATGCCGCGAGCTCACGAGCGACAGCACGTCCTCGCGGATCGAGCTGATTGACCCGCGGCAGCCGCTCCCACGCGGTCTCGGGGTCGCGCTCGTCGGTCGCGACCTCGAGCCGGCGGCATTCCTCGAGCGCCCATCCAAGACGCCCGCTGTCCCGCAGCCGTCCCTGCAGCTCGTCGGCGAGCTCGAGCAGGTGCGCGACGTCTTCGGCGGCGTAGCTGAGCTGCTCGTCGGTCAGCGGCCGCGCGTCCCAGCGGGTGTAGCTGGCGCTCTTGTTCACGCGCCGCCCGAGGATCGCTCCCAGCAGGTTCGCGTAACCGGCCTGGGCGCTCCCGCCGGCAAACCCCGCGGCGATCTGCGTGTCGAAGATGCGGTTGAGATCGGTGCGCCACGCGCGACGGAGGATCGCCACGTCCTGGCGCCCGGCGTGCAGCACGATCTCGATCTCGGGATCGGCGAGCGCGCGCGCAAGCGGCGACGCGTCGGCATCGTCGAGCCCGTCGATCACGATGATCCACGGCTCGCCGCTGTCGCTGTCGACGACCACCTGGGTGAGGCACAGCAGTGCCCGGTAGCGGCCTTCGGACATGAACTCGGTGTCGATCCCGAGTCGTCCGCGCTCTCGCGCGGCGGCCGCGATGTCGGCGATTTCGGCGGTCGTTGCGAGGCTTGGTCCCGACATGGCCAGCCACCCTACACGCGGCGCGTCCGGTTCGATAACCAACCGCGGTGGTAGGATATCCGGTCAGATGATCTTCTCCTCCAAGGCCGAGTACGGCGTGCGGCTGATGATCGAGCTGGGCCGCCAATCACCCGCGCATCCCACGAGCCTGAAGGCGATCGCCGACGCCGAGGGACTGCCACTGGCCTACCTCGAGCAGGTCGTCGCGCGGCTACGCAAGGCGGGGCTGGTGATGAGCGCCCGCGGTGCTCACGGCGGCTACTGGCTCGCGCGGCCGGCCGAGGAGATCGCGATGCATGAGGTCGTCCAGGCACTCGAGGGCGCGATCGCGCCGATGGAGTGCTTCGTGCACGACCACACCGAGCGCGTGCTGTGCTCCCACGAGCCCGACGCGGGTCGCGGTTGCGCGACGAAGCTGCTGTGGACGCGTGTGCAGGCCGGGATCTTCCGGTCGCTGCAGACGACCACGCTCGCGGAGCTGGTCGAGTTCTCGCGTCGCACCGACCGCGTCGGCGCGCCGGTTGGCGTCAGCGCCCCAGCCGCCTGAGAAACGAAACGAAAGTTGGAGATGGCAGACCTAGAGATTCGAAACCTTCACGTCCGAGCCGGCGACAAGCAGATCCTCCGGGGCCTGGATCTGGCCGTCACCAAGGGTGAGATCCACGCTCTGATGGGCCCCAACGGCTCGGGCAAGTCGACGCTGGCCAACGCGATCATGGGACACCCGAACCTCGAGGTGACCGACGGCCAGATCCTGTTCAACGGTGAGGACATCACCGAGGCCGACCCCGACGAGCGCGCACGGATGGGCCTGTTCATGGCCTTCCAGTACCCCGTGTCGGTGCCGGGCGTGACCGTCACCAAGTACCTGCGCACCGTGCTCAACGCGCATCGCCAGTCTCGCGGCGAGGACCCGATCCCGCTGAAGGAGTTCCGCCAGACCGTCGAGGCGGCGATGAAGCTGACCAACGTCCCCAAGGAGTTCTCGAGCCGCTACCTGAACGAGGGCTTCTCCGGCGGAGAGAAGAAGCGCATGGAGATCCTCCAGCTCGCGCTCCAGCGTCCCGGACTCGCGATCCTCGACGAGACCGACTCGGGCCTGGACATCGACGCGCTGCGTGTCGTCGCCAACGGCGTCAACGCTGTTGCCGGGCCGGAGATGGGCGTGCTGATCATCACCCACTACCAGCGGATCCTGCACCTCGTGCAGCCGAGCCACGTCCACGTCATGTACCAGGGGCGGATCGTCAAGGAAGGCGGCCCGGACCTCGTCACCGAGCTCGAGGCTAAGGGCTACGGCTGGATCACAGACAAGGTCGCGGCATGATCGGCGGGCGGTGACCGCGTGAGCGCGACCGCCACACTTCACGACGTCTCTTCGCAGTTCCCGGTGCTCAGCCGCCGGATCGACGGCAAGCCGCTGACCTACCTCGACTCCGCCGCGACGTCGCAGACGCCGCAGGTGGTGATCGATGCGATGACCAGCTATTACACGCACTCGCGGGCGTCGATTCACCGCGGCGTGTACCCGCTCGCCGTCGAGGCGACCGACCTCTACGAGGGCGCTCGCAAGCGGATTGCCGACTGGCTTGGCTCGACGCCCGAGGAGACGATCTTCTCGTCCAACGCGACCGCCGCGATCAACCTCGTCGCGTACACGTGGGGACGCCAGAACGTCAACCGCGGCGACCTCGTGGTGCTGACCGAGATGGAGCACCACTCCAACATCGTGCCCTGGCAGTTGCTCTGCCAGGACCGCGAGGCCGAGCTCGCCTACGTGCCGGTGCTCGACGACGGCCAGCTTGACCTCGACGCGCTCGACGAGCTGCTGGCGCGCGGTCCCAAGCTCGTGTCGGTCGTCCACGTCTCAAACGTGCTTGGCACGATCAACCCGGTCGCCGAGATCGCGCGGCGCGCGCACGCGGCCGGCGCGGTGGTCGTTGTCGACGGCACGCAGGCCGTGCAAGCGTTGCCCGTCGACCTTCGCGCGATCGACGCAGACTTCTACGCGTGGACCGGCCACAAGGCCTACGGCCCGACCGGCATCGGCGTGCTGCACGGGCGCCGCGCGCTGCTCGAGGAGATGCCGCCGTTCATCGGCGGTGGGCACATGATTCGCACGGTCGCCGCCAACGAATCGACGTGGACCGACCTGCCGTGGAAATTCGAGGCGGGCACATCACAGATCGCCGAGGCGATCGGACTCGGTGTCGCCGTCGACTGGCTGCGCGCGCTTGGCATGGAGCAGGTGCGAGCGCACGAGCTTGCCATCACGGCCGAGGCGCTCGAGCGGCTGACCGACGTCCCGGGCCTAGTCGTGCATGGCCCGCCGGCTGCGGCGGACCGGGGCGCGCTCGTCTCGTTCACGCTCGACGGCGCGCATCCGCACGACATCGGCGAGATCCTCGGGCGCGAGGGCGTCTGCGTGCGAGCGGGGCATCACTGCGCGCAGCCGCTGATGCGCAAGCTGGGCGTATCGGCGACCGCGCGGGCGTCCTTCGCGGTGCACAACTCCGCGACCGACGTGCAGCGGCTCGTCGACGGGCTGCACGAGGTCCGTCGCGTGATGCAGATCGACTGATCGCCGGATCAGGCCAAACCACAGCACGGCGCCGCCGACCAGCGCGGCGATTCCTGCGACCACGAGTGCGCTGCGCGGGCCGAACGCGCCCGACATCCAGCCGGCGATCGGTCCGCCGATCGGCGTCGATCCGAGGAACACGACGCTGTAGAGCGCCATCACGCGGCCGCGCATGTCCGGGCTTGAAGCGAGCTGCAGCGTGGAGTTGATCCCGGCCGAGAACGTGACGCTGGCGGCGCCGACGGCGGTGAGCACGAGGAGCTCGCTGGCGAGCGTCGGGGCTCCCGCCGCGGCGAGGCTCGAGGCGCCGAAAGCAAACGCGGCCGTCGCCAGTAGTGATGGGCTGACGCGGCGGCGGGTGCCGACCGCGAGCGCGCCGCCGACTGCGCCGATTGCCATCGCGCTCGTCAGCGCCGCGTAAGTCGTTGCGCTGCCCCCGAACGTGAACCTCGCCAGCAGCGGCAGGATCACCTGGAAGTTGAACGAGAGCGTGCCGACGATCGCCATCACGCCGAGCGGGACGCTGAGCTCGGGCGTCGCGCGCACGTATCGCAGCGCCTCACGCAGCTGGCCGCGTTCGCGCGGCCTGCGCACGGTCGGCTGCAGCTCGCGCGGGTCGATCAGCCACAGCGCCAGCAGCATCGCGCCGAAGGACATCGAGTTGATCAAGAAGCAGGGGGCGATTCCGACCGATGCGATCACGATGCCGGCGAGCGCCGGACCGATGATCCGCGATGACTGGACGATCAGACTGTTGAGGCTGACGGCGTTGACGACGCGATCGCGGCCGACGAGTTCCATCACGAAGCTCTGGCGCGCCGGGTTGTCGACCGCGTTGACCGAGCCGCGCACGAACACGAGCGCGAGCACGACGAGCAGGGAGACGTGGCCGCTGGCGGTCAACAGCCACAGGGTCAGCGCGGGCAGCGCCATCAGCGACTGCGTCCAGGCGAGCAGGCGCCGCTTGGAGACGCGGTCGGCGAGCACGCCACCGTAAGCGCCGGCGAACAGCATCGGCAAAAACTGAAGCGCGGTCGTCACGCCGACCGCCGTGGCGCTGTCGGTGAGGCGCAGCACGAGCCACATCTCGCCGACGGTCTGCATCCAGTTGCCGCTGATCGAGATGATCTGGCCGGTGAAGTACCGCCGGTAGTTGGCTACCGAGAGGGAGTGGAACGGGCGTCGAAGCGAAGTCGAGGAGGGCCGTAGCGCAGTGGTAAAGCTCACCGGCGCTCGTCGTCTTCTTCGAGCAGCCGCTCGATCAGCTCAGCCGCGCGTGCGAGCGTGTCGAGTTCATCGGCGTCGAGGTCGCGCATTCGGCGCGCGAGATAGGCGTTCTTGCGCGAGCGCCCGCGCTTGAGCACGGCCGCGCCCTCGCGGGTGACCTTCAGCCGGCTCACGCGGCGATCGCTGGCATCGGCCTCGCGAGCGATCAGGTTGCGCTCGCTCAGCGCGCCTAGGACGCGGGTCGCGCTCGGTCGCTGGATCCGCTCGATCGTTGCGAGCTCGCTCGGGGTCAGCGCGCCGTGGCGCTCGATGCTCGCCAGCGCCGAGGTCTGCGACGGCGTCAGCCCCTCGCCGGATTCCTGGCGAAGCCGGCGGGCGAGCCGAGTCACTGCGAGGCGCAGTCGGGCGGCAACGTCGAGATCAGCGGCGGCGATGGTCATCAATTCGGTCTACGCCTGTTATCGGCGGGTCCGGTGAAATCATAAGCGACGCTAATTAGCATTGCTAACTATTCTATCAGTGCTCGTAGAGGGCGTCCGCACGGCGGACCGGCGGAAGCCCGCGGGTCGGTCGCTACGCTTGGTGGCGATGGACGATCTGTACCGCGAGAACATCCTCGATCACTACAAGCACCCCCATAACTGGAGCCCGCCCGCGCCCGAGCTCGGCGACGGAGCGCTCGAGTTCCACGACCTCAACCCGCTCTGCGGGGACGAGCTGACCGTCCAGCTCGCCGTCGATGACAACGGACGGATCGAGGACGTGCGCTTCCTCGGTCACGGGTGTGCGATCTCGCAGGCGGCCGCGTCGATGTCCTCGGACGAGGTCAAGGGGATGACGACCGACGAGCTGCTGCGGCTGGACCGGTCATTCGTGCTTGAGCTGCTCGGGATCGACATCTCGGCGACGCGTATGAAGTGCGCGCTGCTGTCGCTGAAGGTGTTGAAGGGCGCCTCGCTTGGCCGCGCGGTCGAGTGGGAGCCCGAGACGCCCGCCAGCGACGCCGCCTAGCGCCCGCGGCTCTAACCCGGGCGTAGCAGTCGCGTCCACAGCACCCCCGCCGCTACACTCCAAGTGGAAATCCGATCAATCCGCTAGGACTTGCAAACGTTGCCTGAGATCATCGAAGTCTGTCCCCTCGACGAGCTGAAGCCGGGCCAGGTACGCCTGGTCGAATGGGAGGACCTTGAGATCGGAGTTTTCAACTGTGCGGGCACCGTGTATGCGATCGAGGATCGCTGCTCGCACGACAACGGACCGCTGGTCGAGGGTGAGCTCGACGAGGGCGCATGCACCGTCGAATGCCCGCGACACGGCTCGCTGTTTGACCTGAAAACCGGCAAGCCGAAGACCCTGCCCGCGTATGTCGCGGTGGACACGTTCCCCGTGATCATCGAAGACGAGACGATCAAGCTGGAGGTGGAGTAATGGCTACTCCCGAAACTGCGATTCCGGTGCCGCCGGTGCTGACCGAGAACGAGGCACTGCGCGGGATCAACGCCGACTACACCGAGCGCTACGGCTTCCACGACGCCGAGAACTACCTGTATAAGGCGCCGAAGGGCCTGACGCACGAGCTGGTGGCCAAGATTTCGGACTTCAAGTCCGAGCCGCAGTGGATGCGCGACTTCCGCCTCAAGGCGCTCGAGCACTTCCTCGCTCGGCCGATGCCGACCTGGGGCTCGCCGATGCTGGCCGAAGTCGACTTCGACAACATTCACTACTTCGTGCGCGCCTCCGAGCGCGCCGAGCGCTCGTGGGATGACGTTCCCGAGGACGTCAAGAAGACATTCGACCGGCTCGGGATCCCCGAGGCCGAGCGCAAGTTCCTGTCCGGCGTCGGCGCTCAGTACGAGTCAGAGGTCGTCTACCACCAGGTGCGCGAAGACCTCGAGAAGCAGGGCGTGATCTTCAAGGACATGGACTCCGGCCTGCGCGAGCACGAGGACCTCGTGCGCGAGTACTTCGCGACCCTGATCCCGCCGAACGACAACAAGCTCGCGGCGCTGAACTCCGCGGTGTGGTCGGGCGGCTCGTTCGTCTACGTGCCCCCCGGCGTGCACGTCGAGATGCCGTTGCAGGCCTACTTCCGGATCAACACCGAGAACATGGGCCAGTTCGAGCGGACGCTGATCATCGCCGACGAGGGCTCATACGTTCACTACGTCGAGGGTTGCACCGCGCCGACCTACAGCTCCTCATCGCTGCATTCAGCGGTGGTCGAGCTGATCGCCAAGCCCGGCGCCCGAATCCGCTACACGACCGTCCAGAACTGGTCGACGAACGTCTTCAATCTCGTCACCAAGCGTGCGGCTGCGCACGAGGACGCGACCGTCGAGTGGGTCGACTGCAATCTCGGTTCGAAGCTGACGATGAAGTACCCGAGCGTCTACCTGCTGGGCGAGCGGGCGCACGGCGAGATCCTGTCGATCGCGTTCGCAGGTAAGGATCAGCATCAGGACGCCGGCGGCAAGATCATCCACGCCGCGCCGAACACGACCTCGAACATCTTCGCCAAGTCGATCTCCAAGGACGGCGGCCGCGGCTCCTACCGCGGACTGCTCGAGATCGCCAAGGGCGCGCACGGCTCGCGCTCGAAGGTCGTCTGCGACGCGCTGCTGCTGGACGAGCACTCGCGCTCGGACACCTACCCAACGATCAGGATCGGCGAGGACGACGTCAACGTCGGACACGAGGCGACCGTCTCGAAGGTCGGCGAGGACCAGCTGTTCTACCTGATGTCTCACGGCATCCCCGAGGAAGAGGCGTCGAAGCTGATCGTCAACGGCTTCATCGAGCCGATCACCAAGGAGCTCCCGATGGAGTACGCCGTCGAGATGAACCGGCTGATCGAGCTTCAGATGGAGGGCTCGATTGGCTAGCACCGCCGCCGCGCCCCCAGTCGAGCTGCCCACGTTCAAGGGGCGACCCGGCTGGGAGTTCACCGACATCTCAGAACTCGACCTGGCCGCCTATGAACCGGTCAGCGCAGACGAGCCGGCCGCGGCTGAGCCGCTGTTCGAGCTCCCCGAGGAGCAGCAGCTTCCCGACGGCGTGATCGTCACCTCGATCGCGGACGGGCTGCGTGATCACGCCGAGCTGATCCAGCGCCACCTCGGCTCGCTGGTCACCGCCGACGATCCGTTCGTCGCGCTCAACGACGCGAGCTACCGCCACGGCTCGTTCGTGTACGTGCCCCGTGGCGTCGTCGTGCGGGAGCCGATCTCGCTCACGAGCGTCCAGGCCCGCGCCGGGACGCTGTTCAACCAGCGCACGCTGATCGTGGTCGAGGAGGGCGCGCAGGCCGAGGTGTGGGAGCAGTACCTCTCGGGCGAGGCCGATCTCGACGGCGTGTTCAACACGGTCGTCGAGCTGTCGCTCGCAGACAATGCGCGACTTCGCTACATCTGCGGGCAGGCGCTGTCTGAGCGCAGTTGGATCTTCGGCGCCCAGCGCGCCGAGGTCGGCCGCGATGCTTCGCTCGACTGGGTGGCGCTCGGCTTCGGGTCGGCGCGCGGCCACGTCCGGATGGAGACGCGACTGGCCGGCGAGGGCGCGGAGGCGCGCGTTACCGGCGCGTACGCGACCCACGGTCGCCAGCACATCGACTTCGACACCACGCAGGAGCACGCGGCGCCGAACACGACCTCGGATCTCGCGTTTCGTGGCGTGCTCCAGGGCCGCTCGACGGCGGTCTGGAAGGGCAACATCATCGTTGACCCGGGCGCTCAGAAGACCGACGCGTTCCAGGAATCGCGCAACCTGCTGATCTCAAAGCGCGCCCACGCCGACTCGATCCCCGGTCTCGAGATCCAGGCCAACGACGTGCGCTGCACGCACGCCGCGGCGGTTGCGCAGGTCGACCCCGAGCAGCTGTTCTACCTGCGCTCGCACGGCCTCGGCGAGGACATCGCCAAGCGCCTGGTGATCGAGGGCTTCCTGTCGGCGCTAGTCGAGCGCTTCGAGCAGGGCCCCGTTCGTGAGCGGCTCGCGGCGGCGCTTGAGCAGCGCCTCGCGTACGTGCTCGGGGACTAGTCCTCGAGCGACTCGAGCTCGTCGGGGGTGAGCTCTAGCTGCGCGGCTTCGAGGTTCTCCTCGAAGTGCGCGATCGAGCTCGTTCCCGGGATCGGCAACATCACCGGCGAGTGCGCGAGCAGCCATGCGAGCGCGACCTGTCCGGGGCGCGCGCCGTGCGCGCTTGCGAGCTCGTCGAGCTGCCCGCCTGGTTTGGCGAGCTCCCGGCTGCCCAGCGGTGCCCAAGGCAGGAACGCGAGCTCACTCTGCTCGCAGGCCTGCAGGACCTCCTCGGACTCGCGGTCGGCGACGTTGTAGCGGTTCTGGACCGAGACGATCGGCACGATCTCTCGGGCGCGCTCGAGCTCCTCGACGTTGACGTTGCAGAGCCCGACGAAGCGGATCTTCTCCTCCTGCTGGAGCTCGGCGAGCGCGCCGACCGAGTCCTCGATCGGAACCTGCGGATCAACGGCGTGCAGCTGGTAGAGGTCGATCCGCTCGAGCTTGAGCCGCCGAAGCGAATCCTCGCAGCAGCGCCTGAGCCGATCCGGGCGGCAGTCTCGTTCCCAGCGATTCGGTCCCGAACGCGTGAGCCCGCCCTTGGTGGCGATCACGAGTTCGTCGGAGTACGGCGCGAGCGCCTCGGCGATCAGCCGCTCTGAGACGTCGGGCCCGTAGGCGTCGGCTGTGTCGATCAGGTTGACGCCGGACCGGGCGACGTGGCGCAGCAGCTCACGCGCTGCGTCCTCATCCTCGGGCTCGCCCCAGATCCCGGGGCCGGTGATCCGCATCGCCCCGAATCCGAGCCGCTGCACGTCGAGCTCGCCGCCGATGCTGAAGGTGTCCGGTGTCGCTGCCATCAGGGGTTGCTCGCATCGTATTGAAGCTGCGGGCCGGTCTGGGGGTTGCGCGAGAAGGTCTCGCCGGCGGGGACCTTCGTGCGGCCGGCGAAGGTCGTGCCCTGGCTGCCCGGCGTGTGCGGATCGACCGCGAGGTTGCGGCCCTGCGGGTCAAATGAGTTGAGCTTCTTCGGGTAGCCGCGCTGGCCAACCTCACAGTCGGCGTTGCCCTGCTTGTCGATCGCCGCGCC
>DASXDD010000005.1:0-34134 GCA_036490775.1 Solirubrobacteraceae bacterium | reverse complement strand
GGGGCAGGTTACCCACGTGTTACTCACCCGTTCGCGGCTCTGCCCCAGGCCGAAGCCTGGTTCGTCGCTCCACTTGCATGTGTTAGGCACGCCGCCAGCGTTCGTCCTGAGCCAGGATCAAACTCTCCGTGAAGAACTACTCAACTTCACAAAAGAGTCGTCAGGGGTACTACCCGCGTACGTGACTGCGCGACTAAGTCGTGCCGCCACTGCGGGAAAACCTCTGGGCCTGTCCCTGGTGGGATCAGACCCTTGCGTCGCGACACCGCCAGCTAGGCCGGCGGGCGGGAGCTCTCGTACACCGGGAGCTCCGAGACGCAAGACGGGGTCAATCTTGGCACCGCCGTCTAAGCAGATCCGCAAGGCGGACCAAAGCGACGGCGGCGTCGAACCTGGACACACTCCTCGGCCGAGGGATCGACCGAGAGGTGCGCATGCTGTTGAGTTTTCAAAGACCGTCGCACCTCTCGGAGAAGGGGCTTCCTTCTCGTGTGGGGCGCATCCAGGAACCAACCATCCGGATCCCGGAGCGGACCGGTGAGTATAGCGCCGAAACCCGCACCACGTGGAAAGCGCGCGAGCTCGGCTTCGCTACCGGCCTCGCCAGCATAGCGGGCGCGCTAGGAAACGACCTGCACGGTCACGACGCGATCGCGCGGGCGATCGTCGAAGTCGATCAACACGATCTGCTGCCAGGTACCGAGCGCCAGTTCTCCGCCGATCACCGGGATCGACTCGGACGGGCCGATCAGGGCCGCGCGCAGGTGCGCGTGGGAGTTGGTGTCGTGGTTGAGGCGGTTGTGTTGGTAGTCGCCTTGAGCCGGGATCAGCTGGTCCAGCAGCGCCTGCAGATCGTGGACCCCGCCCGGTTCGTACTCCATCGTGGTCACGGCGACCGTCGAGCCGGTGGCGAACACCGTGGCGACCCCGCGGTCGACCTCGGCGGTCGCGACGACGCTTTGAACACCGCGCGTCAGGTCGACGATCTCCCCGTTTCCGGGCGTCTGCAGCCGCAACAGCCCGCCGTGGACAGGCACTAGATCACGCGCACGCGCGCGAAGCGGCGCTTGCCGAGCTGCAGCACCTTGCCGTCGACCTGCTCGGTATCGAGGTCGAGCGAGCCGCCGGCGACGGGCTCGCCGTCGAGCTTGACGCCGCCGCCGGCCAGGTTGCGCCGCGCCTCCGAGGTCGAGATCCCGAACGCCTGGGCGAGCAGCGCCGGTAGGTGGACGAGCGAGCCGTTTCGCTGCCACTGCACCTCGGGCATCTCGTCGGGCACGCCGTGGCGGATGTGCACCTGGTCGAACGCCGCCTCGGCGGCCGCGCCCGCCCCGGATCGGTGGAAGCGGTCGACGAGCGCACGCGCGAGTGCGCGCTTGGCGTCCCGCGGTCCCAGCTGCGCGGGCGGCTCGGCTCCGAGCAGCAACCGGTACCAAGAAGCCAGTGAGGCGTCGGGGATGCTCATCGTCTTGCCGTACATCTCGTCGGGCGGCTCGGTGACGCCGACGTAGTTGCCAATCGACTTGGACATCTTGCGCTCGCCGTCGGTGCCCGTCAGCAGCGGCAGCGTCAGGATCACCTGCTCGGGCTTGCCGTAGGCGCGCTGGATGTCGCGCCCGAGCAGCAGGTTGAACTTCTGATCGGTGCCGCCGATCTCGACGTCGGCGTCGATCCGGACCGAGTCCAGACCCTGCAGCAGCGGGTACAGCAGCTCGAGCACCGAGATCGGCTCGCCGGCCGCAAACCGCTTGGCGAAGTCGTCTCGCTCGAGCAGCTGCGCCACGGTCGTCGTGCGCAGCAGCGCGAACAGCTCGGACATCGACATGTCAAGCCACTCGCTGTTGAAGCGGACCTCGAGGCGCTCGGAGTCCAGCACCTTCAGCGCCTGCTCCTGGAATGTCAGCGCGTTGGCGTCGATCTCTGAGTACTCGAGCACCGGACGCGTGACCGACCGCCCGCTCGGATCCCCGACGCGCGCCGTGTAGTCACCGACGATCAGGACGACGGTGTGTCCGAGATCCTGGAACTCGCGCAGCTTCTGCAGGACGACCGTGAAGCCGAGGTGGATATCGGGAGCCGTCGGATCGATGCCGAGCTTGACGCGCAACGGGCGGCCCAATGCCAGCTTGCGCTCGAGCCCGCCGTCAGGCAGACAGTCGACCGCATTTCGAGCCAGCCAGGCAGCCTGCGCGCCCGCTCCGACGGGCTTCGAGGGCTCTGGGTCCATCTCGGCCAATGCTAGACTCTCGCGCCCGGCGGGACCCGTTGTCGCCACGTCCCCCGATTCCAGCGTGACCGGGCTCTGGGCTGCGCCAGGAGCCGCCCTCGCTGCACCCTCGATCGCATGGCAGACGACGTAAACAACCCCAGGCAAGGACAAGAGCCGGACGCGCCGATTCCATTCGCGCCGCCGCGGCGCCGGCTCCGCCGGCGCGGTCGCTCGGGCAAGCCGCGGATGCGAAAGCTCCGGTTCATCTCGATCATGATCGGGTTCGCGACGCTGGCGTTCGTCTCGACGGTCTTCGGGATGATGATGGCGGTCGCGTCAGACATCCCGCAGATCGAGAACGAGCAGCAGTACAAGCACGAGCTCGCCAACTCGTTCCTGTACGACGACCACTGGCGCCCGATCGGGCTGCTCGCCCCGCCGAACAACGTCGTAATCGACCAGATCGGCGACATCTCGCCGTCGATGCAGGACGCGATCGTCTCGATCGAAGACAAGCGCTTCTGGACTAACCCGGGCGTCGACATCCGCGGGATCGCGCGCGCATTTGTAGCTGACTTCACCGGCCAGTCGCGGCAAGGCGCCTCGACGATCGCCCAGCAGTTCGTCAAGAACGCGCTGTCGGAGCAGGGCAACCGGACGGTGTTCGAAAAGCTGCGCGAGGCCGCCCTTGCCTACCACCTGACGCGCGAGTGGAAGAAGTCGAAGATCCTCACCGAGTACATGAACTCGATCTACTTCGGCAACGGCGCCTACGGGATCGAGTCGGCCGCACGCGTGTACTTCGGCGGCGAGCACGGGTTCCGCCCCGGAGCCGGCTCGCCGGCTACCTCTTCGATCAGCGGAACACCACAGCCGGCCAGCGGCTGCGGCGACAGCACCAATTACGTGAAGCTGCCCAAGTGCGCCTCGGTGCTGGCGCCGTGGGAGTCAGCGCTGCTGGCGGGCATGGTCGCCTCGCCGACCGAGTTTGACCCGATCACGCATCCTGTAGCGGCGAAGACGAGGCGCAACGTAGTGCTGCTGAACATGTACCAGCAGCACTACATCACCAGGCGTCAGTACCTGGAGGGCATCAACATGCCGCTGCCGACGCCCAAGGACATCCAGCAGCCGAGCGAGCCAACCGTCGCGCCGTACTTCACGAGCTGGCTGCGGCCGCAGGTCCTCGCTGCGCTGGGGCTTGGCCACGGCGTTCCGGCGAGCGTCGCCGAGTACCGCGCGTACTTCGGCGGGCTGAAGATCCGGACGACGCTCGACCTCAGGCTCCAGCAGGCCGCCGAGCAGGCGATCTCCTCTGAGCTGCCGAGCGGCGAGCATCTACCGGGCGCGTCGCTGGTGGCGATCGACAACAAGACCGGCGAGGTCAGGGCGATGGTCGGTGGTCCGATCGTCAACGGGCAGGAGGACTACGCCCACTCTCCGTTCAACCTTGCGACCGAAGGCCACCGCCAGCCCGGCTCGGCATTCAAACCGTTCACGCTCGCGGTCGCGCTCGAGTCCGGCTACGGGCCAAGCTCGCTGATGACCTCGGCGCCGGCGGACTTCATCGTGCCCCACAGCGCCGGCAAGGAGCATTTCATCGTCCACAACTTCGGCAACACGTACTCGGGGACGATCTCGCTGGCGGCCGCGACGGCGATCTCGGACAACTCGGTGTACGCGCGCCTCGGAATCCAGGGGCTCGGCAAGAACGGCACCAAGCGGATCGCACGGATGGCCAAGCAGATGGGGGTCCGCTCGAAGGTCTCGAGCAACTACGCGATGATCCTCGGCGGGCTGAAGGAGGGCGTCACGCCGCTGGACATGGCGCACGCGTACGAGACGTTCGCCGAGGGCGGCCGCAAGGTCTTCAACCCCAAGCTCGGCGCCCCCGACGAGGGCCCGACCGGGATCGCGCAGATCAACTGCCCGTCGTGCCGTCACAAGACGATCATCGACAAGCCGTCGTACAAGCGGATCCTTCCGCCGGAGGTTGCGGCGACCGTCCAGCAGATCCTCGAGGGCGTAGTCGCTCGGGGCACCGCCACGAGCGCCGCAATCTCAGGCGTCGTGGTCGCCGGCAAGACCGGCACTACGTCGAATTACGGCGACGCGTGGTTCGTCGGCTGGACGCCGCAGATGACGACGGCTGTGTGGGTCGGATACCCCAACGGCCTGGTGTCGATGGCCAACGACTTCCAGGGCGGCCCTGTCGAGGGCGGCACGTATCCGGCCATCATCTGGCACAGCTTCATGGCACAGGCGCTCCAGATCCTCCAGTCCGAGTCGCCGGCCAAGAAGTCTGACACGGGCACGACGACGACCGACACCGGCTCGACGCCGCTGCCGCCGGTCTCGTCCGGAACGGCGCCGAGCACGACGCCCGCAGCGACCACGCCCGGGACGGCGACGACGCCCGCCGGCGGGACCCCAGGCACCGGTAACGGCGGCGCCGGCGGCGGCACCGGAGCGGGCGGCGGCACCGGTGGCGGGACCGGCGGTGGCACCGGCGGTGGCACCGGCGGTGGGACTGGTGGCGGGACGGGCGGCGGCACCGGTGGTGGGACCGGTGGCGGGACGGGTGGTGGCACCGGTGGCGGTGGAACCGGTGGCGTCGGCCTCGGTGGTGGCGGCGGTCCCCCCGCGGGCTAGCTAGAGCACCGCTGCGGCGCGGCTGACAGGCCTCGACAGAAATAGGCTGCCCGCCGCGCAGAATCGCCACGGCAGCTCGGCTGCCTTGGTGATTCCGATCCGCCTGTCGACCTCGATCTCGACGTCTCGCCAGGCGCGCGGCCGCGCCGAGAACACGACCGGTCCGCGCTCGAGGTCAGAGCCGTTGTGCTCGAGCTCGATCGCGAGTGCCTGGGTCAGCTTTCCCGGTCCCGAGCAGAGGTCGCGCAGTCGGTCTACGCCGCGGCGCTCGCGCATCAGCTCGATGCCGTCGAGCGGCTCGAGTGCGCGGATCAGGACCGCGGCGCCGATTCCCTCGGGCTCTGTGACGGCGTTCAGCAGCGCGTGGATCCCGTAGGAGCGGTACAAGTACGCGCGCCCCGGCGGCCCGAACAGCGTCGTCGTGCGGGGCGTGAGCCCGATGAACGCGTGGCTGGCCGGCTCGGAGTCGTGATAGGCCTCGGTCTCGACGATCACGCCCGAGCTGCCCGCGTGTGAGACCACGCAGCCGACCAGGTCGCGGGCGACCTCGAGCACCGGCCGCGCGTAGAACGACGGCTTCACCGCCGGCGCTCTGAGCCGCGCCCGAGCTCCGCGCGGGCGCGCTCGAGCTGGTCGCGCACCCGCGCCGAGCTCGTCCCACCCTCCGACACCTTCGCCTCGAGCCATGCGCCATCGCTGAGCACCGCGTAGAACTCGCGGTCAAGCAGTGGCGACTGCTCGGCCAGCTCTGACTCGGTCAGCTCAGAGAGCGCCTTGCCCCGTTCGATCGCCATCCGCACGAGCCCGGCGACGACGCCGTGGGCCTGACGGAACGGGACGCCACGGCGCACGAGCAGATCGGCGATGTCGGTGGCGGCGAGGAACTCGTCGGCGGCCGCCTGGGCCAGGCGCTCGCGACGGAACTCGATCGAGCCGAGCATCCCGTCGGCCGCCTCGAGGCACAGCGCCAGCGTGTCGGCGGCGTCGAACAGGTGCTCCTTGTCCTCCTGCATGTCCTTGTTGTAGGTCAGCGGCAGGCCGTGCATGACGCCGTGGAGGCCGACTAGGTGCGCCGCCAGCCGCGGCGCCTTGGCTCGCAGCAGTTCGGCGGCGTCGGGGTTCTTCTTCTGGGGCATGATCGACGAGCCCGACGCCCAGGCGTCGGAGACCTCGCAGAAGCCGAACTCCTCGCTTGACCACAGCACGATCTCGGCGCCCAGTCGCGACAGGTGCGTCGCACAGGTCGCCGCCGCCGCGAGGTAGTCGAGCACGAAGTCGCGGTTGGAGACCGCGTCGATCGAGTTTGCCGCGACGCCGTCGAAGCCGAGCTCGCGCGCCACAAGCTCCCGGTCGGTGTCGAAGTTCACGCCGGCGAGCGCGCCGGCCCCGAGCGGCAGCTCACCGGTCGCCGCCACGACTGCGTCGAACCGGTCGCGGTCGCGCATCAGCATCCAGAAGTACGCGAGCAGATGGTGGCTCAGGTACACGGGCTGCGCGCGCTGCAGATGCGTGTAACCGGGCATCGGCCACTCCAGGTGGGCCTCGGCCTGGCGGACGACCGTCGCGGCGAGCACGTCGATTGCGGCCACGGCCTGCTGAGCGCTCTCACGGACGAACATGGCAACGTCGGTCGCAACCTGATCGTTGCGCGACCTGGCGGTGTGAAGCTTGCCCCCGACCGGCCCGGCGACCTCGGTCAGGCGGCGTTCGATCGCCATGTGAATGTCCTCGTCGCCGTCGGCGTACGGGAACGATCCCTGCTCGAGCTCACGCTGGACCTGATCGAGCCCGCGGTGAAGCTCGTCGCGGTCCTCGTCGGAGATGATCCCTCGCGCCGCGAGCATCGAAGCGTGCGCGCGCGACTGTGCGACGTCGTAGGGAGCGAGCCTGCGATCGAATGCGATCGAGTCGTTGAGCGCGCGGAACGCCGGATGCTGGGGCTCGGCGAAGCGCGACATCTCAGGAGCGTTGCCGATTGGAGAGCGCCTGTGCCAGCGCCTCCCCCACCTGCTCGACCTGGCCGTCGCGCATCTGCGGGAAGAACGGCAGCGCGATCGAGCGCGAGGCGACGTCCTCGCACACCGGGAACTCGCCCTCGCGGTGCCCGAACTGCTCGCGGTAGTAGCTCATCAGGTGCACGGCCGGGAAGTACGGCTTGCTCGGGATCCCGAGCTCGCCAAGCGCGCGCACGCAGTCGTCGCGATCGACCCCGCGCGGCAGCTGGACGACGAACACGAACCACCCGCGGCGATCACCGCCCTCGTCGGGGCACGGAAGCTGCAGGCCCTCGATGCCGGCCAGCGCCTCCCGGTAACGCCCCGCGACCCGTGCTCTCGCCGCGAGCATCTGATCGAGGCGCTCGAGCTGGACGAGTCCGAGCGCGCAGGCGATGTCGGTCAGCCGGTAGTTGAAGCCGAGCCGGTCGTGGTCGAGCCATCCCATGTCCGGCGCGCGGCCCTGGTTTCGCTCGGAGTCCATCTGTTCCTTCAGCGCCGCGTCGGCGGTCGTCACGATCCCGCCCTCGCCGGTCGTCATCTGTTTGTTGGCGTAGAACGCGAACACCGACGGATGGCCGCGGGCGCCGACGGGGACGCCGTCGGCGTGGACGGCGCCGAGCGCCTCGCACGCGTCCTCGACGATCGGCAGTCCGAGCCGCTCGAACGCGGGCATGTCGGCCGGGTAGCCGAACACGTGGACCGGCAGCAATGCCGCCGTGCGTTCGGTGACCGCCGCTGCCACAGCTTCGGGATCGAGGTTGAGCGTCACCGGATCGATGTCCGCGAACACTGGGCGCGCGCGCTCGTAGACGGCGACGTTTGCGCTCGCGACAAACGAGAACGGGCTCGTGATCACCTCGTCACCGTCGCTGACGCCGACTGCGCGCAGCGCCAGGTGCAAACCCGCGGTTCCGCTCGACACCGCGCTCCCGTGCGCGACGCCGAGCCGCTGCACGAACGCCTGCTCGAACTCGGCCAGCAGCGGACCGAGCGACAGCCTGCCCGAACGCAGCACCTCAATCACGCGTTCCTCCTCCTCGACGCCCAGCAACGGCAGGGCGAGTGGGATCGCCTCGGTGCTCACGCGGCTCGCCGTCACCAGTGCTTCCCGCCGCGGATACGGGCGCACCGAGAGGCGTCGCGGGTGGATGACTGCCAAGGACGCAGGAGCGAAGCTGTAGCGGAGACACAGCGAGGTCCGAGGACGATGGCAGGCGCCGCCCGAGGCGACTCGAATGCGACGGTATTCACGGTGGGGAGCACTAGCCTGAGGCGGAGGCGGCCTCGCCGCGCGGCTTGGTGCGGCCGGCCTGCATCCCGTACTCCAGCGAGTCGACCAGCGCCTCCCACGAGGCCTCGATCACGTTCTCCGAGACGCCGATCGAGCCCCACACCTGATCGCCATCCGAGGCGTCCAGCAGCACGCGCGTGACCGCGTCGGTGCCCTTCGCTTCGTCGAGGATCCGGACCTTGAAGTTGACGAGGTCGATGTCGCGCAGGTGCGGGTGGATTTCCACGAGCGCGTCGCGCAGCGCGCGGTCCAGCGCGTGCACGGGACCGTTGCCCTCGGCGGTGCGAACGTAGCGCTCGCCATCGACCCAGATCTTGATCGTCGCCTCGGTCTCGACCCGGCCGTCGGCGCGATTCTCGACGATCGCGCGCCACGACTCGAGCCGGAACAACGGCTCGTACTCCCCGGTCTCCTTGCGCAACAGCAGTTCGAACGATCCGTCGGCCGCCTCGAAGTGGTACCCGCGGTGCTCAAGGTCCTTGACGCGCTCGACGACGCGGCTGGCGTCGTCGTCGTCGAGCGTGATCCCGGCGTCGCGCGCTCGCGCGTGAACCGTGCCCTTGCCCGACAGCTCGGAGATCAGCAGCTCGCGCCGGTTGCCGACGACGTCGGGGTCGACGTGCTCGAACGTTGCCGGGTCGGCGTTGACGCCGGCAACGTGCATCCCGCCCTTGTGCGCGAATGCGTTGCGCCCGACGTAGGGCTTGTCGGGGTCCGGCGTGAAGTTCAACAGCTCGTCGAGGAAGTGGGCGGCCTGTGCCAGCGACCCGAGCTGCCGCGCGGTCACGCACTCGTAGCCGAGCTTGAGCTGGAGGTTGGGGATGATCGTGACGAGGTTGGCGTTGCCACAGCGTTCGCCGTAGCCGTTGATCGTTCCCTGCACGTGCGTGGCGCCCTGGTTCACTGCCGCGATCGAGTTCGCGACGCCGCAGCCGGCGTCGTCGTGGCAGTGGATCCCGACCTGTACGAACTCGGCCAGCTCCGACATGACCGTCGCCATCGCGGCAGAGATCCGGTCGGGCAGCGTGCCGCCATTGGTGTCGCAGCAGACGACCGTCTCCGCGCCGGCGCGGGCCGCTGTGCGCAGGCACGCAGTCGCGTACTCGGGGTCGTCGTTGAACCCGTCGAAGAAGTGCTCGGCGTCGTAGAGCACCCGCTTGCCCTGGTTTACGAGAAACCCGATCGAGTCAGAGATCATCCGCAGGTTCTCCTCGCGGTCGACCTTGACGACCTTCTCGAGGTGCAGCGCCCATGTCTTGCCGACCAGCGTGCATACCGGCGCAAAGCAGTCGGCGAGGATCCGCAGCGCCGGGTCGTCGGCCGCGTCGCGCACATCGCGCCGACGCGTCATCCCGAACGCCGCGACCGACGCATGCTCGAACGCCTCGCCGGCGAGCAGCTCGAACAGCTCGAGCTCCTTCGGGTTGGAGCCGGGGAAGCCAGCCTCGATCAGGTCGATCCCGAGCTCGTCGAGCCGATGCGCGACGCGCATCTTCTCCTCGGCCGACAACGACATCCCCTCCCCCTGCATCCCATCGCGCAGGGTGGTGTCGTAGAGCTCGATATTGCTCATGCGGTCTTAGAGGGCACCTTCACGACGTCGACCCACTCGACGTAGCGCGGGTCGCGCCCGTGCAGCGCGTCGTCGAACACACGCTGGAGCTCGCTCGTGACGGGGCCGCGCTGGCCGCTGCCGATCGCGTGATCGTCGATCTCTGAGACCGGGACCAGCTCGGCGGCGGTACCGGACATGAACACCTCGTCTGCGAGGTAGAGCTCAGCGCGCGCCATGTCTCGCTCGACGACCTCGTAACCGAGGTCACGCGCGATCCGGAGGATCGACTTGCGATTGATCCCGTCGAGGATCCCCGCCGTCTGCGGCGGCGTCAGGACGATCCCGTCGCGAACCGCGTAGATGTTCTCGCCCGAGCCCTCGCACACGAACCCGTGCGCGTCGAGCAGGATCGCCTCCTGGTAGCCGGCCTTCACCGACTCGATCTTCGCGAGCACGCTGTTGAGGTACTGGCCCGAGGCCTTGGCGTGCGGGATCAGCGAATCGTGCGAGATCCGCCGCCAGCTAGCGACCTTCGCGCGCACGCCGACCTGCTTGCTGTCCTCGCCGAGGTAGGCGCCCCACGGCCACACCGCGATCGAGACCTCGACCGGCGCGTCCAACGGGTTGAGCCCCATCTGGCCGTATCCGCGGAACGCGATCGGGCGGATGTAGCACTCGCGCAGCTCGTTGGCAGCGATCAGCTCGTGAGTCGCCGAGCGCAGCTCCTCGATGCTGTAGGGCATCGGCATGTAGTAGAGCTCGGCCGACTTGAACAGCCGGTCGAGATGGTCGTGGAGGCGGAAGATCCCCGTTCCCTGCGGCGTCTCGTAGGCGCGGATCCCCTCAAACACTCCGGTGCCGTAGTGCAGCCCGTGCGTCAGTACGTGAACTTTCGCGTCCTCCCAGGCCACCAGCTCTCCGTTGTGCCAGATGAGGTCCGCTTGTTCCACGAGTACTCCTTAGAGGTGTTTGAGGACTGCCTGGGTGGCCTGCGCAGTGGTTGCCTCGCCCCCCAGGTCCCGGGTGCGAAGCCCCTCGGCCAGCGCCCGGTCGACCGCCAATTCTACCGCCGCCGCCTGGGCCTCCAAAGCGAGTCCGTGGCGCAGCATCATCGCTGCCGACAGGAACATCGCCAGCGGGTTGGCCGCGCCGGTGCCGGCGATGTCGGGAGCGGAGCCGTGGACGGGCTCAAACAGCCCAGGACCGTGGCCCCCGAGCGACGCGCTGGGCAGCATCCCGATCGACCCGGTCAACATCGCCGCCTCGTCGCTGAGGATGTCGCCGAACATGTTCTCGGTGAGGATCACTTCGAAATGACGGGGCGCCGCGATCAGCCGCATCGCGGCGTTGTCGACGAGCAGGTGCTCGAGCTCGATGTTGGGGAACTCGCGTCGGTGGACGTCGTTGACGACCTCGCGCCACAGGCGGCTCGTCTCGAGCACGTTGGCCTTGTCGACGCTTGTCACGCGCGAGCGCGCCGCCTCGAACGCGACCCTCGCGATCCGCTCGATCTCCTCGCGCGTGTACACGCAGGCGTCCGACGCGCTGTCCTGCGTCCGCGTCTTCTCGCCGAAGTAGATCCCGCCGGTCAGCTCGCGCACGACCAGCAGGTCGGTTCGCTCGATCACCTCGAGCTTCAGCGGGCTGGCGTCGTACAGCGCCGGCACCGGCCGCACCGGACGAAGGTTGGCGAACAGGCCGAGACCCTTGCGAAGCCCGAGCAGGCCCTGCTCGGGTCGCGGCTTGGCTGGATCTGTGGTGTCCCACTTCGGGCCGCCGACGGCCGCTAGCAGCACCGCGTCGGCCGCGCGGCAGGCGGCAAGCGTCTGATCGGTCAGCGCCGTGCCGTGGGTGTCGATCGAGGCGCCGCCGAACAGGTGCTCCTCGTATTCGAGCTCGGCGCCGACCGCGTCGAGCACCTGCACCGCGGGGGCGATGATCTCGGGCCCGATTCCGTCGCCGGGCAGCAGCACGATCTTGGTGGCCATCAGGCGCGAGACGGTACCCCAACGCCGGCATGAACGGCTGGTACGCGACCGCGGCTAGGTGCTTTGGGAGCGCCGCTCGAGCAACGGCCCCACTGCCGTGCCGTCGGATGACCTGTTGACGCCGCCGACCGCGACACAGATCAACCGCGACGTGCAGCTCACGTCGAACAGCGTGTGAGTGGTCGCGGGGTCGGCGGCCTGCGGTGAGAGCGCAACCGACCAGTGCGCGCCGTTCCAGCCCGCGGTCAGCACTTGCGCCCCGCCGGACGCATCTCCGACCGCGGTGCAGGCTCGCGGCGCCGTGCACGAGACCGACGTGAAGTCGTCGCCGGCGATGCGGGCGCCCTCCGATGACCAGCGGTGTCCGTTCCAGCCTTGCGCCAGCGGGAACAACGACGAACCGGTGCCGTCGGTCCCGACGGCGGTACAGGCCGTGGCCGAGGTGCACGACACCGCCGCGAAGAACGCCTGATCCGCGTTGCCGACCTCCGGCGTCTGCTGCAGCCTCCAGGCGCTCCCGTTCCATCGCTCGACGCGTGGGTGACCGTGCGCGCCGCCGCCGACGGCGGTGCAGACGTCCGCAGCCGTGCACGAGACGCCGGCCAGGAAGCCTTCGAGGGCGCCCGCACCGGGCGTCGGCTGGATCGACCAGCTCGCCCCGTTCCACTGCTCGACCAACACGAACGGCGGGCTGTTGCCCGGGTTGCCGTACTCGCCGACCGCCGTGCAGACGCGTCGAGACGCGCACGACACGCCGCTTAGCAGGCTCACCGGAACACCGGGCCGGTTGGGCGCCGCCTGGATCGTCCAGCTCGACCCGTCCCACCGCTCGACCAAGACGTTGGACTGGCGGGCGTTGATGTCGTAGTCGCCGACGGCGGTGCAGGCGCTCGCCGAGGTGCACGAGACGTCGTTGAAGCCACCCTGGATTGCCCCGGCCGGCAGATGGGCGCGCACGATCGACCATCGGGAGCCGTTCCAGCGCTCGGTCAGGACTCGAGCCGTGTGGCCGCTGTAACTGCCGACGGCGACGCACGCTCGCGGCGATGGGCAGGACACCCCCAAGAGCGTGCCGCCGGGTGCCCGCGGGACACGCTGGACGGTCCACCGCGCAGCGAGCGCACTGGGCGAGCCCGCGAGCACCACCGCGAGCGCGAGCGCCAGACTCGCCCGGCGCGTGGCCGTCAACGCTGTGCCGACGAGTCGCGGAACACGAACTTCAGACCGTGATGATGGCGCCTGCGTTTGCCGATCCGGAGGCACGTCGGCTACTGGGCGATCACGAGCTCGTCGAACGCCTGCTGGGGCGTCAGCGGCGACGCGCTGTCGACCTTGGCGAGTGCGTCCTTGATCGCCGGCTGCGAGGCGTTCAGCGAATGGGCGACCTCAAAAGCGTGGCGCGCGGCCGCGCGTTGACCCAGTGACGAGGCGGCCAGCCCGGCGCCGAACCAGGAGAACCAGCCGCCGGGCTGGCGCGCGGTCGCCTGGCGGAATCGCTGCTGCGCGTCGCTGAACATCCCGGCCTGAAGTGCGATCGTGCCGCCGAGCCGTCCCGGCTCGGAGTCGTAGGGATCGAGGTCGGCGGCGGTCTTCAGGTGCGCGAGCGCCTGGGGGGTGTTCGATGCGCGCAGGTCGCTGGCGACCGACACCTCGCGGACCGACAGGTATGCGAACCCCAGCGCAACGACGGCGGCGGCAAATGCCGCCGTGCCGACGAGCGCCGCAATCACGGTCCTGCCGCCGCGCCGGCGCCCTGCCTGCGCCGGCTCGCCCGCGGGCGCGTCGGTCGAGGCGTGCGCGCCTTCGGTCAGCGCGCCGGCGATCGCCAGAAACGCGAGCGCCGGGGCACTGAGCGCGGGCATCTCCCAGAACCAGTCGACCGAGCCGTGGATCAGCCACACGATCAACGGCAGCAGCGCGGTCGCAGCGACCGCTCCGCGAAGCGAGCCGCGCGGCGCGCGCCGTCGCAGCGCCGCGACCAGCGCCGCCGCGAGGAATGCGATCAGCGTCACGAAGCCGACGATCCCGGTGTGCGCGAGCAACCGCAGCTCCCAGCTGTGAACGTACGCGAGCTCGATCCCGGTCCGACCGTGGACCGTGTAGTAGTCAGAGAAGTTGTCCTGGCCGAGGCCGCCGATCGGATGCGACTTGAACGCGTCCAGGGCCACGCGCCAGGCGTCGTAGCGCTCGCTGCCGGTCGACGCGAAGTGCGAAACGGTCGCGTTGCTCGAGGACGACGGGTGCGTGAACCCGTGCCACTGCTCGTTAAAGAAGCGGACTGGGTGCCCGTGGGTCGCGGCGACAGCGCCGACGACGGCGACCGCGATCGCGACGATCGCCACTCCCAGGCCCGCGGCTCGGATCACCGAGCGCTTCACCACACGAGACTGCACACGATCGCTCGCCGCCAGCGCCAGCGTGCCCAGGATCAAGACCCCGAGGCAGCAGAGCAGGCTGATCCGCCCGGCGTGACGGGCGGCGTCGGTGAACGCCGCGTCGCTCGGATGCGCGACGGCCGTGACTTCGTAGACGTGCAGCAGCAAGTGAAGTGGGATCAGCGCCCCGATCACTGGGATCGCAGCGACGACGGCGGTCCGCAGCCGCTCGCGGGTCACCATCAGCGCTGCGACGAGCACGAACGGCAGCGTGAATAGCCAGCCACGGCTCTCGGCAAGCAGCGCCAGCTGCAACCCCTCGCAAGCGATCGCCAGCAGCAGCCCGCGCAGCACGAGCGGCAGTGTGCGGCGCATCGCCAGCGAGGCTCCGAGCAGTGCGGTCGCCATGAACAGCGCGGCGTTGGCGTTCAGGTAGCCCGTCGGCGAGATCAGCCGACCCTCGGTGAACAGCGACGCCGCGTGCTGGTGCAGCGCCATCCGCGTCAGGATCAGGACCCCGACGACGCCGACGCCGATCGTGTAAGCGGTCAGCATCCACAGCGCCCGGCGCGGGGTCCATCGCGTCAGCGCGCAGAGCGCGAAGATCGTCAGGTACATCAGCGCCTTATTGCTGCCGGTCAGCGCGTCGCCGCGATACGCGGCCCACGCGATCGACGCGTAGGACCACGCGACGTACACCGACATCGCGCCGAGCGCGACTTTTGTCGCCGTGCCGAGTCGTCGCAACGGGCCAAACAGGCCGCCGAGGACCATCGCCAGCAGCGCGAGCAGCGCCAGCGCGCCCCAGTACCAGGTGTCCTCGTCATAGCCACCGTCGTGCGCGGTCCAAAGGATCAGGAGGACCAGCAGCACCCCGATCGGCGCCGCCGCGAGCGCGTCGCTCCAGGATTCGAGCGGCCAGGAGCCGCGCTCGGAACCTTCGGGCGGGTCGTCCTGCGCGTTGGCGCCCAGCCCCTCCCCTTCGGAGGACATCACCTCTGCGGTCACTGCGCCCGGAGTGTGTACGTCGCGTAGGACGTGAACTGGTAGACCGGATGGCGAACCATCAACTCAGTCCATGCCGAGTCGACCTTCTTCAGCAGCCGGCCGGGTGCGTGCGACTGCTCGCCGAAGTACGCGACGCAGTGCTCGACCGCGAACCCGGCCGTTGCGAACCGGCCGATCTGCTTGTGAGTCGGCCCGAAGCACCAGTGGTAGAAGGCCGGAAACTTGCCGCGGTCGCCCGATTTCACGCGCCACGGCTCGACTTTCAGCAGCAGCCATTCCGCCGCGGACTCGGGCAGCACCCGGTTGACGACGAACGGCGGCCACCACAACGTCGGAAAGAAGTGCATCGCGATCCCGCCGGGCCGCAGCAGCCTGTGCACGTTGATGTGGAACGTGCGCGCGTCGCGCACGTGCTCGGCCAGCACGCGGCTGAACACGATGTCGTAGCGGCCGTCGTGCTCGCCGGTGGAGAACGACGTCGAGCTGACGTCGCCGACGAGCGTCGCGTAGCCGTCGGGCGCCTTTTCGAGCTCCGGCGCCGAGATGTCGACAACCAAGCACTCGAGGCCGTTGGCCTCCAGGAACTCGCTCTCGAGCGCCGGCCGGGCGCCGCCGCCGAGCTCGCAGACCCGCCCGCCGCCCATTGACTCCAGCCGCTGTCTCAGGCGCCGCGTGAAATCGACGTGGGCCCACTCATCCGGCGCCAGGCTGAACGCCCTGGGCTCGATCCTTGCCGACATGCTTGTCGCCAGCTTAGAAGAGACTCTCGGGAAACGCTCGGGGTTCGGGGAATGCCGTAGCTTCCGCGCGATGCCCGACGACCGCGATCGGCGATCGATACCGCCGGACCTGCTGCGCAGCGTTACCGCCACCCGCTATGTCGCGCCGCTGCGCGAGGGCGGTTCGCTGCCCGGGCTCGTCGAGGCAGACGACGACGGGATGTACGTGATGAAGTTCCGCGGCGCCGGCCAGGGGCCGGGCGCGCTCGTCGCCGAGGTGGTCGCCGGAGAGCTCGCGCGAGCGCTACAAATGCTCGTTCCCGAGCTCGTGGTCGCGTGGCTGGAGCCCGAGCTCGCTCGGGCCGAGCCCGACGTCGAGATCCAGGAGCTCGCCGCGGCGAGCGTCGGACCGAACCTCGGCGTCGACTTCCTGCCCGGCGCGCTGCCGTTCACGCCCGCCGCCGCTAGCACGGTCGACCCGGCGCTTGCAGCCGCGATCGTGTGGTTCGACGCGCTCGTGACGAACGTCGATCGCACGCCCCGCAACCCCAACCTGCTCGCCTGGCATGGCCGCGTCTGGCTGATCGACCACGGCGCCGCGTTCTACCGCCAGCACGGCGAGCCGCCGCTCGTGCAGTCGGCACGAGCCGCATTCCCTCACATCCGAGACCATGTGCTGCTCGGGCGCGCCGGACCAATCCCAGAAGCCGACACCCGCCTCGCTGACGCCGCGCGCGAGGCCGTTCCTCGCAGCGTCGCATCCGTGCCCGACGCGTGGCTGGGCGAGCGGCCAGACGAGCGCCGTGCCGATTTCGAGGCGTTCCTGCTCGAGCGCCTGGCGGCGCCGCGGGCATTCACACAGGAGGCCGAGGATGCCCGAACGGCGTGACTTTCAGTACACGATCTTGCGCGTGGTGCCGCGCATCGAGCGCGGCGAGTGCATCAACGTCGGGGTCGTGGTGTTTTGCCGCCAGCGCGGCTTTCTCGGGATCGTGATCGAGCTCGACGCCGGCCGGCTGCGGGCGCTGGCGCCCGACCTCGACCCCACGACCGTGGAGCCGCACCTCGAAGCGATCGCCGCGGTCGTTCGCGGCGACGGCTCTGCCGGCCCGCTCGCCAAGCTCGACGCCTCGGACCGCTTCGGCTGGGTTGCCGCGATCTCGTCGACGATCATCCAGCCCTCGGAGGTGCACACGGGCCTGACCGACGACCCGCAGGCGACGCTCGAGCACCTGTTCAGATCGCTCGTCCAGATGCCGTGATCGTCACGACGGCCGCCGTGCGGTCATGTTCAACCGCACGTACTCGAGCACCAGCGGATCGCCGGCCTGGGAGAGCACGCGGTCGATGAACGGGTCGCGCAGCTCGTCGGGGAGCGGATCGAGGTGGCGGACGAGACACACCGACCGGACGAACGCACGCGGATCCTCGGGCGTCGTTGGCCGCGGCTCGAGCCAGCAGCTGACGTCGGAGAACCCGGCGCGCTGGAGCCGCTCGCTCGTCTCCTCGGCGCCGGCGTAGTTCCACGGCCGTTGCCAGTCGACGAAGTAGCGCGAGAACTCGTCGGTCGCGGCGACGGCGTCGGCGAGCACCCGGAAGGAGTCGATGTTGCCGCGCCCGCCACACTGGGCGACGAGCTGGCCGCCCGGCTTGATCGCCTCGTGCAGGCGCGCGAACAGGCGGTCGTGGTCGTGGACCCAGTGAAACGTCGCGTTTGAGAACGCGGTGTCGACCCGCTCTGCAAGCTCGAGCTCGACGAGGTCCTGGCAGAGGATCGTGGCGCGGTCACCGAGCGCCTCCTGGGCGTGGCGTGCCATCGACGGCGCGACGTCGACACCGTAAACGCGGCCGTTTGGAACGCGGTCGGCGAGCAGAGCGGTGACCCGGCCCGAGCCACAGCCCGCGTCGAGCACGACCTCGTCGTCGCGGAGCTCGAGCCGGTCGAGCTGCTCGAGCGCCCAGCGCAGCTGGATGTCAGAGACCCGGTCATAGGTCGCCGCGTCCCAGTCGCGCGACGCGCTCACAGCGCCGTCGTGACCGGGCCCGAGCGCTCCCGGTCACGCTCGTAGGCCTCGATCTGCTCGCCTTGCTCGAGCGTCAGCGCGATGTCGTCGAGCCCATTGAGCAGCCGGTGCTTGATCTCAGGGTCGATCTCAAAGCTCGCGGTCCCGCCCGGCCAGCGAACCTCCTGGGCGGCGAGGTCGACCTGTGCCTCGCCGGCGTCGGCGATCGACGCGCACGCGTCGGCCCCGAGCTGCACGGGCAGCAGGCCGATCTTCGTGCAGTTGGAGCGGAAGATGTCGGCGAAGCTGGGCGCGATGATCGCCTGAAAGCCGTAGTCCTCGAGCGCCCACGGTGCGTGCTCGCGGCTCGAGCCACAGCCGAAGTTGCGCCCTGCGAGCAGGATCGGATTCTTCGGGAGCTCCCAGCCCGGCTCCTTGGCCCAGTCGTAGAACAGGAACTCGCCGAAGCCGGTGCGCTCGACGCGCTTGAGGAACTGCTTGGGGATGATCTGGTCGGTGTCGATGTCATCGCGTTTGAGCACGCTGATACGCCCGGTGATCGTCTCGATCGCCTTCATGCCGTTACCTCCTCGCGCTGCCAGTTGCGGATGTCGACGAAGTGGCCCTCGATCGCGGCCGCCGCGGCCATCTGCGGCGACACCAGATGCGAACGGGCGCCGCGGCCCTGGCGGCCCTCGAAGTTGCGGTTCGAGGTCGACGCCACGCGCTCGCCGGGGTCGGCGATGTCCGGGTTCATCCCCAGGCACATCGAGCAGCCGGCGCCACGCCAGTCAAAGCCCGCGCGCTTGAACAGCTCGTCGAGCCCCTCGCGCTCGGCCTGCAGCTTGACCTGCTGGGAGCCGGGCACGACCATCGCGTAGACGCCGTCGGCCACACTGCGGCCGCCGATCATCTCGGCGGCGGCGCGCAGATCGCCGATCCGCGAGTTCGTGCACGAGCCGATGAACACCCGGTCGAGCTTGAGCTCCTCGATCGGGGTGCCGGCGTTCAGGCCCATGTAGTCCAGGGCCCGCTCGTCCTGCTCAGACCGCGGGTCGGGCACCGAATCGGTCACCCCCACGACCATCCCCGGGTTCGTCCCCCAGGTCACCATCGGGCTGAGCGCGGCGGCGTCGACGACGATCTCGCGATCGAATGTCGCGCCGTCGTCGGTGTGCAGCGAGCGCCAGTGCTCGGGGACCTCGGCGGGCGCCGCGGCTCGCCCGACGACCCATTCGAACGTCGTGTCGTCCGGGGCGATCATCCCGGCGCGGCCGCCGCCCTCGATCGTCATGTTGCAGATCGTCATCCGGCCTTCCATCGATAGCGCCTCGATCGCCGGGCCGGCGTACTCGACGACGTGGCCGACGGCGCCGTCGACGCCCATCTGACCGATCGTCGCGAGGATCAGGTCCTTGGCGGTGACGCCGAAGCCGGGCGATCCCTCGTAACGGATCCGCATCGAGCGCGGCTTTGACTGGACCATGCACTGGGTCGCGAGCACGTGCTCGACCTCGCTTGTGCCGATCCCGAACGCAAGCGATCCGAACGCGCCGTGGGTCGCGGTGTGCGAATCGCCGCAGACGATCGTCATTCCGGGCTGCGTGACGCCGAGCTCGGGTCCGATCACGTGCACGATCCCCTGGTGCTCAGATCCGAGCGAGTAGATCGGGATCCCGAACTCCTCGCAGTTTCGCTCGAGCGTCTGCACCTGCACGCGCGACAGCTCATCGCGGATCCGGGCGGCCACCGGAGTGCCGTCGGTCGGGACGTTGTGGTCGGCGGTCGCGAGCGTGCGATCGGGCCTGCGTACCGGGCGCCCGGCAAGCCGGAGCCCGTCGAACGCCTGCGGGCTGGTGACCTCGTGCACGAGGTGCAGGTCGATGTAGATCAGACCGGGGCCTACCTCATGGGCATCCCAGATCTTGTCGAACAGCGTCTTTGGCATCGGTGGTCCTCGTTGTCGGTTACGGCCGCACCGAGAGTCCGTCACGGGCGGATGGGTGGCAAGGACGCAGCGAGCGACGCGTACTTGAAAAGTACGCGAGCGAGCGAGGACGTGGCCAACCGCCGCCCGGGGCGGCTCGAATGCGGTCGTAACCTGCAACGGGGGCCACTATCTCTCCTAACTGCGTCTCAGGCCCGCGCTGACGACCGCGAGCAGCACGGCGTCGCCGGGTCCGGGATTCTCGAAGTGGTGCGGCAGATCGGCATCGAACGTCACGCAGTCGCCGGCGTCGAGCTCGGACCGCTGACCGTCGCAGACGAGCGCCACCGTGCCGGACTCGACCACCGCCGTCTCGCGGCTGCCCGGCTCGTGCATCGGCGGATCGCCCGGGCCGCCAGTCACCGCGCCGGGCGCCAGCGTGTGGCGCGAGAGCTCGGCGCGCTGGCCGGGCAGCGGCGGCGTCAGGATCTCGTAGCTGTGGCCGCTGACGCGGCCGGGACCCTTGCGGCGCTCCTCGCGGCGCACGACCGTCACGGCACCGTCCTCGTCGAGGCGCAGCAACTGCGAAAGCCGCAGCTCGAGGCCGGCGGCGATCCGCCTGGCGACCTGAAGCGTCGGGCTGGTCTCGCCGCGCTCGACCTGCGAGAGCATCGGCGCGCTCACGCCCGAGCGCTCGGCGAGGTCTCGCAGCGACAGGTCCATCGCCTCGCGCAGGGCGCGCACGCGCGCTCCAAGCGATTCAGGCGCGACAGCGGCTACCGTCATACAAGCGTACGTTATCACGTACACGGCCGCGTCGGCCCGGCGGTCCCGTCGATCCACACTACTGCGGGAATTTCGGTCCCTCCGGCGCTGCGATCTCGTCGAGGGCAACAGAGTTCCCGCCACCCGGGAAGAACGTTCCGCCGACGAGCCGGAGCACGCCGCGAGCAACGAAACTCCCGCCCGGCCTGACCGCCGCCCCTCCCCCGCGAGCCGCCGCGCGGACCGCCGCCCCGGCGGCGGCGCCACCGCTAGCCTGATCGCCATGATCACCCCTCCGGACGTGCTGGTGCTCGGAGGCGGGGGCGTCCTCGGTGAAGCGTGGATGATGGGCGTGCTCGCCGGGATCGAAGACGCGACCGGCTTCGACTTGCGCGAATGCGAGCACTTCGTCGGGACCTCCGCGGGAGCGATCGTGTCCGCGCATCTCGCCGCCGGCGAATCGCCACGCAGGCCGGGCTTCACCGATGCAAACGGCCACTCAGACGAGGCCGGATCCGAGCCCGTCGAAGGGCTCGCCGCGGCGGCGTTCGGAGCCGCGCGGCGCGCCGGCGCCTGGGCGATGGCCGCGGGCGCCGCGTTCGCGCCGCTGGCGCTCGGCGTCGCCGCGCCCGGCGGGGCACTGATGCGCTCGGTCATGCTTCAGCGACTCCCGCGTCCCAAGGACGATCTGCACCGTCTGCGCAACCGAGTGCAGCGCTCCGGCGCCACCTTCGACGGCAGGCTGCGCGTCACCGCCGTCGATCGCCGCAACGGGCGCCGAGTCGTGTTCGGCAGCCCCGGCGCGCCGCGCGTCTCAGTCGGCCAGGCGGTCGAGGCGTCGTGCACGGTGCCGTGGCTGTTCGCGCCGGTCGAGATCGGAGGGCGCGAGTATGTCGACGGCGGCGTTTGGAGCCCAACGAACCTCGACGCCGCGCCGGCCGGCCGCGACACCCACGTGCTGTGCCTGAACCCGACCGCAAGCCTGATCGGCTCGCACCGAGTGCTGACGCTTGTACGGACGATCGCACGCTCGGCGATGTCAGTCGAAGCATTGGCCCTGCGCCGACGCGGCACCGCCGTCCAGCTCGTGGCGCCGAGCGTCGAATGCGCCACGGCGATGGGCACCAACTACATGGACCCCGAGCCCAGCGACCGCGTGATCGCGGCGGCGTACCGCCAGGGCCTGCGGCTCGCCCGCGAGTGACCGCGGGCGAGACCTGGCCGATCGCCTGAGAGGCGCTACGGGGCGCTGACCGCGTTGGCTTCGGCGGCGAGCGCCGCCTCGGCCTGGTCGGCGACGCTGCGACGGCGAAGCGCATTCGAGAGCGCGCGCACGTACGCGCGGCCGGCGGCCTCGAGGATGTCGGTCGCGACACCCTGGCCAGAGCCGGTCACGCCGGCGATCTCGAGCACGACCGACGTCTCTCCGAGCGCGTCCTGGCCGGCGGTGACGGCGTCGACCCGGAACTCGCGCAACCGCGCCTCGCTGCCGGTCGCGGCATTGATCGCGTGGAAGATCGCGTCGACCGGACCGTCGCCGGTGAACGAGCCGGTGACCTCCTCGCCGTCAGGCGTGCGCACGCCGACCGTCGCGTGCGGCGGGCGCCGCGACGACGCCTCGACGTCGAACCACTCGAGCTGGTAGCCGGCGACCTCCTCGCGCAGCTCGTCGGTGACGATCGCCTCGAGGTCCATCGCGGTCACGTGCTTCTTCTTGTCGGCGATCTCCTTGAACCGGCGGAACGCCATGTTCAGCGATTGCCCGGCCAGCTCGATCCCCAGCTCCGACAGCGCCTGCTGGAGCGCGTGGCGGCCCGAGTGCTTGCCCAGCACGATCGAGTTGGCATCGAGGCCAACGGTCGTCGCGTCCATGATCTCGTAGGTCGTGCGCTCCTTGAGAACGCCGTCCTGGTGGATGCCCGACTCGTGCGCGAACGCGTTGCGGCCGACGATCGCCTTGTTGGGCTGGACCGGGTAGCCGGTCAGCCGCGAGACCATCCGCGACGTGCGAGCGATCTCCTGGGTGACCGCACCCGTGCTCAGGCCGACGTCGGGCTCGCGCGTGTGCAGCAGCATCACGATCTCCTCGAGCGACGCGTTGCCGGCGCGCTCACCGATCCCGTTGATCGCGCACTCGACCTGGCGCGCGCCCGCGAGCAGACCGGCGAACGAGTTCGCGACCGCCAGTCCCAGGTCGTCGTGGCAGTGAACCGACAGGACCACGTCTGAGAGCTCGGGGATCAGCTCCTGCAGGCGATGGAGGTACGCCGTGAACTCGTGCGGCATCGTGTAGCCGACGGTGTCGGGGATGTTGATCGTGGTCGCGCCTTCGGCAATCGCGACGCGGCAGACCTCGGCGGTGAACTCGATGTCGGCGCGGGTCGCGTCCATCGGCGAGAACTCGACGTCGTCGACGTACTGCTTGGCGTGCGCGACCGCTGCGCGGGCCTGGCCCAGGACGTCCTCGCGCGTGGTCTGCAACTGATACTCGATGTGGATGTCCGAGGTCGAGATGAACGTGTGGATCCGCGGCCGCGCGGCGTCCTTGACCGCGTTCCAGGCTGCGTCGATGTCGGCCACGTGGGTCCGCGCCAGCGCCGCGATCACGGGCCCCTCGACGGTCCGCGAGATCTCCTGCACGGCTTCGAAGTCGCCCGGCGAGGTGATCGGGAAGCCGGCTTCGATCACGTCGACGCGCAGCCGCGTGAGCTGCTGGGCGATCTCCAATTTCTCCTGCGTGTTGAGTGAGATCCCCGGTGACTGCTCGCCGTCGCGCAGCGTCGTATCGAAGATCAGTACTCGGTTTGGATCAGCGGGTCCCGTCATGTCGCTCCTCTAAGTCTCGAACTTGGTTTCTTCTCGGTGCTGGTTTCGCGGCTACTTGCGGCCGCCGGCGCGCTATTCCCCCCGAAGGGGGAGGAGAAGAAGAAGAGCAAGTTCGATGCGGAACGCCATGCCCCCCAAGCGTATCAAGCCTCGGCACTCGCAAGCAGGGCCCGAACAGGCATCATCTCGGCAATGCGCACGGTGCTGATCACGCTGATCGGGCCAGAGCGGACCGCCGACCTGGTCGTCGATGCCGACACCGCTGTCGATTCGCTGCTCCCCAACCTGCTCGTCGCCGGCGGCGTCGCCGAGACGGCGCGCGATCAGCCCGGCTGGGGGGTCGCGCTGATGGGCAAGCAGCCGGTCGACCCCGAGCTCACGCTCGAGCAGTCGGGCGTGCTCGACGGGGCGGTGCTCGTCCTGCGCCGGGACGTCGAGGCCCCCGTCGATCCCGTCGCGTCGCCACGCTCCGCCGGCGGCCCGGCGGGCTCGCCGCTCGACCGCACCCGCGCCCTGCTCGAGCAGGAGAGCTCGCGAGAGGGCCGGCGAGGCCGCCTGATCCCGCAGCTTCCGGACCGGGCGATGGCCGGTGACGGCACCAGCGGCGTGCTCGAGCGCGCCGTCGCGTCCCAGGCGCTCAGCCGCTGCGCGACGATCTCGGTGATCTCGCCCAAGGGCGGCGTCGGCAAGACCGCACTCTCGATCCTGCTCGGCGAGCTGCTCGTGTCGCTGCGACCCGACGAGGTGCTGGCGCTCGACGCCGACGGGGACTACGGCTCCTTAGGACGTCTCGCGCCTGCGCGAGCGGGCGCCAAGCCGTCGGACTCGCGCGATAACGAGATCTTCGATGCTCTGTCGGAGGGCGCGGTCACGTTCGCAGAGCTCGATCGCACGCTGTTCGCGCTGCCCGGCGGGCTGCGGATCGTCCCGTCGCCACGCGATCCGGCAGCGATGGCGCGCGCCGATCGGGCGATGTACGCCCGCGTGATCGGCAACATCCAGCGGCTCGCAGGGGTGCTGGTGATCGATTGCGGGACTGGTCTCGGCCAGCCCGGCGTGCAGGCGGCGATCCTCGCGTCCGACCAGCTCGTGGTCGTGACCGACGCGTCGGGCGCAACCGCAAGCCTGGTCGTCGAGGCGATGCGGCTGCTCGAGCGAACCGGCCGGCCGATCACGGTCGTCTGCAATCGGCTGCGCCGCGGCAGGCAGGGCGCTGACGACCTGCTTCGGCTCGACGCGCTGTTCCCCCGTGCCGCAGCGCTGGTCGGGGTTCCCGACGACGCCGCGGTCGACCACGCGATGCGCGGAGACTTCAACTGGGCGAGCGCGCCGCAGTCGCTACACCACGGCACGCTCGAGCTCGCGAGCGTGCTCGCGCTGGGGTGGTCTGAGCTGGGTCTCGCGCCTGTCGCTTGAGGACCTTCCGGTCCGTTTGCTTTTGCAGAAGCTTGGGTAGAAAAGCGATGCCGCCCGGGGCCGGACGGCGGTATCGGGCCTTAGGGCGCATGACCAACCGACACAAGAGCGAGAGAGATGGCCGAGTCAGATGTGCAGGTGGGGAATGACCGCGTATCGGCTAGTGAGGTGCGCGTCGATTTGCGCGAGGCGCTGAGCGACGTGGAGAGTCCACGCGCCGGGCAGCCCAACGGGCAGCAGCAGCCTCCTTCCCGACAGCAGCGACCCCCGATTTGGGAGCAGGAGAGCCCGCGCGCGCGACACCCGCTGCCGCCGGTCGATCAACAGCCCCACGCGACCCAGCAATTCAGTCCCGGCCACCAGGCCCCGGCTTCGCAAGCGGTGGCCGAGCCCGAGCCGCCGGAGCTGGAGGACCCGCTCAGCACCGAGCTGCTGCCGGCCGACGTGTACCGGATCGTCGACGGTCGCGAGGTTCGCGACACGCCGTGGACTCGATTCGTCGGGCGTGCCCGCAACATGCTTACGAGCCCGCCGGCGCGCCAGGAGCAGGAGCTCGACCAGCAGCTCCAGCAGCTGCGCGTCCGAGGCCTCCAGCACGGCGTGACGGTTGCGCTCGGCTCGATCAAGGGAGGCGTTGGCAAGACGACACTGACGCTGTCGCTCGCCGACACGCTCGCCGATGCGCTGCGTTGTGGCGTGCTCGTGGTCGACTCCGACCTCGAGTGGGGCACGGCCGCCGACAGCACGCCTCAGGATGGGCGCCGCGGCGCGACGCTGACCCAGGTGCTCGCGGCGCACGACCAGATCAACTCCCCGGGCGATCTCGCCCCATACCTGCTCGCACTCCCCGGAGGCGCTCAGCTGCTCGCAGGGCCGACCGATCCCAACGAGATCGAGCAGATCCAGGCGGCCGACATGCAGAAGCTGCTCGAGCTGCTACGCCGATTCTTCCCGGTGATCCTGCTCGACCTCTCCCCCGGGATCGGCCTGCGAGGCACGATCCCGCGGTGGGCGTTCGGATCGTCGGACGAGATCGTCGCGATCGCCACCCCGACGCGCGGCAGCCTGAGGCGCGCGGGCCGGATGCTCAGCTACCTCTCAGAGCACCGTCCGGACGTGCCGATCACGCTTGCGCTCAACATGGTGCCGCACAGGCCCGACGAGGCATCGCGGCGCGTGATCCAAGTCGCTGAGCGAAACGGCAAGACCCGGCGCTATGCGGCGATCCCGCGTGACGACGGGCTGTTGCGCCAACTCGACGCCGGACTGCTCAACATCAATGAGCTCGACCAGCTGACGCGGATCGCGATCAAGGATCTCGCGTTCAAGTTGGCCGATGGGTGGTGCCGATGAGCGGAAGGCGTTTGCGCGAGTGGCCGCGACTGATTGCCGCCGCGTCCGTGATCGCCGTCCTGCTCCTCGTCATCGGCTTCGCCGTCGCATCGACCTCGAGCAGCTCGGGCACCACCAAGACCGTCTCGGCCAAGCCGGCTGCCGTCGTCCGGGCCAAATCGCCGACGTCCGGAGCGCAGGCGCGGCAGGTCGCAGAGCTGCAGCGGCAGGTTCGCAGCCAATCCGGGGAGCTTGCGAAGGCGCGCAGCGAGCTCGCCAGCAGCCAGGTCAGAACGCACTGCTGGCGTGGCAAGGCGCGGCACCCCAAGAAGCAGCGCGGGGTCCATTGTGCGACGGGTCCTTTGACTTCTCAGTAGATCGAATCCAGGTTCACACAGGAGGTAATCGTGTCTCAAATCACCGTCGTAACCGAGGCAGTCCAGTCTGCGGGTCAGCGGATCCAGGTCCTCTCGAGCGAGATCGAGCAGCTCATCGGTCAGCTGCAGGCGACCGCGACGAGCGTGCAGGGCGAGTGGCAGGGCGTGGCCAACAGCGCTTTCGAGGGCGCGATGGCCGACTGGAACGTCGCCGCCAACCGCATTCACGACGCCGCCACGCAGATCGGGATCGCGACCCACCAGGCCGGCGTCAACTATGCGGACACGGAGACGGCGAACACGTCGATGTTCCGGTAGGGGCCGGCCCAGGGGCGACGATGTCCACAACCCGGGTTGCAACCGGGGCGCCGAAAGGCGCCTCGGCGAGCTTGGTGACGACGCGCGGTGAGGTTCGCGAATGAGCTGGTTCCAGGTTGAGACCGAAGGTCTGGTAGGCGCCTCGACGGGCGTCAAGAGCAGCATCGCTGACCTCGATGCGGCGCGCCAAGCTGTCAGCGCTTCGGCCGCTGCAGCGACGGGAACGCCGGCGGCTGGCGCGTACGACACGTTGCTCGGCGATGCCAACCGCCAGCTCCAGAGCCTCCAGAACGCCGTCGAGGAACTCTCGCAGGCGCTGAACCAGGCCGCCGCGAACTACACGACCTCCGACCAGGCGTCCGCGTCGGGCTTTGGCGGCCCGATGCGGCCGCGATAACGATGTCCGGCTTCGGTTTTGAGGTCCCACAGGGCGATCCGGGCGCGCTGACGGCCGCCTCCTCGAGCTGGCGCCAGCTCGGAATCGCGCTCGTCAATGAAGGCGAGGCAGTTACGTCCGCGGCGCGGATGACGCTCGGTGCGGGCGGATGGCAGGGTCAGGCATCCGAGGCTTTCGTCGGCAGCAGCGAGAGGCTGATCAGCGCCTTCACCGCCGACGCCGAAGCTTGCGGTCACGCGTCCGAGGCGCTCACCAAGCTCGCCCAGGCACTAGAGCATGCCCAGCAGGTTGCGCGGCAGGCACTGGCCGATTGCGGGCAGGCGCAGGGCGCGGTGAACGCGCACAAGCAGGCCGCGGTCGACGCCGGCAACGCCGCCCAGTCGGCCGAGCAGCAGGCGGCGACCGCCGTTCACCCGCCGACCGTCGCGTCGCTCCAGCAGCAGGCCGATCAGGCGCGTCAGCAGCAGACCGCCGCCAGCAACGCCGCATCGCTGGCATCGGACGACCTCGTGGCCGCGCAGTCCCGCGGACAGCAGGCGATCGATACATACGATCAGGTTGCACGGGCGGTCGTGGCCAGTCTCAATGCGGCGGCGGGCGAGCTGGAGGGCGCACAGGAAGTCGGCGAGGGATGGGCGAAGCCCGTCATCGAGTGGCTGGGCCACGCCAACGACTTCGGCGGCGCCGGCGCGGTCGGGCTGATCAAGGGCTACGACTCTGCGCTCGCGGTCGCCGGCGCGAAGCTCGCGTCGGAGACCGAATCGGTGCTCAACGACCCAGCGGCGGTTTCGAGCATCCTCGGCGGCAAGCCCCCCGCGGCCTTCGACGGCGCCAACGACCCGGTCTGGGACGTGACCGAGAACGCCGGCACCGCGGCCAACAACCCAGTCACCCGCGCGCTGACCGCCGGCCCGTCCGAGGAGTCGTTCGGCCTGCTGGGCAAGGTCCCCTACCTCGCCTACGGCGTGACCGCGCTCGACATGTACGAGAATCGCGACGAGGGCGTCGGCAAGTCCGTCGTCGAGCCGCTCGGCAACCTCGCGGTCAGCACCGGGATCGCCGAGGGCACATCCGCCGTCGTCGCACCGGCGATCGCTGAGGGCGCCGCGTCGCTGGCGGTCGGCGACGGTGCGATCGCCGCACTTGCAGGCACCGCCTTCATCCCCGGCGTCGGCGAGGTCGTGATCGTCGGCGCCGTCGCCGTGCTCGGCACCTATGCGGTCGACAAGGGAGTCCAGTATTTGTGGGACCACCGCGCCGCGATCGGCCATGGGCTCGAGGACGCCGGGACGGCCACCGTCCACGGGCTCGAGGACGCCGGCAGCACGATCGCCCACACGACGAGCACCGTGGTCCACGACGCAGAGCCCTGGCACTGGCACCTGTGATGAGCGCGACCGCGACATCGCTCAGCCCAGAGGACAACCGTGAGCTGCTCGAAGCGGTCGCTGCGGCGTTTGATGCAAGCCGGGAGGGCGATCAGCGCGGCCTCCAGCAGGCCAAGCGCGAGGTCGCCCTTGCGCTCGCCGGCCATCCCGTACTGATCGCCGTCAGCGACGGCCGGCCATCGTGCGAGCCTGGCCCGTCCGGCGGCGTGATGCTCGCGTTCAGCGATTCCGAAGCGGCCTCGGCGTGGGCTCGCAGCCGGCATCCGGCTGCGCCTCCCTCCGAGCTGGCATCGACCTCCGAGCTCGCTGCCGGGGGCGCCAGCCGCAAGCTCTGGCTGCAGTGGCTCGCCGAGCTCGGCGCGAACTCGGTCGCGCTCAACCCCGCCGGTCCCCTCGGGTCGGTCGTGCACGAGGACGAGCTGCGCACGACGCGCCCGCGGCTGCTGCGCCGGGGCGCCGCCCGCGCCGATCACCCGTGGCTCGACGTGAGCGCTCGCGAGACCGAACGGGCGCGCGCCGGACGACTGCTCGAGACCCTGACGGAAGCGATCGGGCAGGGCGACCGACAGGCCTTCGGGCAGATCGAGGGCGAGCTTTCCGGCGTGAACGAGATCGGCAGTCTGCTGTGGGCGGCCGAGCTTCAGGTCCTCAGTGGGCGCCGGCAGCTCGCCGAGGGCAACGCCAAGGACGGGCTCTACCAGATGATCTACGGCAGTTTCGGGTGGGGCCGGTTTGGCGATCCCTACCGTTGCACGGACGGCCTGATCGAGGCCGGCGGCCTGCTGCTCGAACGTCGCGACTCCGCGCCGCAGGACGACGACTGGCAGGCCTCCTACCTCAGCGAGCTGTGCGACGTGCTTGCTCGCGTTGCAACCGGTTACCGCGATCAGGACGTGACGCAGCTGCTCGCGGCGGCGCCCGAGCGGCGATGAGCGTCGAGCTCGCGCACGTTGCCAACCCGCGGCTCGTGCAGGCGCTGCTCGACCAGGACCGCACCGAGGTTGACGCTGCGCTGGCCGGCTCGACGCTGCTCGTGCCCGCCTCCGAGCCTCGCGGCGGCGAGATCGTGCTCGAGACCCGGCGGGCCGGCGGCGGATCTCGGCTGGTCTGCGCCTTCACCGACCTCGAGGCGCTGCAGGCATGGGACCGCAATCCCCCGGGCGCAGCAGTTGCGCTCGACTGGACGGCGGTGGCTGGCCTGGCCGCCGATGCGACGGTCGCACTCAACCCGGCCGGTCCGGGCGCGTATCTGCTCAACGGCTCCACCCCTGCCAACGCCAGCCCCCGGCCGGCGCTCGATCTGACCGATCCGCCAAGCCGGCGGCGCCTACGCCTGCAGACCAACCAGGCTCATGAGCTGGCGCGGCGCACAGCCGCTGCCGGACACCTCTCGGAGGCGTGCGAGCAGCTGCGGCCAGCGCTGAGCGCCTGCGCCGAACTCGGCGATCGCCTGCACGGCGCCGCAGCGGCACTCGAGCTTGCGGGCTGGAGGGCGAGATCGGGATCGACGCGGCTGGCGCTCGCGGGCTGGCGTGAGGCGGCCGAGACGATGGCCGCGCTCGGCGAGCTCGACCTCGCGCTCGACGCACTGCTCGACGCTGCGCAGGCCGCAGCAGCGGGTGGCCTCGCCCGCGAAGCCGAGGCGCTCAGCGTGACCGCGCTGGACCTCGCAGCCGGCTCTGACTTCAGCGACAGGCTGATCACCGTCTGGAGAGCGCTCGATCGCACTGCCGAGGTCGGGAGCCTGGCGTGAGCAGCTCGGCAGCGTTTCACCGCCCGCCGCGATCGTTCCCTCCGGCGGTAGCCAAGCAGCCGATCCTGATCGCACAACCGCCGGCGCTCTCGCGCAGGGGCGTTGGCGGATTCGTCCAGATGCTGCTGCCGGTGCTCGGGACGCTGGGGATCGTCGCGTTCGCGGTGATCATGCCCAACAAGCTGTTCCTGATCGTGGCCGGTGCGTTCGTGCTGATCGCGATCCTGTCGGTCGTCGCGTCGTACTGGACGCAGCGGCGCAGCGGCAAGCTCTCGGCGCGGACCGAACGACGCCTCTACCGGGCCCACCTCGCCGAACGCGAGCGCCAGCTCGAGGAGGTCGCTCGCCATCAGCGCGCCGTCGACGAGCGCCTGTACCCCGATTCGGTACGCCTCGCCGGGCTGGTCGCGCACCGCCGGTTTCTGTGGGAACGGCGGCCGGGCGATGTCGACTTCCTAGCGTTCCGGCTGGGGCGCGCGGCGGTGCCGCTCGCGGCTCCGCTTGAGCTGTCGCTTTCCGAGGATCCGCTGACCGAGTACAAGCCCGACCTGTTCGCACAGGCCCAGGAGCTCGTCGGACGCTTCCGGATGGTCGACGACCTGTCGGTGGTCGCGTCGCTCACAGATGCGAGCGTGGTCACGGTCACCGGCGCGCGCGAGCCGATCGTCGGGCTCGTGCGGGCCATGCTCGCGCAGTCCGCAGCGCTTCGAACCCCGGGCGACCTTCGGATCATGACCTACTTCGAGCCCGAACACGAGCGCGACTGGGGCTGGCTGAAGTGGCTTCCACACGTGCGCTCCGGTCGAGCGCTGGAGCGCCAGCGGGCCGCGTCGGGTCCGACGCTGCTGCTGGCGGAGAACATCGAGGGTCTGTCGCGGCTGCTCGAGGAGCACGTCCAGCCGCGGCTCGAGCAGCTGCGGCGGATCGAGTCCTCGACCAACGCCGACAAGACCGATCTTTCCGTCGATGCTCCCGAGCTGCTGCTCGTGCTCGACGACTTCCACGCCGGCTCGGCGATCGCCCGGCTGCCCCTGATCCGCGAGCTCGCGACGCGCGGTCAGCGCCTGAAGGTGCGCACCCTGTGCCTCGTGTCCGACGGCGCCGCCGAGCCGCCCGAGGCGGCGATGCGGATCGTGGCGCCGACGCCGGGCGCGGCGATCCTCGAGCGCACCGGGCCATCCGGGTACCGCGTCGGCCCGATCGTGCTCGACGAACTCGGTGCCCCTGCGGCCGAGACGCTCGCTCGAGAGCTCGCGCCGCTGCGCCTGGAGGAGCGCGCCGCGAGCATCGACCTCGCCGCCGAGGTGCGCCTGACCGACCTGCTCGACGAGCCCACCGGCTCTTTGTGTGCGCCGATCGGGTTGACCGAGGACGGCGACCGGCTCGTGCTCGACCTCAAGCAGGCCGCCGAGGGCGGAATGGGCCCGCACGGCCTGATCGTCGGCGCGACCGGCTCGGGGAAGAGCGAGCTTCTGCGAACGATCGTCGCGAGCCTCGCCGCCTCGCACAGCGCCGCGGAGCTGTGCTTCGTGTTCGTCGACTTCAAGGGTGGTGCCGCGTTTGCCGAGCTCGCCGGCCTCCCCCACTCAGCGGGGATGATCACCAACCTCCAGCACGACCTCAGCCTGATCGACCGCATGCACGCAGCGCTGTTCGGCGAGCAGCAGCGCCGCCAGTCGATGCTGCGTGCAGCCGGCAACCTTGACGACATCGCCGCATACAGAGCAATGGCGGCATCGGACCCGACGCTCGAGCCGCTTCCGCACCTGCTGCTGATCGTCGACGAGTTCGGTGAGCTGCTCGCCAATCGGCCCGAGTTCATCGACCTGTTCCTGGCGATCGGGCGCGTCGGGCGAAGCCTCGGCATGCACCTTCTGCTCTCCAGCCAGCGGCTCGAGGAGGGTCGGCTGAGGGGTCTGGAGGGCCACCTGCGCTACCGCATCTGCCTGCGGACGTACTCCGCGCAGGAGAGCAAGAGCGTGCTCGGCACCGCCGACGCGTTCCTGCTGCCCCCGTTCCCCGGGGTCGGCTACATCAGCGTCGACACCGACGTCTACCAGCGCTTCAAAACCGCGCTTGTTACGACGCCCTACGACGACGGCGTCAGCACCCAAAACGGCTCGCTCGTCGAGATGTTCGGTCTCGCCGAGCGCGACGGCAGCGACGCGAACGTGTCGCTACGCGACGAGGCCGGGGCAACCGAGCTCGACATGCTCGTCGGCCGTCTACGCGACAGGCACGGCGGCCACGATCGCGTCCATCAGGTCTGGCTTGACCCGCTGCCGGCCAAGGAGCCACTGTCAGCGGTGCTCGCGACCCCGACGTGGTGGTCGCTGGACCCCGACTCCGGGGTGTCGGTGCCCCCGGGACTGCGGGCCTGCATCGGGCTATTGGACCGGCCGTCGGAGCAGCGCCAGGACCCGTTCGTGCTCGATCTCGCCGGCGTCGGCGGCCACCTCGCGCTGATCGGCGCCCCCCAGACCGGCAAGAGCACGCTGCTGCGAACGCTGCTCGCGTCGCTGATGGTCACCTACCGGCCTTCGGAGCTGCGCGCGTACGCGCTCGACTTCAGCGGTGGCTTGCTGCGCGCGTTCGGCCCGGCGCCGCACTTCGGCGGCGTTGCCGGCAAGAGCGATCCCGAGCGCGTGCGCGCCACGATCAGCCAGGTCCGAGCGCTGATCCACGAGCGTGAGGCCTGCTTCCGCGAGCTGGGGATCGACTCGATGAGCGAGGCCCGCGAGCGTCGGCGCACCGGCGACCTGACGCCCGAACAGGCGGCGGACGTGCTGCTCGTCGTCGACAACTGGGCGGCGCTGCTGCGCGAGTACGAGGATCTCACCGTCGACCTCACCGAGATCGCCGCCGCGGGCCTGCACCACGGGGTACACCTGATCGTCACGGCCGGGCGCTGGGCGGAGCTGCGGCCTGCGATCCGCGAGGCGTTCGGCACCCGGCTGGAGCTGCGCCTCAACGACCCGATGGAGTCCGACTTTGGACGCAAGGTGGCCGACTCGATCCCCGCCGACACGCCGGGCCGCGGCGTCACCCCCGACGGCCTGCACTTCCAGGTCGCCCTCCCGCGAGTCGACGGGCGCAACGAGACGTCGGGTCTGAGCGAGTCGATCGGTGAGCTGGCACGCACCCTCGCCGGACACTGGCAGGGCCCGCCGGCAACGCCCGTCCGCGTGCTGCCCGAACAGGTCGCGCTGTCGGAGCTGCCGCAGGCCCCGGGCAGCGCGCTCGTGCTCGGAGTCGAGGAGCTGACGCTCGCGCCTGTCGCCGTCGACCTTGCGGGCTCCGACCAGCACCTGCTCGCGCTCGGCGACGCCGGCTCGGGCCGGACGAACCTGCTTCGCACGGTCGCGCACGCGCTCGCGCGCGCTTACGAGCCCGAACGCGCTCGGCTCGCCGTGATCGACTTCCGCCGGGGCCTGGGCGACCTCGGCGCGTTGCCCTTGCAGTGCCAGTTCGCCTCGCGCCCGCCGCAGGTCGACGAGCTGCTCGCCGAACTGCGCGAGCTGACGATCGAACGCCTGCGCGCGCTTGACCAGAACGGCGTTGTCGGCTGGAGCGGACCCGACGTCTACATCCTCGTCGACGACTACGACCTGATCTCGGGCCTGCCGATGAACCCGCTGTCGCCGCTGGGCGATCTGATCTTCCAGGGCCGCGACGCCGGCATCCATGTGGTCCTCGCCCGCGTATCGGGAGGTGCCGCGCGAGCGATGCTCGACCCGGTCATCGGCCGGCTCGTCGAGTCGGGCGCGCCGGCGCTGCTGATGAGCGGCGATCCGCACGAAGGTCCGCTGCTGCGCGGCGTGCGCGCAGAGCCGCTACC
>DASXDD010000004.1:0-19589 GCA_036490775.1 Solirubrobacteraceae bacterium | reverse complement strand
CCCAGTATCACCCCGCAGACCCGCCCCGCCGGCCAACGAAGCCGGATTGGAACGGAGGCGTTACAGAGTCGGAACGGGTGCGGCGCCGAGCGTGGTGTAGAGCGGGTAGCGCTCGGCGATTGCGCCGGCGCGGTCGGCGAGGTCGGCGCGGGTAGCGTCGAACTCGCGAGACGTCAAAGCATCGGCGATGATCCGGCCGACCTCCGAGAAGTCGTCCGCCTGGAGGCCGCGGGTGGCGAGTGCCGGTGTCCCGATCCGCAGGCCGGATGAGACGGCCGGGGGCCGGGGGTCAAACGGGACCGCGTTGCGATTGACGGTGATCCCGACCGCGGCCAGGCGGTCTTCGGCCTGCTTGCCGTCGAGCTCTGACTCGCGCAGGTCGCAGAGGACCAGGTGCACGTCGGTGCCGCCGGTCAGCACGCTCACGCCGCCGCCGGCGCTCAGCAGTTCGGACGCGACGAGCTTGGCACCGGCCACCGTCCGCTCCTGGCGCTCGCGGAAGGCGTCGGAGCCGGCGATCCGCAGCGCTACCGCCTTGCCGGCGATGATGTGCTCGAGCGGGCCGCCCTGCTGGCCGGGGAACACGGCCGAGTCGATCTTCTTGGCGTACTCCTCGCGGCAGAGGATCATGCCGCCGCGGCCGCCACCGATCGTCTTGTGGATCGTCGTCGTGACGACGTCGGCGTACGGGACCGGGCTCGGGTGAAGGCCCGCCGCAACCAGCCCCGCGAAGTGGGCCATGTCGACGACCAGGTAGGCACCGACCTCGTCGGCGATCTCGCGGAAGCGCTCGAAGTCCAGGAACCGCGGGTATGCCGACCAACCGGCCAGGATCATCTTCGGCTGGCGCTCGCGGGCGATCCGCGCGACCTCGTCCATGTCGATCACGCTGGTCTCGCGGTCGACCTGGTAGGGGACGATGTCGTAGAGCTTGCCCGAGACGTTGATCCGCATCCCGTGCGTGAGGTGGCCGCCGTGTGCGAGCTCGAGGCCCATCAGCGTGTCGCCCGGGTCGAGCAACGCGTGGTACACGGCGGTGTTCGCCTGCGCACCGGCGTGCGGCTGGACGTTTGCGTGCTCGGAGCCGAACAAGGCGTTGGCGCGGTCGATCGCGAGCTGCTCAGCGATGTCGACGTACTCGCAGCCACCGTAGTAGCGCTTGCCGGGGTAGCCCTCGGCGTACTTGTTGGTCAGCACCGAGCCCTGGGCCTCCAGCACCGACACCGGGACGAAGTTCTCCGACGCGATCATCTCGAGCGTCGTCTGCTGGCGTTCGAGCTCGAGTGCCAGCACCTCGGCGATCTCGGGGTCGACCTCGGCGAGCGGCCGGTTGAAGTAGTCCACGGGAAGATCGCTCACGAGGCGCGACGATAGCAATCGCGGCGGCATCAATCCGGGGCGACCGCGACGACCACCGCGAGATCTCCTGAGGCCCACGCGACCCGCGCCTGCAACCCCGCTTCGGCGAGCCATCGGAGCTGGTCGGCGAGCGGGCTCGGCTGGTCAAATCCGGGCGTCAGCGGGGTCGTCGCGTCGGCGGGATCGACAGGTACGACGACGTCGGCGAGCACGAACCTGCCTCCCGGGCGCAGCGCCGACAGCACCCTCGAGAACAGGTCCGCCTTCCCAGCCGCGTCGAGGTGGTGGACGCACAGCGCGCTCGCGACCAGGTCAAACGGGCCGTCGGGCAGCGGCTCCTCGATCGCGCCGACCAGCAGCTCCACCCGCGCGGCGGGCAGATCCGAGCGCGCGACCGCGAGCATCTCGGCGCTCGCGTCAACCCCGACCAACGCCGCCTCCGGGTGCGCCTCAAGCAGCCGCCGAGCGGTCTCCCCCGTCCCCGTGCCGAGCTCGAGGATGCGCCCAGCCCCCGCGCCGCTGGCCCTCACAAGCTCGCTCTGCAGGCGGCCGTATTCAGGCACGTCGGTCGTGATCATCTCGGCGTACGTCGCCGGGTTGAAGTGGTATTGGCCTTCCAGCGCGGCGCCGAGCGCTTCGTAGCTGACCGCGCCGGCCCGAGCGACTTCCCACGCGAAGTCCTCCTCGTAGCGGCGCAGGTCGACGATCGTCGACGGCGTCCCTGGTAGCTCGCCGCCGTCGATCACGAGATCGGCCGACCGCCGGATCAGCTCGGGCACCTCGTCAAGTCGCCGCGGGTCCGGTTCGCCGGCGCGGTTGGCGCTGGACTGAAGCACCGGCCAGCTGACGCCGCGCAGCGGATCACTGTCGATCACCCGCAACCCCAGCGTCGACGGGTCGCTCCCGCACGCGAGCGGAAACCTCCGCGAAGGGTTGGGCAGAAGCACCCCCACGGGTCCCGGCAGCAGGCGCGTGATCGCCTCACGGGTGCGCGGGCCAAGCTCGGGCAGCGCCTCGAGCGCCAGCGACAGGTCGAAGAACATCACCGCCGACGGCTTGTCATAGGCGCGGCGCTTGAGCGTGTAGAGACGCTGGACCGCGAGCTTGTCGTCGGCGTCGCACGCCAGCCCATAAACGGTGTCGGACGGGAACACGGCGATCCCGCCGACTGACATGCAGCGCTCGAACGTCTCGGCGTCGCTCACCGGCGCCCGACGACGACCCGCTCGTGGCCGGCGAGGTCGCGCAGCCGCTCCACACCAGCGAAACCCGCCGCGGTCACCAGCTCGGCGACCGCGTCGCCCTGGTCAAACCCAATCTCCAGAGCGACCAACGACACACCGGAGACGATCGACAGCAGCCGCCTGATCGCGTCGAGCCCGTCGGGCCCCGCGAACAGCGCGTCCGCTGGCTCGTACAAAGAGATCTCCGGCGCCAGCTCCTCTCCCGCCCGCACGTACGGCAGGTTCGCGAGCACCGCGTCGAACGCGACGTCGATCCCATTCAGCAGGTCGCCGACGACAAACCGAGCTTCGAGCCCCAGTCGCAAAGCGTTATCCCGCGCCACCGCTACCGCACCGTTACTTAAATCAATTCCCCAGACGTCGAGATCCGGGCGCTCGTCCTTCAACGCCAACGCCACCGCGCCCGACCCGGTCCCCACATCCACCACGCGAAAGCCGCGAGCAAGCGACAGCCCAACCTCGACGAGCAGCTCAGTCTCGGGCCGCGGGATCAGCACCCGTGGGTCGACCGCGAGCGTCAGTTGCCGGAAGTCGCGGCGTCCGAGGATGTAGGCGACCGGCTCGCGCGCGACCCGGCGGGCCAGGAGCCCGTCAAACGTCTCCAAAACCACAGCAGCCACGGGGTCGTGAGACGCCACCACCAAGCCCGCCCGATCCACCCCAAGCACCTCTGCCAGCAGCAGCTCGGCGTCCAGTCGCGGGCTGTCGACGCCAGCCTCCGCGAGTGTCGCGGTCCCGCGCGCGAGCGCATCGCGAACGAGCACCGCCACCGCCGCCTCAGGCAACCGCACGCTCCTGCAGGCGCCGGCGCTTCTCGTCGTCCTGGAGCGCCGAGGTGAGCTCGTCGAGCTCGCCCATCAGGATCCCGTCGAGGTTGTGGACGAGCAGGTTGATGCGGTGGTCCTTGACGCGCTTCTCGGGGAAGTTGTAGGTGCGGATCTTCTCGGCGCGCTCGCCGGTCCCGACCTGCGCCTGGCGAGACGCTGCGACCGCCGCCTGCTGCTCGGCGAGCGCTCGCTCGTACAGGCGCGCGCGCAGCACGCGCATCGCGCGCTCACGGTTCTGAAGCTGTGACTTCTCGTCCTGCATCGAGACGACGATCCCGGACGGCTTGTGCGTGATTCGCACCGCCGAGTCGGTCGTGTTGACCGACTGGCCGCCGGGGCCGGAGCTGCGGTAGACGTCGATCTGCAGGTCGTTGGCGTCGACCGCGACCTCCACGTCCTCGGCCTCGGGCAGCACCGCGACGGTCGCCGTCGAGGTGTGGATCCGGCCCTGAGACTCGGTCTCCGGGATCCGCTGCACGCGGTGGGTGCCGCCCTCGAACTTGAACACCGAGTAGGCGCCGTCGCCCTTGATCCCGAGCGTGTAGGTCCCCTCGCCGACCGACAGCGGCTCGACCGAGAACCCGCGCCGTTCCGCGTAGCGCGTCAGCATCCGGTAGAGGTCGCCGGCCCACAGGCCCGCCTCGTCGCCGCCTGCTCCGGGGCGGATCTCGACGATCACGTTCTTGTCGTCGTTGGGGTCGCGCTCGACCATCGCCAGGCGGATCTCCTCCTCGAGCGCGTCGATCCGCTCGCGCGAAGACTCGATCATCGCGCGCAGCTCAGGGTCCTCGCCGTCCTCGTCGATCAGCTCTTGCGCGCCCTCGAGGTCATCGACTGCGCGGCGGTACTGCGCCGCGAGCTTCGCGGCCGGCTCGAGCTCGCGGTACGCCCTGCTGGCGGCCGTGAACTTCTCGCGGTCAGAGATCACCGCGGGGTCAGACAGCTCGGTCTGAAGCCCGTCGAAGCGCGCCTGTATCTGGCCGATCAGGTCGTCGATCATGCCGTCGAGTGTAGGCCCGGCGGCGCCGGTTACGCGACGACTTCGACGCCGAGCAGATCGTCGGCGGAGAGCGTGCCCGGGTTCTGGACCTCCGGCACGGCCTTCATCGCGGCGATCGCGACGGCCAGCTGATCGAGGTCGGGCTCGCGCGTGGTGAGGCGCTGGAGCTGCAGGCCCGGGTACATGATCCACTGCACCCAGCGGCGGCGGCGGTTGCGCCCCGCCCACTTGATCACCTCAAACGACAGCCCCGCGATCACCGGCACGCCGAGGATCCGCGTGATCACGAGGATCCACCAGGCCGGCAGCCCGATCGGGGCGAACACGAAGATCGCCATGATCATCACGATCAGCAGGAAGCTCGTGCCGCAACGCGGGTGCAGCCGCGAGTAGAGCGTCGCGCGCTCGGGCACGAGCTCGTCGTCGGCCTCAAAGCACGAGATCACCTTGTGCTCCGCGCCGTGGTACTCAAACACCCGTTTTAGATCCGGTATCCGCGACAGCAGCCACAGGTAGCCGAGGAAGATCGACGTGCGCAATACGCCCTCGACGAGCCAGAACAGCAGCGAGGAGCCGAGCTGGTCGCGGATCAGGCTCGTCAGACCGACAGGCACGACGAAGAACAGACCGACCGCGAAGATCACGGCGAACACGATCGTGCCCACCCAGGCGCCGCCAGAGATCTCCTGGTCCTCCTCCGGGAGCTGGGCGTTAGCTGAGATCCCGAGTGCGCGCAGACCGATCGCGAGCGACTCGGCGAGCGCGACGACCCCGCGGATCACCGGCAGGCGATAGACGCGATGGCGCTTCGTCCACGAGACGAGCGGGAACGACTGGACCTCGATCGGACCGAGCTCGGGCTCCTGCCCGTCGCCGCCGTCGGCAGCGTCGACAGCCACATCCGCCTCGTCCGCGGGCTTGCGCACGGCGATCGCCCACGTCGAGATGCCGCGCATCATCACGCCTTCGAGGACGGCCTGACCGCCGACCGGCGCATCGCGCGAGGCGGTCAGGCGTCCTTCCCCGCCCCCCATCAGTTCAGATCCTCGGGCTAAGCGCCCGCGGGAGTCGCCGGGCGAGAAGCGCGGCGGCCCTTGGCCACGCGCCGCTGGAACCGCTCGACGCGACCACCGGTGTCGACCAGCTTCTGCTTGCCCGTGTAGAACGGGTGGCAGGCGGAGCAGATCTCGACGTGGATCTCGGACTGGGTGGAGCGAGTCATGAACTCATTGCCGCAGGTGCAGCGGACGTGAGCGTCTACGTAATCAGGGTGAATTGCTGTTTTCATCGCACCCTTGAGTGTAGCGACGTATTCGTGGTTTCTGAGCACGTGACGTGCAGCGAATTGTTCGTGCGGTTGTAGTCATCGACGGCGTCAACCGGGTCGGCCGTGACCGTCGCCGTGCCGGTCGAGCAGACCGGGCCGGTGAACCGCTCGCGGATCGTCGTGTGCGCCGCCAGCCCCGACAGCGATCGTGTCTTGACGAGCTGGCCGTCGATGAACTGCACCTCAAACGGCCCCGCCGCCGTCGCGCCGGCGTTCCGGATCACGGCGAGGTACGCGTTCTGGCTCGTGTCGCCGGTGACCGCCTCGACGTGGACGGTGCGGACCTGGAGGTCGGGGCGCAGCTCGGGCTGGTAACACGTCTGGCTGGTGCGCACCATGCTGCCGAGCACCTGGCCGTGGGATCCGAGCCAGCGGTAGGAGACGCGGAAGCGGTAGGTGGCGGGCGCCTTGAGGTCGACGACCTGCTTGATCAGCGTCCACACGTCGGCTGAGCGCTGGCCGAGCGTCGGGTTGTTCGGGGTGACCCAGGTGTTGAGGTCGCCGCCGTGCACGCGCGTGTACGGGTGGGAGCTGTCCGGGCGCGCGTAGAGCTGGAAGCGCAGCTGCATCTTCGAGGTCGCGCTGACCGGCCGCATCACGGCGGTGATCGAGATCGCGCGCGACGGCGGGTCGAGCGCGGTGACGCATTGCAGCGTGCGCAGCTGCGTTCGTGGCGGGCTGGCGCTGACCGCGCTGGAGGCGATCACGCCGGCCGCCAGGACGCACAAAACTGCGAGGACGAACCGCTTCATATCTCGTGAAACACCCCGCGTTGACGGAAGTTTCCCGAGCTCGAGGGCTCGTCCTAATGCACTACCCGCTAGGTGATCGTGTACAGCGGCCCATCGCCGCCCTCCGGCGGGGTCAGGCGTCCGCCCTTGGCGGTGATCGCGCCGCACTGCACGCAGTTGGTGTAGTTGACGATCACGTCGACTGGACCGGATTCCGGTGCCTCGTCGGGGATCTCATACACGCCCGCCGGGCACATCCACCGCCATGTCTCGGCGATCTCGCGTGGGACGTTCTTACGTACGCGGATGTGGTTGGGCGCGTCGTCACGGGTCGCGTTGCCCGAGATGTACACCGACCCGAGCTTGTCGAACGTGTACTTGCCGTCGGGCTTGGGGTAACGCTCGCGCGTGTCGCCGACGAACATTGGCTCGGCGTCGTCTCGGTGCCACTGCTGGCGGCCGGGCGGCACCTTCCCTTTGGACATGATCGAGGGGCCGGCCAGCAGGCTCCCGATCAGGAAGCCCTTCTGGAACGCCTGTCGAGTGTTGCGGACCTGGTAGAGCTCTTTGCCGATCGAGGAGTCGTCGACCGCTTGCTCGTAGGACTCCAGCGACTCGCCGGACTTCAGCGACTTGTAGATCGCCTCGGCGGCGAGCATCCCCGACTTGATGCAGTGGTGCACTCCCTTGAGCGCCGCCGTATCGACCATGCCGCCGGCGTCGCCGACAACCAGTGCGCCCGGCATCGTCAGCTTGGGCATCGACCAATAGCCGCCGCCCGGGAGGGCCTTCGCCCCCCAGGCCACACGCTCCCCGCCCTCGAGGATGTCCTTGACGAGCGGGTGCTGCTTGAACGTCTGGAGCAGGTCGTGGGCCGAGGTCGTCGCGTCGCGGTAGTTGAGGTCGACGACGAAGCCGATCGACACGAGATCGTCGCCCGTCTTCTCGTCCTTCATCGGGTAGATCCACGTGCCGCCGAGCTGCCCATACTTGGCTGCGACCTTGAGCGGCCACGGCTGCACGAACGTATGGATCACACGGTCCAGCGGCTTGGGGACCTTCCAGACCTCCTTGACCCCGAGCTCCCAGACCTGGGGCTCACGCCCTTCTCCGAGCTCGAACTCACGAATCGCGGCACCAGTGAGGTGTCCCCAGCAGCCTTCCGCGAGCACGGTCACCTTCGCCTTGATGTCGGTGCCGGGCTCGAAGTTGCCAAGCGGCTCGCCGTCCTTGCCACGGCCCTTGTCACCCGAGCGCACGCCGACCACGGCGCCGTCCTCAACGATCAGCTGGGTGGCCGAGGTCTCGGTGAGCACGTAGGCGCCACCCTCCTCGGCCTGGCGCTGCTGATAGCGCGCCAGCGCCGCGACGGACACGACCTCGTTGCCGTGGTTCTTGAAGTTCGGCACGAACGGGATCGGCACCTTGACCTTCGTCTTGGCGCTGGTGAGCAGGTAGACCGACTCCTTGGTCACCTCGCCGAACGCGAAGCGTTCCTGGCGCCAGTCGTCCCGGGTCATGTCCGGGAACAGCTCCTGCAGCGGGCCGGGGCGCATCACCGCTCCCGAGAGGTTGTGGCCACCGCACGTCTTGGCCTTCTCGATGACCGCGACCGGGACCTCGCCCAGCTTCTCCAACAGGTCAGGGTCGTCGCCCAGGAGCTGCAGGAGGCGGTTGGCACACGCCAGCCCGGCCGTACCGCCGCCGACGATCGCGACGCCGACGTCGATCCGGTCGTCTTCAGAGTCGAGCTCGCGCTTGACGAACTCCCCGGTCGAGTCGACCGGGGGCGGGAACTCGCCGGGTGCGGGCGGTCCGGAGCCGTTGCGTGACGACATCGTTCAGGAGCCCTTCTTGGCCTTGATCGCGTCGGTCAGCTTCGGGAGGATCTTGTTGAGGTCGCCGACGATCCCGAGGTCTGAGAACTCGAAGATCGGCGCGTTGGAGTCCTTGTTGATCGCGACGATGTTCTCCGAGGACTGCATCCCGACCTTGTGCTGGATCGCGCCGGAGATCCCCGCCGCGAGGTACAGCTTCGGCGAGACGGTCTTCCCGGTCTGGCCGATCTGGGCCGCGTAGGGGTACCAGCCGGCGTCGACGACCGCGCGGGTCGCGGCGACGGCTGCGTTGCCGCCGAATGCCTTGGCGAGCGACTCGGCGAGCTCGAAGCCCTCGGCCTTGCCGAGCCCGCGGCCGCCGGCGACGAGGATGTCGGCGCCTTCGATGTCGACGTCGGCGCCGCGCTGCTCGCCGCGCTCGACCATTGTCGCCTGCGTCGACCACGGCGAGTACTCGATGTCGACGTCGACCACTTCGGCCGCGCCAGCGCCCTCGCTCTTGATCTCGAACGCGTTGATCCGGCCGATGATGATCCCGAGGTCGCCCTGGTAGCGCGAGACCGAGATCTTCGAGTCCTGGAGGATCGGGCGCTCGGCGACGAGCTTGCCGTCCTCGGCGCGAACCGCAGTGACCTCCATCGTCACGCCGGCCTGCTTGCGCGCAGCGAGCCCGGCCCCAATCTCAAACCCGAGCAGTCCGCCGCCGAACAGCGCGTAGGCCTGACCGTTGTCGTCGATCACCTTGGCCATCACGTCGATCACCGGCTGCGCGAGGCCCTCGTCGCCCTTGGCGCGGAACACCTTCGTGGCGCCGTACTCGCCGAGCGTCTTGCAGAGATCGTCGGTCAGGTCATCGCCGCCGACGACCACGGCATGGCATTCGCCGCCGATCTCCGACGCGCGAGCCGCGCCCTCGGAGACGGCGCCGAGCGAGTTCTTGTTAAACGCGCCCTCGTAGTGCAGGACGTAAGTGAGAATGTCGGGCATCAGTGGTGCCTCCAGGAAGTCGCGGCTCGATTCGCGAGCGAGAATCGAGCGTGGCAAGGACGCAGGATCGAAGCTGTAGCAGCGCTACAGCGAGATCTGAGGACGCGGCCAGGCGAAGATTCGCAGCCGCGAAGCGAGTTGTGACTGAGTGGAGGTGCCACTTAGAGGAGTTTCCTTTCGTCGAGCCAGGCGACGATCTTCTCGACGGTGTCGTCGGTGTCTTCGTCCTCGATGATCTGGCCGGCAGACTTGGCCGGCGGGTCCTTGAACTCGCCGCACTGGACGCGCGAGCCGTCCTCGCCGACCAGCGACGAGTCGATCCCCACGTCGCCCGCACCGACGGTCTCCAGCGGCTTCTTCTTCGCGCCCATGATCGCCTTGAGCGACGGGTAGCGCGGCTCGTTGATCGCATCTCCGACCGAGATCACGGCCGGCAGCTTGACCTGGACGGTGTCGTAGCCGTACTCGGCCTGGCGCTCGCAGCGCAGCGCGTCGGACTCGACGTCGATCTTGATCACCTGCGTCAGCGACGGCATCTTCAAGTGGTCGGCGACGACCGCGCCGATCGTGTAGCACTCGCCGTCGTCTGACTGCTGGCCGAGCAGCACGAGGTCGGGACCCTCCTTCTCGAGTGCCTTGGCGAGCGCGTAGCCGGTGGCCGCTACGTCGGAGCCGGCGAGCGCCTCATCGGTGAGGTGCATCGAGCGGTCAGCGCCCAGCGAGACGGCCTTGTGCAGCGCTCGGACGGCGGAGTCGGGGCCCATCGTGACGGCCACGATCTCGTCCACTTCGATGGCGCCGCCCTCGCGGATCTGCATCGCTGCCTCGATCGCGTGGGTGTCGTAGGGATTGAGGTTCTTCTCCCCGGAGCGATCCATACGCCCCGTCGAGGGATTGATTCGCTTCTCGACGGCGGCGTCCGGGACCTCTTTGACCAGGACGCAAATTTTCAAGTCAGGCCTCCTAAGAGTTCAATCAGAGCCGGATATTACCCGGTTGACTGACGAGTCAATCGGTACCCGGAACAGGGGTGAGTTTGAGACACCTGGTTGCGAGTGTCTCACGCCCGGACGGCGCCGCGGATGAAGTCGACCGCTTGCTGCGTCGACGCCCCCGGGGTGAAAACCTCGGCCACGCCAAGGCGCTTGAGCTCCTCGACGTCGTCGTCGGGAATCGTCCCTCCGACGGTGACGATCACGTCGTCGGCCCCTTGCTCTCGCAGCAGCTCGACCACCTTCGGGACGAGCGTCATGTGCGCGCCGGACAGGATCGAGAGCCCGACCGCGTCGGCATCCTCCTGCAACACCGTCTCGACGATCTGCTCGGGCGTCTGGTGCAGGCCCGTGTAGATCACCTCCATACCCGCGTCGCGCAGTGCTCGGGCGATGATCTTCGCGCCGCGATCGTGGCCATCGAGGCCAGGCTTCGCGACCACAACGCGGATCTTCTTCTCGGGAGAGGACGCCATCGAACGAGGCACACGGTCGCAGGGGTACGACCGCGAGCGGCCGGGGATTCTAGGCGTTAGACGCTGCGGGCGCTCCGCACGGAAGCGCCAGTCCTACTTGACGACGATCGTTTCCTTCATCAGCGTCGGGTGCAGCGTGCAGTAGATCTGGTAGGTGCCCTTCTTGCGGAACGTGTGGGTGTACGAGCCGCTGCCGAGATTGCGCGAGCGGAACTTCGATGGACCGCTCTTGACAGCCACGTTGTGCTTGATCCCGAACGTGTCCCAGACCCACGTCACCTTGGTGCCCCTGTCGATCGTCATCGTCTTGGGCTTGAAGAAGTAGTTGCCGAGCTTGACGGTCTTCGTCGGCGAGGCGGCTAGCGCGGACACCGCGGGCACGGCGGCCAGCGCGGCGACAGCGGCGATCAGGATACGTCTGCGCATCGTGCCCTCCAACACCTTTAGAACACGGGAGTCTCGGTGTACGTCCCGAACACCTTCTGGAGTGCCTGGACGATCTCACCCTCGGTCGCTCGAGCGCGTGCGGCCTCGACCAGGTACGGCATCAGGTTCTCCTCCGGGTCGCGAGCCGCCTGCTCGGCGGCGTCGAGCGCACGCTGGGCGGCCTCGGAGTCTCGCTGCTCGCGGACGGCCCGCACGCGTCGCACCTGATCGACCTCGAACTCCGGGTCGATCCGCAGCAGCGTCGTCGGCTCGTCGTCGCCTTCGGTGTAGGCGTTGACGCCGACGACGCGGCGGGTGTTGGCCTCGACCTCGCGCTGATACTGAAACGCCGCGTCGGCGATCTCACGCTGCGGGAAGCCGCGCTTGACGGCCTCGACCATCCCGCCGAGCTCGTCGATCTTGGCGAAGTACTCGTACGCCTGCTGCTCGAGGCGATCGGTCAGCGCCTCGACGAAGTAGCTGCCGCCGAGCGGGTCGATCGTGTTCGCGACGCCGGTCTCCTCGGCGATGATCTGCTGGGTGCGCAGGGCCACCCGGACGGCCTGCTCGGTCGGCAGCGCGAGCGCCTCGTCGAAGCTGTTGGTGTGCAGCGACTGGGTGCCGCCGAGCACGCCGGCCAGCGCCTCTATCGCGGTGCGGACGATGTTGTTGAGCGGCTGCTGGGCGGTCAGCGACACGCCCGCGGTCTGCGTGTGGAACCGCATCAGCAGCGAGCGCTCGTCGCGCGCGCCGAACCTGTCTCGCAGCTCGCGCGCCCAGATCCGGCGCGCCGCGCGGTACTTGGCGATCTCCTCGAAGAAATCGATGTGGGCGTTGAAGAAGAAGCTCAGACGGGGCGCGAACTCGTCGACGTCGAGCCCGCGCGCGATCGCATGCTCGACGTAGGTGAGGCCGTCCTTCAGCGTGAACGCGAGTTCCTGGGCGGCGGTCGATCCGGCCTCGCGGATGTGGTACCCGCTGATGCTGACCGCGTGCCAGCGCGGCATCTCCCCGGCGCACCACTCCACCATGTCGGTGACGAGCCGCATCGCCGGGTCGACCGGGAAGCACCACTCCTTCTGGGCGATGTACTCCTTGAGGATGTCGGTCTGGATCGTGCCGCCGAGCTGCTCCGGGGCGATCCCGCGACGTTCGGCGGCGACCACGTAGAACGCGAGCATGATCGCGGCGGGCGCGTTGATCGTCATCGACACGGTCACCTCGTCGAGCGGGATGCCGTCGAACAGCATCTCCATGTCCTCGAGCGAATCGACCGCGACGCCCTCGCGTCCGACCTCGCCGAGCGCCCGGGGGTGGTCGGAGTCATGGCCCATCAGCGAGGGCATGTCGAACGCAGTCGACAGCCCCGTCTGACCGTGGTCGAGCAGGTAGTGGAACCGGCGGTTGGTCTCCTGGGCGGTGCCGAACCCCGCGAACTGGCGCATCGTCCACAGCCGCCCGCGGTACATCGAGCCGTAGACGCCGCGGGTGTAGGGATACTCGCCCGGCAGGCCGATCGGGTCCTCGGGGCCGCCGATCCCGCCCGGCAGATCGGCCTCGGTGTACAGCGGCCGGATCGGCTCGCCCGAGATCGTCGAGAACGGAGCATCGCGCTCTCGAGCCCGCGCGAACGTCTCGCGCTCCCACCGCTCTGCGTCGGTCGTACGCGACCCTGTCGCCATCGGCGACTAGTCTAAGTGTTGAGTCACCGCTCGACACCGCAACACTGAGGCGTATCGGGTGTCTACACGGGGTAGACCGTCTCCCGGAGCAGGGGATCGGTCAGGACAGGCGATATATGGGCGCACGAAGTGAACACCGATCGAGGCTGCGGGTAGGCCGCCCGTCTCCGGCACTCGTGATCGCGATCATCGCGTTGGTGGTCTCGATGGGCGGAACCGGCTATGCCGCGTTCTCGTTGCCGCAAAACAGCGTCGGCACCGGGCAACTGCGAAAGAGCGCGGTCACCGACGCGAAGATCAAGAACGGGACGATCACAGCCTCGAAGATCAGGCGCCATTCGCTGACCGGCGCACAGATCAACGTCAAGAAGCTCGGGACCGTGCCCGACGCGAAAAGCGCGGGCCACGCGCTGGTCGCCTCGCCGGTCGGCGCCGCCGGCGGCGGGCTGACCGGCACCTATCCGAATCCGTCGATCGCTCCCGCCGAGCCGGTGCATCTTGTCGGCACGGCGGGCCAGCCGGGGTTCGACGTCAACTGGTCCAACGTGGGCAACGGCTTCCAGTCGGCCGGGTTCTGGAAGGACGCGTTCGGCACCGTCCACCTGCAGGGCGACGTCCAGCGGCCGAGCGGCACCGACGCGACGATCTTCAGGCTTCCTGCGGGCTACTGCCCGGTCGGCGGGATCGAAGACTTCCCCGCCTATGGCGACGGGGGCACCGCTGCCGGCGTGGCCGTCAGGTCGTCGGACTGCACGGTCGTGTTCGTGGCTGGGACGACCACGTTCATCGGGCTCGGCGCGGTCACCTTCCGGGCCGGCTGACGCCGAGCACCTTCCGGCGCCGGCCGCGGATCAGCGCGGCGCTGCCGACACCGCCGGTGAGGGCCGCTGCGCTGAGTCCGATCGCCGCCTTCAGGCGCCGGCCGAGCCGCTCAAACCGCAGCACCTCCCACCCCTCTTCGCGTGCGAGGCGCCCGAGCGCTGAGTCGGGGTTGACGGCGACCGGATGCCCGACCGCGCGCAGCATCGGCAGATCGGAAACCGAGTCCGAGTATGCGTAGGAGTCGTCGAGGTCGAGCTGCTCGCGCTCGGCGAGCTGACGGACCGCCCGCGCCTTGCCCGCCCCGTAGACGAACAGCCCCTCCGGCACGCCCGTGTAGACCCCGTCCGACACCGCCGAGAACTGCGAGCCGATCGCACCGTCGAACGCGAGCACCCCGGCGAGCATCTGCGCGAGTTCGTTCGAGGCGGCGGTAACGATGTACACGCGCCGGCCGGCGTCCTGATGCTGGTAGGCGACCGCCAGCACCTGCGGGTAGACCCGCGGCAGGATCCCGGCGAGCACGTCAGCGCCGAGCCGCTCGAGATCGCGCACCCGGATCCCTTTCACCGACGCCGAGATCCGATCGCGCAGCGCATGCGTGTCCTCGTCGGTCGCGCCGCGCAACCGGAAGCGGAGGTTCGCCCAGCCGTCGGCGAGCAGCTGCCGCCGGCCCAGCAGTCCAGCTCGATGCGCCGCCCGCCCGAACTGGAACGCCGACGAGCCCTCCATCAGCGTCCGGTCCAGATCGAAGAATGCTGCGCTCTGCGCAGCTCCCGCGGGTGGCGCTATGCGGCCGTTGTGGGCTCGATCAGCCCGCATTCACCTCAACGATGACCGCGTCGCCCTGGCCGCCACCCGAGCAGATCGCGGCACAGCCAAGACCGCCACCGCGACGCCGCAGCTCGAGGACGAGCGAGCCGAGGATCCGCGCGCCCGACGCCCCGATCGGGTGACCGAGCGCGACCGCGCCGCCGTTGACGTTGACTCGGTCCTCGTCGATCCCGAGCATCCGGATCGAGTTGAGTGTGACCGACGCGAACGCCTCGTTGATCTCCCAGAGGTCGATGTCCTCCACCTTCAGCCCGGCCTTCTCGAGCGCCAGCTTGGCGGCGTTGGCCGGAGTGCGGGCGAGGTACGGGAAGTCGTCTGCGACCTGCGCCTGGGCAACGATCGTCGCGAGCGCCTGCTTGCCCTGACGCTTGGCCCACTCGTCGCTGGCGACGACGATCGCGCCGCCGCCGTCGTTGACGCCGGGCGAGTTGCCGGCGGTGTGGGAGCCGTCCTTGAGGAAGATCGGGGGCAGCTTGGAAAGCGCCTCGAGCGTCGAGTCGCGCCGCGGCGCCTCATCGATCTCGACGACCGTGTCGCCCTTCTTGGAGCTGATCGTGACCGGCACGATCTCCTCGGGCAGGCGCCCCTCGTCGGTCGCCTTGATCGCAAGCTGGTGCGAGCGCAGCGCCCAGCGGTCCATGTCGGGACGGGTCATCTCGAGCTCGGCGGCGACCTCGCTCGCCTCCTGGGCCATGTGCTTGCCCGAGAACGGGTTCGTGAGGCCGTCGTGGAGCATCGCGTCGAGCATCTTGCCGTCGCCCATGCGGTAGCCGAACCGCGCCTGCTTGAGCATGTACGGGGCGTTTGACATCGACTCCATGCCGCCGCCGACGCCGACCTCGAGGTCACCCGCGCGGATCGCGGCGTCGAGCAGCCCGGCGGCGCGAATCCCAGAAGCGCAGACCTTGTTGATCGTCTCCGAGGAGACCTCCTTGGGGATCCCGGCCTTGATCTGCGCCTGGCGGGAGGGAATCTGCCCCTGACCCGCTTGAAGCACCTGCCCCATCACCACGTGCTGGACCTGATCCGGAGCTACCTCTGCGCGCTCGAGCGCGGCCTTGATCGCCGTGCCGCCCAACTCGGTTGCGTCGAGGCTTGACAGGCCGCCGCCGAGCTTCCCGATCGGGGTGCGAGCGGCGGAGAGGATCACAGTCTTGGGCATCTGGTTGTCGTTCTCCGGGGTTGGATGACGGGCTCTCCATGCTAGATGGTGGGCCGTTGGTAGGGTCCCACGCGTGCTGGTACAAGCGACCACGCAGAGCCCACTCGAAACCGACGCCGACACCGTCGCCGTAGGCGTGTTCGAGGACGAGGGCGTCGCCCACGACCTCCCGGGTGGCGAGCTGATGGCGCTGCTCGACGAGGGCGAGGCACAGCGCAAGTTCAAGCGGCTCGCGGTCACACACGCGCAGGGCAAGCGTCTGATCGTCGTCGGGCTCGGAGACCGCACCAAGTTCGACGGCGAGCGAGCGCGGATCGCAGCCGGGATCGTGGAGGTGCGCGCGGCCGAGCTCAGCACCAAGACGTTGTGCTGGGAGGTTCCCCACCACGTCGGCGACGAGATCGTCCGTGGGCTGGTCGAGGGGACCGTGCTTCGCGCCTATCGCTTCGGGCGTTACAAGCGCGATCAGGAGCCTGAGCAGATCGAGCGCCTGGTCCTCAGCGCCCATCACGACGTCGCTGACGCGGTCCATACCGCCGATGTCGTCGTCCGCGCTCAGAACCGCGCCCGCGACCTCGGCAACACGCCTGGCAACGAGCTCCCGCCCGCAGCGCTCGCGGAGTACGCGTCCGAGCTCGCGGAGCGGCTCGGGATCACCGCGACGATCCTCGACGAGGACGCGATCGGAGAGCTGGGGATGGGCGCGTTCGCTGCGGTCGCCCAGGGCTCGGCCCAGAGCGCGCGTCTGATCCGGCTCGACTACGACGGTCCGTCGGCGCCCGAGGCGCCGCGACTCGGGCTGATCGGCAAAGCCGTCACGTTCGACTCCGGCGGGATCTCGCTGAAGCCGGGCGCGGGCATGTGGGAGATGAAGTTCGACATGTGCGGTGGCGCCGCCGTGATCGAGGCGATCGCCGCGCTCGCCGAGCTCGAGGCGCCGGTGCGCGTCACCGCGGTCGTCGGCGCCACCGAAAACATGCCAGGACCGGCCGCGGTCAAACCGGGCGACATCGTCCGAGCGCTCGACGGGACGACGATCGAGATCAACAACACCGACGCCGAGGGCCGGCTCGTGCTCGCCGACTGCATCACGTATGCCGTGCGCGAGGGGTGCGAGCGGCTCGTCGACGTCGCGACCCTGACCGGCGCGATGGTCACCGCCCTCGGCCGCACGTACGCCGGAATGATGAGCAACGACGACGAGTGGGCGTCGTTGGTGGCGACAAGCGGCGGCGAGACCGGCGAGCTGCTGTGGCGCCTGCCGCTGCACGACGACTACGCGGAGATGGTCAAAGGCCGCTACGCGGACCTGACGAACCTGAGCCAGCGCCGCGAGGCCGGTTCGATCACGGCCGCCGAGCTGCTTCACCACTTCGCCGGCGATGTGCCGTGGGCCCATCTCGACATCGCCGGAACCGCTTGGGACGTGCGGCGCCCGTACCTGAACCGGGACGCGACCGGTTTCGGCGTTCGCCTGCTGGTCGACGTGGCGCGCAAGCTCGCCGCGGCCTCGAGCTGATGGAGTTCGGCCTCTCAGACGACCACCGGCTGCTGCGCGACACCGTTCGCGACTTCGCCCGCCAGGAGATCGCGCCGGTCGCCGAGGAGCTTGACCGCACGAAGTCGTTCCCGTACGAGATCGTCAAGCGGCTCGGCGAGCTCGACCTGATGGGAATCCCGTTCCCCGAGGAGTACGGCGGCGCCGGCGGCGACTCACTTGCGTACGCGCTCGCCGTCGAGGAGCTCACCCGCGTCGACTCGTCGGTCGCGATCACGCTGTGCGCACACACGTCGCTCGGCACGCAGCCGATCTACCTGTTCGGATCTGAGGAGCAGAAGCGCGAGTGGATGCCGCGGCTGTGTAGCGGCGAACGGCTCGGGGCGTTCGGGCTGACCGAGCCCGAGGCCGGCTCAGACGCCGGCAACACCCAGACCCGCGCCGTGCTCGATGACTGTGGATGGGTGATCAACGGCGCCAAGCAGTTCATCACCAACGCGGGCACCGAGATCTCCGGTGTGGTCGTGATCACAGCCGTCACCGGCGGCTCGAGCAACGGCGACGGCGCCGGGCGCGAGATCTCGAACCTGCTGGTCCCCAACGGCACCCCCGGCTACGAGCCGGGCGAGCCCTACCGCAAGATGGGCTGGAACGCGTCCGACACGCGGCCACTTTCGTTCAGTGACTGCCGGGTGCCGGAGGAGAACCTCGTCGGTGCGCGCGGCGCCGGCCTGCGACAGTTCTTCCACGTACTCGACATCGGCCGGATCGGCGTCGCGGCGATGGGCGTCGGCCTCGCCCAGGGCGCGCTGGACCAGGCGCTCGCCTACGCGAAGGAGCGCCGCGCGTTCGGACAGCCGATCTCGCGCTTTCAGTCGATCCAGGCCAAGCTCGCGAATCTCTCGACCGAGATCGAGGCGACGAGGCTGCTCGTCCACAAGTCGGCGTGGCTCAAGGACCGTGGCGAGAACTTCACGCTGACCGCGGCACAGGCCAAGCTCAAGAGCGGCCGGCTCGCCGTGCACGCCGCCGACGAGGCAGTCCAGGTCCACGGCGGCTACGGCTACATCGAGGAGTATCCGGTCTGCCGCTTCTACCGCGACGCCAAGATCCTGACGATCGGCGAGGGCACCGACGAGGTGCAGGAGATGGTTATCGGACGGGCGCTGGGGATGTAGTGCGCCGCGTCCTGGTTGCGTTCGCGGCCGTGCTCGTGCTCGCGCCGGTCGCTCGCGCCGCCGCGCAACCGCCGGCGCCGCCGTTCCCCGACGCGAGGTTGCAGGGCAGCTTTGACCTCGCCGGCCGTGTCACTGCCGCACACGCGGTCAAGGGCGAGCACGTCGGCGAGACCGTCGATCGGGTCTGGTCGTTCGCATCGAGTTGCCCCGTCGGCCAATGCCCCGAGGTGACGCTGACGCGCGCCCGGGCGAACGCGTCGGACACGCTCGTCCTGCACCGCCGCGGCCCGGGAACCTACGCGGGCACGGGTAGCTTCGTCGCGCCGCTGCGCTGTGCCGGGCGCCTGTACCCGGCCGGCGAGAAGGTGCCGTTCACGATCACCGTCAAGGTCACCTTCGCGGTCCCGTTCGGCGGCGCGACGTTCGCGACCCGGGTTAGCGCGACCTACCGCAACCGCAAGCGGCTGAATCGCACTCCGTGCGTCGGCGCACTCGGCCACGACGCGGCGAACTATCACGGGCACCTGGAGGCAGCGGCCGGACCGGCGCCGGGGGCCTAGCGAGTCGGGCCGCGCCGGCGCTTGTCGATTTCGAGCGAGCGCAGCACCCGGTCGAGGGCCAGCAGCTGGTGACGTCGCTCGCGGCGCGGGCCGGCCACCACCGCATACATGCAGAACGGACGGCCAGACGCAGTGAAGAAGTGCTGCGCGCCGGCCTGCCCGCGCCGTGGATGCTGGAGGCGGTCGGGGCCAAAGCTCGTCGGCTCGAGCGGTAGCGGGACCCGCCGCGGTTCAAACAGGCCCACCCCCGGCGCCAGTCCGGCCCCTGGCTGGTATTCGGTCAGCGCCAGGAACGTGGCGACATCGGGCATTGCCGCGGTGCTCGCGTCGCCGAACTCGCCGTCGTCGAGCGGCAGCTGGAAGTTGCCGGCGTGGAGCGTCGCCACGCCGCCGGCACCGGCGAACACGCGCCCGCTCCAGCCTCGGGAAAGCTCGACCCGCAGCCCGTGCGCGTCGAGGATCACGTTGCGACCGATCCGAGTGCGACGAGCAGGATCGCCGCGAGCGAGGCGATCCCGGCCCAGCGGACGGGTCGCTGCCAGCGCGACAGCACCCGATGCAGCGACAACAGTTCAGGCGGGGTCCGGACCCCGGCGCCCGCCAGCAGCGTCAGCCCGCGGATTGCGCCGAAACAGCCGACGATCAGCGC
>DASXDD010000003.1:0-21890 GCA_036490775.1 Solirubrobacteraceae bacterium | reverse complement strand
ATCAAGACCCATCGGGCGACGATTACCCGCAAGGACGTCCGGCGCCAACAAGGGATCCGCGTCACCAGCCCGGCGCGAACGGTCCTCGAGATCGCCCCGCGCTTGACCGACAAGGCGCTCGGGCGCGCGATCAACGACCTGCGCATCGAGCGGGTGCTGCGTATCGCTGACCTGGAGGAGGTGGCGACTCGGCTTCCCAGACACCCTGGAGCCTGCAGGGTCCGGGCGTTCACCGACAACCCCACGGGCCCCACGCGCTCGGAGTTCGAGGACGCATTCGCGGCGTTCATCAACGCTCATGGACTCCCGCGCGCCGAATTCAACGCGCGCGTTGCCGGCTACGAGGTGGACGTGCTGTTTCGCGCCGAGAAGGTGATCGTCGAGCTCGACGGATGGGCCTTTCACCGGACAAAAGCCTCGTTTGAGCGTGATCGGGAGCGCGATGCAACGACGCTTGCGGCGGGCTACAGGACCGTCCGGATCACCTGGGAGCGTCTTCAAAAGCAGTCGAGCCGCGAGGCTGAGCGCATCCGACGGATCCTCGACGGCTGAAAACCGGCGCTACTTACATACTTCTTACGGTGTTCTCAAAAACAGCTGCGACATTCCACATCACGGGCGCCTAGCCGCATCCGAAGGCGCCCGTCCAACTGCAGGAGTCAGAGCCATTCACTCACCTCTCAAGCGCAAGCTAGTTGTCGGTGTGACCGTGCTGGCCGCCGCGGCGTTCGCCGGCGGTGCGTTCGCCGCGACCAAGGACTCCAATGGCAACGCCCGTCAGGCGTTCCTCAACGACGTCGCCAAGCGGCTGAACGTCACGCCCGCGCAGCTCAGCGCGGCGGTGAAGGCCGCGCGCCTGGACCAGATCGACGCCGCCGTCAAGGCGGGCAAGCTGACCCAGGCTCAGGCAGATGCGCTCAAGAAGGACATCCAGAACGGGACGCCGCCGCGGTTCGCCCCCGGCGCCGGGCCCGCCGGCCCTGGCTTCCCCGGACCCGGACCCGGCCCCGGACCCGGCCACCCTGGCTTCAAGCGCGGCTTCTTCGGACCGCCGCCGCTGACCAGGGCGGCGATCGACCCGGTCGCCAAGTACCTCGGCCTGACCGAGGCGCAGCTGCGTAAGCAGGTGATGAGCGGCAAGTCGCTGGCCCAGATCGCAAAGGCGCAGGGCAAGAGCACGTCCGGCCTCGAACAGACGATCACGGCCGCGATCAAGACCCGGCTCGACAAGGCCGTGGCCAACAAGCGGATTACCGCCGCGCAGGAGCAGAAGATCCTCACCGGGCTTTCCAAGCGCCTTGACCCGCTAATCAACGCGACTCCGCCGAAGCCGGGTCAGGGCCCTGGCTTCGGGCCTCGCGGGTTCGGCCCGCGCGCCTACGGGTATCACGGGTCCCGTGGCGGTTTTGCGCGGCCCGGAAGCTTCGCGCCGGCGCCGCCACCGCCTGCCGGGCCGACCGCGTAAAGGGCCTCGGTCGCCCGCAAACTTACGCGGCTCTCATCGATCTCTCACTGGTTTCTGATCGGCGGCTGCTGTAGTGGGAAGCATCGATATGAGATTTACGTCCCTTAGGAGCAACCGAGTATGAGTCGTCTAAGCCGTCTGGTCCCAATCGTAGGAGGCGCCGTTGCCGGCGGGGCGATCGCCCTTGTGGTAGCCAGTGGCAGCGGCGGCACAACGCACTCAGTCACGACCGAGACCGTCACGCAGCAGGCGGGCTCGGCTGCCGTCCCGACGGCGTTGAGCACCTCGAACGGGCTCACCATCAATCAGATCTATCGCGCCGCCAGCCCAGGCGTCGTCGACATCACCGTGTCGACCAACGAGGGCGGCAGCAACCTCTTCGGCGGCGGTGGCAGCGGTGGCAGCGGTGGTAGTGGTGGTAGTGGTGGCAGCGGTGGCCAGCAGCAGGCGACCGGCGAGGGCGCCGGCGTCGTGTACGACACCAAGGGCGACATCCTCACCGACCAGCACGTCGTCGCCAACGCGACCTCGGTCAAGGTCCACTTCCAGAACGGCAAGACGGCCGACGCCAAGGTGCTCGGCACCGACTCGTCGACCGACGTCGCCGTGATCCACGTCGACGTGCCGGCTTCTGAGCTTCACCCGATTTCGTTCGCGGACTCCTCGACGACGCAGGTCGGCGACCCCGTCGTCGCAATCGGCAGCCCGTTCAGCCTGCCTGAGACCACGACAGCCGGAATCGTCAGCGCGGTTGGCCGCAGCATCACCGCGCCCAACAACTTCACGATCACCGGCGCGATCCAGACCGACGCGGCGATCAACCCGGGCAACTCTGGCGGTCCGCTGCTCGACGGCAACGGTCACGTGCTGGGCCTGAACGACCAGATCCAGACCAGCTCGGGCTCCAACGCCGGTGTCGGGTTCGCGACTCCGTCAAACACCGACGCGCGGATCGCCAACGCGATCATCGCCGGCAAGCCCGTCAAGCACGCCTACGTCGGCGTTGAGCTCAACAGCGCGTCGACCGGCGGCGCCCAGGTCACGCAGGTGCAGCCCTCATCGCCGGGTTCGGCGGCGGGTCTGCAGACCAGCGATGTGATCACCGCGGTCAACGGCAAGTCGGTCAGCTCGACGCAGGACTTCATCGAGACCGTCGACAACTACGCCCCCGGGCAGACGGTCACGCTGACCGTCAAGCGCGGCGGGCAGCAGCAGACCATCAAGCTCACGCTCGGCACGCGGCCGCAGACCGCTTCGCAGGGCGGCTGATCGCACAAGCTTCACCCCACACCCCTACATCTCCCGCCTTACCAGACCGCCAGCGGCTTTCGCCCTGGCGGTTTGGGCTATCTGGGTCCGGTTGTTGAGCAGCACCCGGCCGAACCAGAACAGCGCGGCGGCGCTGATCACCAGCGGGCCAAACACGCCGGCGCCGAGCAGCTCCTGAAGCCAGTAGGCGATCGCCCCGAACGCGGCGGCCGCGGGGAGCGTTAGCGCCCACGCGATCGCGATGTTGCCCGCGACGCCCCAGCGGACGGCCGACAGTCGGGTCGCGGCGCCGGCGCCCATCACCCCGCCGGAGATCACGTGCGTCGATGACAGCGGATAGCCCAGGCGGGAGGAGACGAGGATCACGACCGCGCCCGCGCCCTGGCAGGCGAACCCCTGGGCGGGATTCATCCGGATGATCCGGCTGCCGACCGTGCGGATGATCCGCCAGCCGCCCGCGTAGGTCCCGAGCGCCATCGTCGTCGCCGACACGATCACGACCCACAGCGGGACGTGGAAATGGTCGGAGCTGAGGCTGCCGTGGGCGACGAGCGCGAGGCTGATCACGCCCATCGTCTTCTGCGCGTCGTTGGTGCCGTGCGCCAGCGCGAGCAGCGAACCCGACAGGATCTGCCCCGAGCGAAAGCCGCGTGTGACCGGGCCCGGGCGCCTGCGCCCGACGAGCCGGTAGATCACGACGATCGCCAGGCCGGCCAGCACGAACGCGAGCAGCGGCGCCCACACAGCCGGCGCGACAACCTTGGTCAGAAGCCCGTGCACGTTGATGCCGGCGCCGCCGACGCCGGCGAGCAGCGCCCCGACGATCGCGCCGATCAGTGCGTGCGAGGAGCTCGACGGCAGCCCGTAGAACCACGTGATCAGGTTCCAGGCGATCGCACCCGCGAGCCCGGCGAACGCGATCGACTCGGTGACGTCGTGCGGGTCGATGATCCCGGTCGCGATCGTCGCCGCGACCTTCAGCGAGATGAACGCCCCGGCGAAATTCAGGACCGACGCGACGGCGATCGCCGAGCGCGGCGACAGCGCGCGCGTCGAGATCGACGTCGCGACGACGTTGGCGGTGTCGTGGAAGCCGTTGGTGAAGTCGAACGCGAGCGCAGCGACGATGACGATGACGAGCAGGGCATCGCTGTGCATACCCTGCTGCCGTCCGTCGTGGCGCCTAGGTCGGCACCGTCGACGATTGTGCGAAAGCCCGCTCCATCAGCTCACGATGCACGGAGCGGGTGCCGCCCTCGCGCCGGGTCCAGCGACCATCGGATCCGAGCGTCCACGAGTTGGTGTCGTCGGCGAGGCAGCGGGCGAGTGTGTCGTGTAGCTCGGCGCGCAGCTCCTCGTTCTCAACCGGCGCCAGCAGCTCGACCCGGGTGTCGAGGTTGCGCGGCATCAGGTCGGCGGAGCCGATGTAGTAGCTGTGCTCGTCACCGCGGTGGAACGAGTAGATCCGCGAGTGCTCGAGGAAGCGACCGACGACAGAGCTGACGCTGATCGTCTCGCTGACGCCCTCGATGCCTGGCAGCAGGCAGCAGATCCCGCGGACGTTAAGGTCGATCGGGACACCCGCCTGCGACGCGCGATAGAGCGCCTGGATGCAGCGCCGGTCGACGAGCGAGTTCATCTTCATCACGATCCGCGCTTGCTGGCCGGCCTCGTGCGCCTCGACGGTCCGCTCGATTTCCTCGATCAGCGGGCCGCGCATCGAGCTCGGTGCGACCAGGACCTTGCGCTGGCGCTTGGGGTGTCCGTAGCCGGTGAGCGTGTTGAACAGGTTCGCGACCTCCTCGCCGAGCTCGCGGTCGGTCGTGAACAGCCCAAAGTCCTCGTACAGGCGCGCGTTCTTGGCGTGGAAGTTGCCGGTCCCGATCATCACGTAGTGGCGCACACCGCCGCGCTCACGGCGGACGACGAGGATCGCTTTGGCGTGGGTCTTGAGCCCGGGGATCCCGTGCACGACGTGGGCGCCGACTTCTTCCAGTGCTCTGGACCAGCGGATGTTCGGCCGCTCGTCGAAGCGGGCCTTGAGCTCGACCAGGCAGACCGCCTGCTTTCCCTTCTCAGCGGCCTCGATCAGCGACGGGACGAGCGCCGAGTCGTCAGACGTCCGGTACACGGTCATCTTGATCGCGAGCACCTCGGGATCGGCGACCGCCTGCTGGACGAAGCGCTCGACGCTCGTCGCGAACGACTGGTAGGGGTAGTGGACGAGCACGTCGCCGGCGCGCATCGCCGCGAGCACATCGGGATGGTCTTCGCTGTCGCCGGGGCCCGCGGCGAGCGCTGGGTGGGTCAGCGGCGTCCACGGCGGCTGGCGCAGCTCGGCGTGGCCCTCGACCCCGGCGATTTCCCACAGGTCGCTGAAGTCGAGCATTCCCTCGACGTCGTAGACCTGGTTCTCGGTGACCCCGAGCCATTCGATCAGGTGGGCGCGCAGCACCGGGTCCATCGCCGCGCCGACCTCGAGCCGCACGACCTCGCCGAAGCGTCTGCGCCGCAGTTCGGCCTCGACCGCCTGAAGTAGGTCGTCGGCCTCGTCGGAGACCTCGAAGTCGGCGTCGCGGGTAACGCGGAACAGGTCGTAGCTGATGATCTCCACCCCGGGGAACAGCGCGTCGAGATGCTCGGCGATCACGTTCTCGAGCGGGACGAACGTGTCCTTGGAGATCTCGATGAAGCGCGGCAGGACCTCCTTGGGCACCTTCACCCGCGCGAACACCTCCTGGTCGATGTCGGGGTCGCGCAGCCGGACGATCAGGCTCAGCGACAGGTTCGAGATGTACGGGAACGGCCGGCCCGGGCCGATTGCGAGCGGCGTCAGCACGGGGAAGATCTCCTCGCGGAAGCGGTCCTCGATGCGGCTCGCGGGCGCCCCGCACTCCTCGCAGCTGACGATCCGGATGCCCTGGTCGCCGAGCGCCGGCATCACGCGGTCTGAGAACTCGCGCGCCTGTCGGCGGTCCTGCTCGCGGACGCGCTCGGAGATCTGCTCGAGCACCTCGCTGGGCGACAAGTTGTCGGGCCCGCGCGCGTCGATCCGCGCCTCGACCTGGTCGTGAACGCCGGCGACGCGGACCATGAAGAACTCGTCGAGGTTGGTGGTGAAGATCGCCAGGAATTTGCAGCGCTCGATCAAGGGCAGCGATTCGTCCTCCGCGAGCTGTAGGACGCGGTCGTTGAAGTCCAGCCACGACAGCTCGCGGTTGGCGTACAGGTCGGGGTCGGCGAGCCGGTCGGGTCCCTCGGACGTACGCCCGTCCGCGACCGAAAGGCCCTGGCCGGCGAGCGCGCCGGCGGCTTCGAACGAATGCTCGGTCATGCGACGGGAACGTCCGCCTCGGCGATCGCAGCCAACTCCGATGGCCGCAGCAGCGCGATCAGCTCGCCCTTGGAGATCGCCGCAAGGCCGCCCTTGCGCATCCGCGCCTGGGTTCCGGTGAGGTCATGGAGCAGGATCGAGAAGCTTGGGTCGTGGCCGACCAGCAGCACGTCGCCGAGGCCGACGGTCAGCTCTTGTACGTCGAACGGCTCGCCCGACAGGGCGCGCTCGACGGTCACTTCGACACCGAGTGGCTCGCATGCGCGTTGCGCGGTCTGGAGCGCCCGGAGCTTCGGGCTGCTCATGCAGACGTCAATGTGGGTGCCAAGCCGGGCGAGCGCAATTCCCGCTGCATCTGCCTGACGCATCCCTCGCTCGGTCAGCGGCCGGTGGTCGTCGGGGCCGCCGTCGACCGCTTCAGCATGTCGCAGCAACCAGAGCATGACCAAACTGTACGCGGCATGGCCGGTAGGGGCAGTCCGGGCCTGGTCACCGGGCGACCGGCGTCCGGCCGGGGAGGCGCCGGCATCGCGAGCGCATCTGCTCATAGCCGTGCGGCAGCGTCCCGATGATCCGCTCGACGCTGTCGAGCAGGTCCGCGGCCCGGCGGCGCTCGCCCCAGCGGTCCTCGGCCTCGGCCATCACCAGCAGCGTGTCGATCGCCTCGCGATGCCCGGGATCGGCGGGCCACAGTGGAGGCTGCGCAACGGTGTCCACATGGAGAACTTAGGGCGGCACCTCGCCGCCTGTGTGACGTTCTTGTTAATCAGCCAGCGCGCGGATTCGGCCGCACGTGCGGCAGCGGCGCCGTGACGGCGGCCGGGACGCCAACGTTTCCGGGCACGTCGTGGACAGGCAGCCGTAGCTGCAGACCGGTGACCGCGATCGTGAACGTGCCGTTCGAGGCGCGCGCGTACGGTGCATCCTGGCCGAGCAGCTCGAGCTTCGGGATGTGCCCGGCCGCAAAGTGCCAGGCGCCTGGGTGAAGCTGGAAGACCTGCAGCCCGTCGGGCTTGTTGGAGTCGACCCGGTAGATCCCGCGTGCGACCAGGGTCTCGGTGTTGGCGCGCGGGTCGACGTCCCACAGCCTTGCAGCGATTTCGGGGAACGTGCCGGTGACGTTAAGCGTGGCGATCACGGTGGGGGAGCCCAGCAGCGTGTAGCCGTGGCCGGTCACCGCCGGCATCCGGTAGGTGGCGACGCCCGGGCCCTGGTCGGTCGCCGTCACCGACGCGCAGGCGCCGTCGCCCGCGATCGGGTCGATCGCACGCGAGATCGTCGGGTTGCCCGCGGCCGACAGGATCGTCTGCGACGCCGGCGAGTTGAAGTCGACCTCGCCCGGGTGAAGGCCCGCCCACGTCGAGGCGCTGTACGGGCCGCCCGAGCGCGCGGTCGACGGGCACGTCTCGATCGTGGCGGTGGCGCCGAGCTGCGGCACGCGGCTGCCGCCCTTGACGTAGTGGGCGAACAGCGCCTGGATCCGCCCCAACAACAGCGCCTCGTCGCCGGGCTTGTTCTGGGCGCGCTGGTGGCCGAAGTCGCCGTCGAACAGACCGATCGGATCGGACGGATACAGCGACTGATCGAGGTTGTCGTAGCGGACCGCCTCGTCGACGGGGAACAGGTCGTCGGTGAAGCCGTTGGCGATCAGCAGCGGCGCCGGCGCCTCTCGGTGCGTCCCGTAGGCGCCGTCGAGCAGGTAGTAGGCCGAGTGATAGCGCGTGAGCTGGTTGCCGATCGAGGTCGCCTCGGGGTTTGAGTCATACGGCTCGCCAGCGTTGACCAGCGCAAACCAGGCCGGCAGATCCGCCTGCTGGTCGGTCGCCGAGTAGTTGCCCTCGGTGGCGCCGATCGCGAACAGCCCCGACTGGAACGATTGCTTCTCGACGCCGACGGGTGAGAGGTCGGCCTTCGGGCCGGTGACCTGGTAGTCGAGCGTGCGGCCGTTTGGCATCAGCGAGTACTCGAGGTCGCTCCACGGGATCACGGGCGCTGCGGCCGCCAGGTGCATCGGCGTTCCGTCGGGCGTCTTCCAGGGGCTCAGGGTGCCGTCGGCGTTCATCACGCGGTCCTTCAGCGTCGCGAGCTCGAGCGAGACGCCGCCGCCGTAGGACTCGCCGGTCGCGCCGATGCGGGCGGGGTCGATGACGCCATCGTCGACGAGCAACCCCGACGCGTACTGGATGTCGCGAACCTCGTAGCGCTCGTCGTCGAGCCGGATGTAGCCGCTCAGACACGCCTGGGGAGCGGCGAGTCGCGACGCCGCGGTACCGCACGAGTCGCCGAACCCGCGCGCGCTGAGCTGCATCACCGCGTAGCCCTGCTTCGCCCACGCATCGGCCGTCGGTCCGTAGAACTGCGTGTCGTCGGGGCCCTGTGGCGGAACGCCCCAGCCATGGCTCTGGACGACGAACGGATAGTTGCCGTCGGTTCCGGACGCGGGCGCGGGCGGCAGGATCACCCAGACCTCGAGCGGGGTGCCGTCGAAGCTCTTCAGCCGCAGGTCGCTGGAACCGCCGCCGTTGTCGGTGCCGTGGCACACGCGGACGCCGTCGGCCTGGGTGGTGCACGGGATCGGGTTGCCGCTGATCGTCTGGCCGGCGAACACGCTCGTGATCGGCGTCGCCTCCGCCGGGGACGCAGCAACTGCGACGACGATCGCCGCAACGAGTACGAGCAGGCACCTCTTCATCCGCCCGACGGACCCTAAAGCGGAGTGGCGCGCGATGCGCCGGTTACCCGATCAGCAGCCTGCGGCCGAACACGCGCTGGAACGCCTCGCCGTCGCCGTAGCGCTCGACGCTCCAGCGCGGCAGCGTCAGGTCACCCGCCGCCTGCAGGTGCAGGTCGACCCCGTCGCCGTTGCCGCGCAGCTGCGCGGCGCTGACCGACTGGTCACGCCCGCGCTCGAGATGCTCGGCGAGCCTCAGGATCACGGCGCAGCGCTCAAGCAGCTCGTCGTCGCCCGGGTCGGCGAGCGAGGCCATCTCGCCGAGCTTCGGCGCGCCCTTGCGGTGATAGCGGCTGATCTGCGCGACCAGCGCGCGCTCGCGCGGATCGAACCCCGGCAGCTCGGCGCTGACGATCAGGTAGTAGGAGTGCTTGTGGTGGTCGTCGTAGGAGATCGTCATCCCGACGTCGTGCAGCATCGAGGCGGCCCATAGCAGCTCGCGCTCGCCGTCCTTGGGCGTGAACTGGCCGCCGTCGACGAGCGAGTCGAACATCTGCAGCGAGAGCTTGGCGACGTGCTCGACGTGCGCGAGGTCTGACTCGTACTGAACCGCGAGGTTTCGCACCGCCGCCTGTCGGACGTCGGGAAGCAGCGGCTCGTCGCCGGCCAGCAGCTCGCGCGCGAGGAACACACCGTCGCGGAGGCTGGCCTCGGTCACCTCGATCCCGTCGAAGTCGCCGATCTGGAGCACGGTCTCGATCGTCAGCGCCGACGCGAGGATGATGTCCCCGCGTCCGGGCTTGATCCCGGGCACCTCGCCGCGCTCGGAGGCCGGCAACGACGCGAGCGTCGCAACGAGGTCGTTGAGCATCTCGCGCGTGAGCATGAACCCCTGCACGCCGATGTCGACCTGGTCGTGTGCGTGCAGGGCGGCGGCAGCGAGGTTTCGCACGGCGCCGCCGATCCCGACCACCCGCTTGCCGTGGCCCTTCAGCCACGAGACCTCGGCGAGCGTCTCGCGCACGTGCGCGCGGACGCGTTGGAGCTCCTTCTTCTTGGCCGGGCCGCTGTCGGACAAAAATTGCTCGGTGACCCGCACGGCGCCGAGCTGGAACGAGGACAGCTCCTGCGCCTGGCGATCGGCGACGCCGATCAGCTGCATGCTGCCACCGCCGATCTCGAGCACCGCGCCGTCGGTCATCGTCGATGTGTTGACGGCCGCGACGTACCCAAAGCGGGCCTCGTCCTCGGAGGACAGCACCTCGATCTCAAGGCCGGTCGCCTGCTGCGCGGCGGCGACGAACTCCCCGCCGTTGTCGGCGTCGCGGATCGCGCTGGTCGCGACCGCGTGCACGTCGTGCGGCCCGATCCCGTTGGCGGTGCAGAAGCGCGCGAACACCCCGAGCGTCTCCAGCCCGCGCTGGATCGCGTCGTCGCCGAGGCGGCCGGTGGCCCCGAGCCCGGCGCCGATCCGGACCGTCTCATAGAGCTCGTCCGTGCGCTTCCACCACGTTCCGGAACCCGTCCCTCCGTAGGTGAATACGACCAGCCGCCACGAGTTCGAGCCAAGGTCGATCACCGCGACCTGGCGATTCTGCTGCTCGGGATCCCATGACGCCCTGGTGGACCGCCAGCTCACACCTGCATCATGCGCATTCGCCCGGACGCCAGCGCCGGCAGATCTTCGAATTAGGCGACTTCGTCGGGCAGTTCGTACCAGCGTTTGCGTTCGCCGACCCTCGCACGGAGCTTCCAGCCACGGCTCTTGGGCTCGGCCTCGATCTGAGCGAGCAGCTGCGTCAGGCGATCGGAGATCAGCGCGGTTTCGGCCTCCGAGAGCGCGTAGTCGCCCAGGTGATCACGGCAGCGCTCGAGATTGGCCGTGATCGTCCGCCACAGGCCCCAGTCGCTCGAGCACAGCTCGGCGATCCGCTTGCCGTTGATCGTGTCGCCGTCGCGGTCTGACACCTCGTGTCCGTAGAACAGCAGCGCGGTGTCGCGCACATCCTTCTCGTTGAGCTCGACGATCTGGAGCTTGGTGAGGACGAGCTCGGCGAGCTGCACGGTCGGGCGCCCGGGCTCGAGGCGATCGGCGAACGGGATCTCGTGGCACATCCGAAACGATCCGACAAACACGTCGACCTGGCGGTCGTGCGCGGGATCGTGGAACAGCAGCCGCTCGCGGCCTTGCAGCGCGTTGAACTCGACCGCCGGCTGGTAGCCGCACGCCGACAGCAGCTTTGCGGCGGCGTTGCCGCCACCCTTCGGGACGGCGAAGTCGATGTCCTTATACTCGCGGTCCAGCGGCGGTGGGATCACCGAGGCGTTGAGGCGCACCGCGATGCCACCGAGCAGCGCGAGCGTCGCGCCGTCGCGGCCGGCGGCGTCGAGCAGGCGCCCTGCCTCGTCGACGATGTCGGGGAGGATCGCCGTCATGCGATGTGGTTTTTCAGACGGCGACGCATCCCACATGTCACTCTACGTTGGTGACGCGGTTGCTGCATGAGGTGGTCGGTTACGAGCGCGTGCTGGTCGTGCTCGAATCGGGCGCGTCGGGCACGGCGGTGATCGAGCGCGCACGCGAGCTCGCCGAACGCGAGGGGGCGGCGATCACGGTCGTCGGAATCGCGCGCCAGGCCCGGACCTCGCGCGGCCGCTGCGGGTACTCAGCCGCCGACTACAACCAGGCGATCACCGAGACCGTCGCCGAGGATCTCGACCGCGCTCGGGCGCGGCTCGGCGGCGCCGGTGAGCACGCGACCTTCGAGCTGCTGGTCGACACCGGCGACGACGTGCTCGCGCGGTGGAGCGCACTGACGGCGTTCGATGTCGTGCTGCTGCCGGCGCGACGGCGGCGGATGCGGACGCCACGACACCCCGCGGCTGCGGCGCTGCTTGCGAGCGGCGCCGACGTCCGGATCATCGACGCGCAGGGTCGGCGGCTACCGACCGCTTGACTGCCGGCGCTGGCGGATCCGGATCGCGAAGCCGACCGCGGCGCCGAACAGGATCGCGCAGACGTACCAAGGGGTGACAAGCAGCGCGACTGCGATGCCGAGCATCGCGAGCCAGATCGCGGGTCGGTAGTCGCGCCAGTCGCCTCTCATGTGACGGCCAGCCTCGTCTCGATCGCGACACGCTTCTGGACCGACGCGACCGCGCGGAATGCTTCCTTGAGATGGCTGCGGGTCAGCCCGCTGAGCGTGCTCGGATCGACGAAATCGTCTGGCCGCTCGCCGGCTCGCAGCTGGTGCACCTGATGACGGAGCCGCAGTGTCGCGATCAGCTCGAACGCGTCCTCGAGCGTCGCCGCGTCAGAAGCCGGGAGCGTTCCAGCACTCCCTGCGGCGCGCAGCCGCTCGATCGTCGAGGCGCTGGTCACGCCCGCAGCGATCCCGGCCCATCGCGCGAGGTCGGCGATCGGGATCATGCCGCCGTGCTTGAGGTCGAGCCGTCCGCGGTGCTCGCCGCTGTGCTCGACCACGAGCCCGCGCAGGAAGCCGGTCGGTGGTCGGTAGGAGAGCGCAAAACGGGCGAGCAGGCGCAGCAGCACGGGGCTGCGCTCCGCCAGTCGGAAGGTATCCGACACGGGCGTGCCGGTGTGTACTCCCCAGACCGGGCGGCTGTCGACCAGCACCGAGGCGAGGATCAGCGCCTTCTCCTGGGTCGGGTCGGTGATCCAGCTGCGGGCGACGCGCTGCCAGGAGTGCACGGACCGCACGAACGCGGGGTTCGCGGCGGTCGCGCCATGCGGATCGGGGCCGAAGCCGCACGCCCGTAGGTCCTCGACGACCTTGGCGGCGAGCGCTTGAAGCCGGGGGTGGACGGCCGCCTCGTCGCCATCGCCGAACCACACGATCGCGCTGTCGATGTCCGAGCTCGGAGCTGCCTCGCGCCGCGCCTGGCTGCCAAGCGCGAGCCACGCGAACGGTGTCCAGGGCTCGCCGGCGTCGTCGACCGCGAGCTCGAGCACCCGGCGTGTGAGCGCGTCGATGACCACCGAGTAGACGGCCATGATGTTGCTCGCGGCGACGCTCGCATCGTGCATCGCGATCACCGTCGGTTGCAGCTCGCGGGCCGCACTCGCGAGCTCGGCGACGCTCTGTGCCGAGCCGATCCGCTGGCGCAGGAAGAACGAGGACCGCGTGTAGGCGGAGACCAGGTCGAGGTCCTGGATCACGCCGAGGATCCTGCCGGTCGCCGACACGACCGGGAAGTGGCGAAAGCCGCGATCGAGCATCTCGAGCAGCACGTCGCCGCCGAGCCGGTCGGGGCGGCAGGTGTACGCCGGCGCCGACATCGCGGCCGACGCGGGCGTGTCGCCGCCGAGGCCGGACGCAAGCACGCGGGTGCGCAGGTCGCGGTCGGTGAGGATCCCGAGCGTGCCGTCGCCGAGGTCCATCATCGCGCAGGTCGCGCGGCCCGCCGTCATCAGCTGCGCGACCTCGCGAATTGGGGTCGCCGGGTCGCACACGACCGGCTCGCCGCGGATCAGTGCGCCGACCGGCTCATGCGCCGGATCGCGCGCATCGCGCGCGGCCGCCGCGAGCTCGAGCGGCCGCTCGAGCAGTGAGCGCGCGACGAACCGCAGCGCCGCGGGATCGGCCAGCAATCCGCGCGCGACCTCGGCGCCGATCCGATAGCAGGACGTGTCCTCGGCTGCACGGGCTTCGAACCCCGTCGGCAGCCCGGACAGCATCGACGCGTGGCCGAACAGCTCGCCCTCGCCGAGCAGGTCCAGAACCTTGCCGTCGTAGACGATCTCGACCGCGCCGGTGTGGACGATCCGCAGGTGCTCGACCGGGTCGGCGCCCTGGCTGATGATCGTCGCGCCGGCCGGGTACTGCTCGAGCTCGACGGTCTCGGCGACGTGATGGACGCGCTCGACGCCCAGCGCATCGAACGGCGGATACGCCAGCAGGAAACGGGTGATCTCGGGCGACGCGGCGCGTGTGGCGCTCAAGCCATCGCCGGAGGGGCGATCGACTTCGCCCCCTCCGGGGCGTCCTCCTTGAGCATGTCTGCGCACTTCTCGCCGACCATCATCGTCGTGATGCACGGGTTGATCGCGGGGAGGAACGGCAGGATGGATCCGTCTGCGATGCGCAGCCCGCGCACACCCCGCACCCGCAGTCGCGGGTCCACGACCGCGAGCGGATCGGAATCCGGGCCCATGTGCGCCGTGCAGGCGGGGTGATACACGGTGTTGTGCGTCTTGTGCATGTAGTCGATCAGCTCGTCGTCGGTCTGGGCGTCGGGCCCGGGGGCGAGCTCCTCGCCGGCCCACTGCGCCAGCGGCGACTGCGAGACGATCTTGCGTGCGAGGCGCATCCCGAATGCCATCACGCGCTCGTCGTGGCCATCGGGGTCGGTGAAGTACCGCGGATCGACGCGAGCCCGGTCGCGGTAGTCGCGCGAACGCAGCCGGACAGTGCCGCGCGAGCGCCCGCGGCAGACGTTCGGCGTCAGGCAGAACCCGTTCTCGGTCGTCGGGTAGCCCCAGCGGGCGGTGTTCATGTCAAACGGAACCGAGCCGTAGTGCATCATCAGGTCGGGCCGGTCGAGCCCCTCCTCGGAGGTCGCGAACAGGCCGATCTCCCACCACTGGGTTGAGTGCCGGATCATCGGCTGCTTGGCGTCCCACTGCACGATCCCCTCGACGTGGTCGTCGAGGTTGGCACCGACGCCCGGCGAGTCGACAAGGGTCTCGATCCCGAACTCGCGCAGGTGCTCGCCGGGACCGACACCCGAGAGCATCAGCAGCTTCGGCGTGTCGATCGCGCCGGCGCTGAGAATCACCTCACGCCGCGCTCTGACGGACGCCTGCGTCAGCAGATCGGGCGTCAGGTACTCGACCGCGGTCGCGCGGCCACCATCGATCGCGACGCGCTTGACCCAGCAGCCGGTGCGAACCTCGAGGTTGGGCCGGCTGCCGAGGATTGGGTGCAGGTACGCATGCGACGACGACATCCGCGTGTTGTCGGGCGCCGAGTTGATCTGGAACCAGCCGGCGCCGTTGGTGACCGTGTAGCCCTCGTTGTACCTGGAGGTCGGAAGCCCAGCCTGCGCGGCTGCCTCGAGCACCGCGACGCCGCACGGATCTTCGGGCGGCACGGTCCGGATGTTGACCGGGCCGTTGCGGCCGTGGTGGTCGCCGGGACCGTCGTTTGTCTCCAGCCGCTTGATCAGCGGCCAGCAGTCGGCGGAGCTCCACCCTTCGCAGCCGATCGCCGCCCACTCGTCGAGGTCCTCCTTGGGGGTCCAGAAGGCAATGCACGAGTTGTGCGATGAGCAGCCGCCGAGCACCTTCGCGCGCGCGTGGCGCATGAAGCTGTTGCCCTTCTCCTGCGGTTCGACCGGGTAGTCCCAGTCGTAGCCGGAGTCGAGCAGGTACATCCAGTCCTCGAGCCGCAGGATCGCGCCGTCGTTGACGTCAGATGGGCCTGCCTCCAGCAGGCACACCGAGACCGAGGGATCCTCAGAGAGCCGCGCTGCGACGACGCATCCTGCGGTGCCGCCGCCGGCGATCACATAGTCGAAATCGCCGGCGTCGATCATGGCGCTACCTCACCCAGCGGCGGGGTCGCGATCGAGGGCACGTCGGCACGATGCTCCGCCAGCACCTCGGCCGGCTTGTTCGCCTGGACGGCGAAGTAGTAGATCGAGCCGACGATCGCGACGATCCCGATGAACAACACGGGCGACCACTGCCAGTACCAGTGCGGTGTGCCGAGCGCGTTGTAGACCGAGTTGCGCGGCCAGGCGATGTTGACCATCACGAGGCTGCCGTACGCCACCGCGGCGATGTTGACCGGCAATCCCCACCGCCCGAGCGAGAAGTACGGCCCGTGATTGGGCTTGGGCCAGTCGCCGCGCAGGCGTCGGATCAGCATCGGTGCGGTCACGCCCAGGTAGGCGATGTAGAACATGATGATCGCGATCGAGGTGATCACCAGGAACGCGTTCTGGTTGCCGACGTTGATCAGCATCAGCACCAGCGTGAGGATTCCGGTCACCAGCGCCGGCACGACCGGCACCTTGCGGTGACCGGACACACGCGCGATCGATGAGCCGAACGGCAGCCGGCCGTCGCGCGCCATCGAGAACAGCATCCGGATCGTCGCTGCCTGTACCGCCAGGCAGCAGACGAAGATCGCCAGCGCGGTGTCGGCGAGGAACACGTTGCCGGTCGTGTTGCCGAACGCGTTCTTGATCACGTATGGCAGACCGAGCAGGCCGATGTTCTTGTCGGCGATGTTCTTGTTGGACATGATCCCGAGCAGGATCACGAGGCCGCCGACCACGGCGGCCGCCGCGATCGCGCGAATGATCGCCGGCGGGGCGTGCTTGCGGGGGTTGTTGGTCTCCTCGGCGAGCGTGCCCGCGGTGTCGAAGCCGTAGACGACGTACGCGCTCAGCAGACCGCCGATCAGCAGCGCTCCGAAGTAGCCCCACTGGTGGCCGGCGCCATACCCGTGGGTGTGGGCAATGACCGATGGCGGCTGGTGCAGGTGGAACAGCAGCAGGATGATCAGCAGCGCCGAGCCGATCAGCTCGGCGGCGACGCCGACGTTGTTGATGCGCGACATCAGCTTGACGCCGAGCATGTTGATCGTGGTGGTGATCGCGACGAGGATCGCGCCGAGCAGCAGCGCGTTCTGCGCGCCGCCCTTGGTCAGGAACGTGCCGGCGTCGGCGCTGGATCCGAAGAACTGGAACTTCGTCGTGATCTGCGGCAGCACGACCTGCCAGTCGACCGCGACGGCGGCGATCGTCACGATCGCGCCGACGATGTAGATCCAGCCGGTCATCCACGCGGTGTAGCCGCTGGAGAGCTGCTTTGACCACTGGTAGACCGAGCCCGCGATCGGGTACTGCGCGGCGAGCTCCATGAAACACAGCGCGACAAGGATCTGGCCGGCGACGACGACTGGCCACGTCCACCAGACGCCAGGGCCGGCGTTCAGGTAACCGAACGAGAACAGCGCCGTGACGCCGGTGAGGATCGAGATGTAGCTGAAGCCTGCCGCGAATGCCGAGAAGCTCCCCAGTGAGCGATCCAGTTCCTGCTTGTAGCCAAACCCGGCGAGCTCGGAGCTGTCGTTGCTCGCCGACGACGCCGGCGACTCTACGGTTGCCATCAATCAACCTCCCCCGACGCGCGTGAAGGCGCGCCTAGTCGGAATACCACGGTCGCGCGCGGCACTCACCGCAACGCCCTCTCCTTGAACCAATTGACCCGCTCCTGATCGCGCTGTTATATATCAGTCGTCTGACCAAAGTCAACGCGATCGGGGCCGGAGCTTCCTCGCGACCCCGGCGAGGAGAGCGGAACAATGACGACGTCAACCGTGCAACAGATGTTCGTCGGCGGTGACTGGCAGTCCAGCGCAAGCGGAGAGACGTTCGACGCGAGCAGTCCGGCGACCGGCGAGCTGATCGGAACGGTCCCGCAGGGCGACCGGGATGACGCCCGGCGCGCGATCGCCGCGGGGCGCGCGGCGGCCGATGGCTGGGCCCGGCTGACCGCATTCGAACGCGCGGCGAAGATGACCGCGGTCGCCGAGCAGATCGTCTCGCGCCGCGACGAGCTAGCGCGGACGCTGACCACCGATCAGGGCAAGCCGCTGCGCGCGGAGGCCTACGACGAGGTCGACGAGCTCGTCGAGTACTGGCACATGGCCGCCGAGGACGCCAAGCGCCTGACCGGCGAGCTGCCGAACTCGGTCTCTCCGGGCAAGCGGGTGATGCTCGTCCGCCGCCCGCGCGGAGTTATCGGCGTGATCAGCCCGTGGAACTGGCCCTACACGATGCCCGCCGAACTCGTCGCGCCCGCGCTCGCGTGCGGCAACCCGGTCGTGTGGACGCCGGCGCCGTCGACGGCCGTGTGTGCGGTCGCGCTCGCGCGCTGCATCGCCGACGCCGACCTGCCGCCCGGCGTGTTCAACCTTGTCACCGGCCCCGGCCCGGTCGTCGGCGACGAGATCGCCCGCAACCCGGGCACCGACGGGGTCGCGTTCATCGGCTCGACCGCCACTGGGCGGATCGTCGGCCAGGCGGCAGCCGGCAAGGCGGTCCTGCTCGAGATGGGCGGCAACGGGCCACTGGTCGTGATGGACGACGCGAATCTCGACGCGGCGGTCGACGCGACGCTGACCGCGTGTTATCTGTGCGCCGGGCAGAGCTGCACTGCCGGCGAGCGGATCCTCGTCCACCGCGCGGTGCAGGACGAGTTCGTCGAGCTGCTCGCACGGCGCGTTACCGAGCGGATCCTGCTTGGCGATCCATTCGACGACGCGACAACGATGGGGCCGGTCAACAACGAGCCGGTCGCGGCCAAGATGGACGAGCACGTCGGCGACGCCCTCGACCGTGGCGCCAGCGTCGTCAGCGGTGGCGCCCGCGCCAGCGGTTACCCGACGAACCTCTACTGGGAGCCGACCGTGCTGGCCAATGTGCCCGAGGATGCGCGCGTCGCCGTCGAGGAGACGTTCGGTCCGGTCGCGCCGGTCGTCGCGATCGATTCGCTCGAGCACGCGATCTCGCTGACCAACAAGTCGCCCTACGGGTTGCTTGCCGCGATCTTCACGGCCGACCTGAACGCCGGGCTCGAGTTCGCCGACCGCGTCCACACCGGCTGGGTGAACATCAACGAGTCCAGTAACTACTGGGAGGCGCACCTCCCGTTCGGCGGGCGCTCGGGCACCGACAGCGGCATCGGCCGCGTCGGCGGCTCGCACGTGATGCAGTCGTTCACCGAGCTCCAAACCGTCGTGCTGACGCCCCACACGCCCCGCGGCTAGGCCCTGCGGTCAGAGCACCGTCCTGATCTCGCGCTCGAACGTGGCGATGTGCTCGATCAGGATCTCGCTCGCCCGATCGGCGTCGCCGGCAGCGATCGCCCGCAGCACGTCGTCGTGCTCGTGCACGCGCGCGAACAGATGGGGGAGCCGATCGATCACCAGATGCCAGATGCGAAGCGAGAGGTTGAAGTAGCGGCCGAGCGTCTCCTCGAGGTAAGGGTTGCCCGAGCAGCGGTGGATGAACCGGTGTACACGCGCGTCGAGCGCCATCAGCGCTTCCCCGTCGTCGCTGCCGCGGCTCTGGGAGAGCTCGAGGAGCAGGCCGTCGAGCTCGGCGCGTTGCGCGTCGGTGATTCGCTCGGCCGCCCGCGCGGCGGCGTGGGCCTCGAGCACCGTGCGCACGTCTGAGATGTGCGTCAGATCGGTGATGTTGATCTCGGAGGCAAACGTCCCGCGGCGCGGGAACACGGTGACGAGGTTCTCGAGCGCGAGGCGCTTGACAGCCTCGCGGACCGGCGTGCGGCCCATCTCGAACGCCTCGCCGATCCGGTCCTCGTCGATCGGGGCGCCGGGCGCAATTCGCAGCGAGATGATCCGGTCGCGGAGCTGCACGTACGCCCTGTCGGCGAGCAGCTCGCGCGGCGCTCGGACGTGGGACGGTGCCCGAGCTCGCGACGTCGCCGGGCGCTGGCGTTCGGATGGCTCAGTGGTCACCTGTCGGCCCCGGTGACCACCTCGGGCGGCGTGCCGACACGCACGCCTGATATATGAGTCATAGACTAGAAGTCTAACCGTCAGGCAAGCGCTGTCCAGTCCGTAGCGAGGAGTCGCCCATGAGCGAAGAAGTCGACGCCATCATCATCGGCGCCGGGGTGATCGGCGCATCGATCGCGTTCGAGCTGTCAAAGCGTGGACACAGCACGCTCAACATCGACCGGCTGCCGGCCGCCGGCTACGGGCCGACGAGCAACTCCTGCTCGATCGTCCGCGCCCACTACTCCTCGCGCGAAGGCGTCGCGATGGCCTACGAAGGGTTCTTCTACTGGCAGGACTGGCCGCAGTACGTCGGCGGCGACGACGAGTCAGGCCTGGCGCGATACATGCAGTCGGGCACGGTCCTGCTCGGCTCGAACACGGGCCACCACGAGAAGGTCCTGCGCCACTACCGTGAGCTCGGCGTCGAGCACGAGCTGTGGGACAACGCCGAGCTGCGGCGCCGCGTCCCGATCTACGACACGGGCGCGTTCTGGCCGCCCAAGCGGCCCGCCGACCCGCAGTTCTGGGATCGGGCCGAGGGCGAGCTCGACGGGGCGATCTACACGCCGGGCTCGGGTTACGTCAACGACCCGCAGCTCGCCTCGCACAACCTGCAGCGGGCGGCCGAGGCCAACGGCAGCCGGTTCTTGTTCCGCGCCGAGGTCGCCGAGATCCGCCGCAACGGCGGCCGCGTGCTCGGCGTGACGCTGGGCGACGGGCACGAGATCGACGCGCCGGTCGTCGTCAACGTCGCCGGCCCCCACTCGTTCGTGATCAATCGGATGGCGGGCGTCGAGGAGACGATGAAGGTCAAGACGCGGGCGCTGCGTCACGAGGTCCATCACGTCCCGGCACCGCCGGACTTCGACTTCGAGGCCGACGGCTTTCACACCTCCGACGGCGACACCGGGATCTACTTCCGGCCCGAGTCGGGCAACCACATCCTGATCGGCTCAGAGGATCCCGAGTGCGATCCGCGGGTGTGGGTCGACGACCCCGACAACTACGACCGCAACGTCACCGAGGCCCAGTGGGAAGCGCAGGTCTACCGGCTCGCGCGGCGGATCCCGTCGCTGCGGATCCCGCACGAGCGCAAGGGGGTCGTCGACCTCTACGACGTCTCCGACGACTGGATCCCGATCTACGACCGCTCCGACCTCGACGGCTTCTACATGGCGATCGGGACGAGCGGCAACCAGTTCAAGAACGCGCCGGTCGTCGGGCACCTGATGGCCGAGCTGATCGAGCGCGTGCAGGGTGGCCACGATCACGACAACGACCCGCTCAAGGTCAAGGCCGTGTACACGGGGGTCGAGCTCGATGCCGGCTTCTACTCGCGCCTGCGCGAGATCAACCCCGACTCGAGCTTCTCGGTCAACGGATAGGGCACATGAACGAGGCGCGGATGGAGCGCAGCGACTACGGAACCGCCGCCGTGACCGCCGGGTGGTTCTCGGTCAACCTGCGCGACGCCGCCTGGGTGACAAGCGAAAGCTTCGGCGCCGCGTGCATCTTCGAATCCGACGCGGCGCCGTTCTCGCAGGTCGGCTACACGGTCGCGGTGCTCGAGCCCGGCCAGGCCAACGGGATGTACCACCGCGAGGACGACCAGGAGGACTTCCTCGTGCTGTCGGGCGAGTGCCTGGCGATCGTCGAGGGCGAAGAGCGGCGGCTAGGTGCGTGGGACTTCCTGCACTGTCCGGGCGGGACCGAGCACATCTTCGTCGGCGCCGGCGACGGCCCGTGCGTGATCTTCATGGCCGGCGCGCGCGAGCACCGGGGGAGCGGTGTTTACCCTCGCTCTGAGGTAGCGCTCCGCTACGGCGCCGGGGTCGACACCGAAACGAGCTCGTCGGGCGAGGCCTACGCTCGGTCTGCGAAGTGGCAGCCGGGGCGGCCCGCGACGCTCCCGTTCGACTAGTCGCCGAGCTCGGCCCGGCGGCGCACGACGAACTCCTCGAGCTCGGCGCGAATCGCGTCGTCAAGCGGCGGCTGCTCGTAGCTCTCGAGCGTCGCGCGCCAGATCTCGCCGGCGCGGGCGGTCGTGTCGCGCGCGCCGCGCTTGGTCCAGCGGTCGAAGTTCTCGGTCGAGGACAGCAGCGGGCGATAGAAGCACTCGCGGAAGCGCTCGAGCGTGTGCGCGGCCCCGAGGAAGTGGCCGCCGGGGCCGACCTCGGTATGCGCGTCGAACGCGAGCGACGCGTCGTCGAACTCGACGGGCGTGAACTCGTGGCGCAGCTCGCGCAGCAGCTCGACGTCGACGATGAACTTCTCATAGCAGGAGACGAGCCCGCCCTCGAGCCAGCCGGCCGAGTGCATCACGAAGTTCGCGCCCGCCAGGAACGTCGGCAGGAGCGTCATCAGCGACTCGTAGGCGGCCTGCGCGTCGACCGTCTGGGACGCGTTGAGCCCGCCGCCGCCGCGCCACGGCAGCCCGAAGCGGCGAGCGATCTGCCCGGTGCAGAGCACGCCGATCCCCGACTCCGGCGTCCCGAACGACGGGGAGCCCGACTGCATGTCGGTGTTGGACAAAAACGATCCGAACACGACCGGGCAGCCCGGGCGGATCAGCTGCGACAGCGCGATCCCGGC
>DASXDD010000002.1:0-6645 GCA_036490775.1 Solirubrobacteraceae bacterium | reverse complement strand
CTGGATGAACCCGCGGGCGCCGAGGCGTGCGACGGAACGACCGTCGGCGACTTGGTCGCGGACGTGCCGGCGCAGGAGGCTTACGACCGCGTCCCGGAGCAGGTGCTGGCTGCGGGGATACCGGGCCTGCTCGGTTGTCTGACCGATCGCGAGCGAACGGTCATCTGCCGCCGCTACGGTCTCGGCCGGCGGGCGCAGACCCTCCGCGAGGTCGCCCCGGTTCTCGGCGTCAGCGCGGAGCGAGTGCGCCAGATAGAGCAGGAGTCGCTCGCAAAGCTGCACGCGGCTGCAGTGGGCGGAGGGCGGCGGCGCAGCGAGCGTGACGCGGCAGGCAGGGCCACTAGCTGGGCGCGCGCTTGAACGGGGTCAGCATCTCGCCTGAAGCCCTCGATCGGGAGGGGCACGAGCTGAGGGCTTGACCGACGGGAGCGCCTACGCCGGGCTCGTGGACCAGCTGCATCAAGCGATCGAGCGGCGACAGCGGGACGCTCAGCGCCGCCTCGACCAGCTCGCCGGTGGCCGCGCCATGTCCCGGACCGATCGATGCCCTGTGAGGCGCGGTACCGGCAGATCGCCTTGCTGATCGCCACAACATGTGCCTCGTTGAACGTCGCGTCCAGCGACGTCCCACGATGCCCGGATGTCCCGAAGGCGACGCGCTGCCGTCTGACGTCGACGAGGATCGCGGAGTCCGGCGGCTTGCCTGCAGCGGGATTCACCTCCACCTCCACGCCGCTAGGCCGCGGACGAAGACTGACAAGACTTGCAGGCGCAATCGCTCGACCTACGTCATCTCGTATGCATGCCGGATCCATCTCCGACGGTGAGATCTTGCTGAGGTTGGTGGTCGTGGTCGTCCTGTGCGGCGCGATCGGCCTCGAGCGCCAAGCGCGCGAGCAGATTGCAGGGCTGCGTACGCACGTGATCGTCGGGCTGGGGGCTGGGCTCTTCACACTGGTCTCCGCATACGGGTTCTCGGGATCGGGTTTCTCACGAACCGATCCAACGCGAATCGCCGCCCAGGTCGTGTCGGGAATCGGGTTCCTGGGCGGCGGCGTGATCCTGCGCTACGGGGTCACCGTTCGCGGCGTCACCACCGCCGCCGTGCTGTGGATCTCAGCCGCGATCGGGATGGCGACAGCAGCGGGGTTCTACGTCGGAGCGGTCGCGACGACGGTGATCGCGCTCATCGCGCTCGTCGGGCTGAGAAGACTCAAGCCCGTCGTCAGACGCCGACTCGGCTCGGAGGCGCTGAGGCTCGAACTCAAGCTCGCGCCCGGCGCATCGATCCGCTCGCTGCTGGGCGAGCTCCGGCGGCGACAGCTCAGGGTCGAGGGGTTGCAGAGCCGCACCCTCGACGACGGATCCGAACGCCTCCAGCTCGATCTTCGCGGGCCCGCGTCCGTCGACGTCGACAGCATCCTGTCCGGGCTGGCGCAGCTCGAGGATGTCGCGCGAATCGACCTGGCCGTGTTGAACTCACTCGATCTGGACGCCGACGAGGCGGAGTCGGCCCGTGCCAACGGCCGGCGGCGGCGGCTCAGGGTGCCAGATCGTCGATGACGTCGGCGACCGAGTCGACGATCCGCGAGGGGCGGTAGGGGAACCGCTCGGCTTCGTCGCGGGTGGTGACTCCGCTCAGCACAAGGATCGTCTCGAGTCCCGCCTCGAGACCGGCGACGACGTCGGTGTCCATCCGATCCCCGATCATCGTCGTGCTCTCCGAGTGGGCTCCGAGGGCGTTGAGCGCCGAGCGCATCATCAGCGGGTTGGGCTTGCCGATGAAGTAGGGATCCACATCGGTGGCGCGGCTGATCAGCGCAGCGATTGAGCCGGTCGCCGGGAGCGGGCCCGCCGCGGATGGGCCGATCGGGTCCGGATTGGTCGCAATGAACCGCGCGCCGCCGAGCACCAACCGGATCGCGTGCGTGATCCGCTCGAAGCCGTACGTTCTCGTCTCTCCCAGCACCACGTAGTCCGGGTTGCGGTCGGTGAGGGTGTATCCGGCTTGGTGGAGCGCGGTCGTGAGCCCAGCCTCGCCGACCACGAACGCCGAGCCGCCCGGACGCTGCTCCTCGAGAAACCGCGAGGTCGCGAGAGCCGAGGTCCAGATCGATTCTTCGGGCACGTCGAGACCATTCCCGCGAAGTCGCGCCGACAGATCTCTGCGCGTGTACATCGAGTTGTTGGTGAGCACCAGAAACGGGAGCTGCAGCTCACGCAGACGGCTCAGGAATCGATCGGCGCCGGGGATCGCGTGCTCCTCCCGGGCGAGCACGCCGTCCATATCCAACAGCCACGAGTGGGTCACGCTTCGAGGCGAGCGCGAACCTCGCTCTCGCCGCTCGCGCTGTCGCGGCACCTCGGTGAACCGGCGGAGGGCATCGCGCACGGTCAGGGGGTCGGGCCTAGGCGGCAGCGCTGACACGGGATCGCTCGAGGACGTTCTGGATGAGCCGCAGAGAATCGAGCAGGCTCCACGGGCTGGTGAGCTCGTCCCGGACCCGCTCTCGCGCCCGCTCACCGATTCGACCGGCCCGCTCCGGATCGGCGAGGCTCTTCTGGGTGATCACCGCGGCATGCCGCTGCAGCGCGTTGACGACGATCGCGTTATCCGCCGGGTCGTCGATCGGAAGGAATGCGAGCTGCACCCGGCTGCGCGGCTCGGCCGGCAGGCTCTCGCGGAGGGCTAGCGCGTCAGCGAGCACACGCGCACCCTCGGGATCGTCAGCGACGGCGGACACGGCCGAACCGGCGTAGACGAGATGCTCGCCGGTGCTCGGCGGGACGCGTTCGGCGAAGGCGCGAATCACGCCGAGCGGGTCCTTGAGTGCATCCCAGTGCGAGCCCTGGAGAACGACGGGCGTCGGGGCGTTCACCGGACCGCTTACGAACAGCTCGACCTGCCGGTTCACGCGGCTCGGCGTGCCGTCCTGGCGCTTGAACATCGAGGATCCGGCCTCGTCGGTCTCGAACAGCACTCCGCACGCGCGGCGCACGGCCAGCACGGTCGTGCGCTCGAGATCTGGGTGCTTCGGAGAGAACACGTCGATCGACGGCGGGCTCACAGCGATTCGGTCGCGATCGAGCCCCTCACAGGCGAACGACTCGCGCGAGAACACGAACGCGACGGCGCGGGCGGCGCCGTCGAGCGCTCCACCGTCTCCGACAGCGCCGTACAGCCGGTTGTGGATGCGCTTGGTAACGGCGAAGAAATCGGGCGTGCCCTCGATCGCCACCCAGCGGACGTCAACACCGGCTCCCCGCACGTAGCCGACCGGCGAATCGACTAGCTCGGCGACGCCCCCGCGGCGAGCGGTCGAGTTCACGTTCCAGACGACCCTGCCGGGCAGAGGCTCGCGCGTTCGCACGATGCCGTGCTCGAACGCTTCCCGGCGCGCCGGACTCAACACGGACCGGAATCGTGCGGGGTCCATCGACGATATCTCGACTTCAAACACGGCTATTCGGCTTGGTAGGCCCCTTGCGGTCGGAGTCAACTTGACCTGCGGTCAATCGGGCCTAGCGCCTGGTGTATGGCGGACAGGGCCCCGGGGCAGGATCGGACTACAGCCACTACGTCGTGCAAATGCTGACTGGTTGCCGGGGGGCGCCCGAGCGGGAGCGAGTCAAGCGCACGAAGGAGCGGCGACTGCGGATCGCGATGCTCGCCCCGCCATGGATCCCCGTGCCGCCGCGCCGATACGGGGGGGTTGAGTTCGTCGTCGCGCTGTTATCCGATGCACTGTGGACCAGGGCCACGGGTCGAGCTGTTCTGCACGCCGGGTTCGAGCTCCAAGGCGAAGGTTCACCCGCTACTCGACGCGGTGGCGCGCTCGTCGACTTGCGTGGACAAGTGGTCGGTATTCCGACGCTCGCCGCAACCGATCCCGAGCTTGGCGGCGGCGCCGCGCCTGGGCTCCCCTTCGTGGTCACGAGCGCGCTCGTGCCGGCGCAGGCGCCGGAGTGATCGTGAAGATCGCTATCACCGAGCGGGACGGCTCCAGCGCGACCGTCAAGGTGAGGCTCGCACAGTACCCCCGGCGGTACGTAAGCGGGAGGCCTCGGTGCAGCAGTCGGGATGGTCGCCGCTGACGCTCGTCGTTGCCTCCGTCTCGTCGGCGGTGGCGGCGGTCGTGGTGCGAGAGCTCTCGGCACCGGGAACGATCGCGAGCGCGGCCCTGACACCGCTGCTGGTTGCGTTGTTCGGGGAACTGTTGCATCGCCCGGCCCACCGGCTGACTCACGTGGCGCGTCAACGTCTGGCCGGCAGGAGGAATGCGGAGCCGGGCCTCGTCGAGCGGATTCTCCGCAGGCCGTTGCGCTGGCAGCGAGTACTCGGCACGGCGACCGCGGCCTTCCTGATCGGCAGCGTTGCGCTCACTGGTTGGGAGCTGCTGATTAACCATTCGCTTGCCAACGCGCGCGACAGGACCACGCTGTGGGGGAGGGCCGGTTCGCCAGCAGCCCACCCGAGCAACGAGCGAGCCGCCGCGCCCAACCACATCACCGCCGGCCAGGGCGCCCACATCGCGGCGACAAGGCGGGGGCAGGTCGGCGAAGCCTGTGCTTCGTAAGACAAAGTCGACGACGACGACGACTCAAAGTAGCCGGCCGGAAACCACCGACACGACGGCCGCGACAACGACGACGACGACGACCGTGCCGATGACCACGACTGTGCCGACAACCACCACTCCGCCCTCTCAGCTTCCGCCGCTGCCGTAGGGAAGCGGTTTGCTCGTTCGCGCGCGAGCTAGGCGACCTCGTGTTGGGACCTCGCGGCGCGAGGGTCCAGGTCGTCGAGCCGGATCTGGCGCGCCGGTCAGGCTTGATCGCGACTAGTGCGGCCGGTGCCACGGCTGGTGATCGCGAACGGGTGGCCTATCGCAGATCACAGATCTGTCAACCGTTTCGGAGCAGAACATGACACCAGTGTTCAAAGATCAACTCGCAGAAGCAGATCCCACCGGGGGATTCGGCCGACAGTCCCGGACGTTCCATGTCCGGCTGACGAGGGATCAGATCGATCCTGCGCGGCGGTGGCTGATCGTCGCGGGTTCGCTCGCGCTGGTCATCGGCATCGTGTCGATCGCCGTGCCGGTGATCGCATCGGTGACCGCGGCGATCTTCGTGGGTTGGGTCTTGGTCGCGTCGGGGATCGCAGTCGCGATCCACGCGATCTCCCACCGCGCCCCAGTTCGATGCATCGAGGCGTTGATCGCGCTCGTGGCCGGGTTCTACCTGCTCGTGTTCCCACTGCACGGGACCGTGACGCTGACGTTTGTGCTCGCCGTCTGGTTCTTCGCGAGGGGAATCCTGACTCTGCTGTATGCGATCCAATGGCGAGGCACCCCGGGCAGCTGGATCTATGCACTCGGGGGGACCCTGTGCGTGATCTTGGGATTCCTGATCGCCGCCAGCCTCCCAAGCTCGGCGACCTGGGCGATCGGCCTGCTCGTAGGTGTCGACCTCATCTTCTGGGGGGTCCGGGCGCTGGTCGGCTCCCGTCTACTCAAAGAGCTGGAAGGATCGGCGTAAGTGGCGACCAGTCCGAAGGTGATCGTGCCGTTCCAGATCGACCAAGGCATCGACAGGGCACACCCAAAAGCATTGGGATAGGACCGGTTCGTCGGGCGTAGCCCCAGGCCGTGCGGTCGGCTCGGCCGTGGTGCGCGGCGCGCCATAGCGACCTCGGTCGCTGGCAGCCAAGCTCAGGTGCACGCACTGACGCTCGCCTGCGGAATTGAAGTAAGACTGACCAGGAGCTGGAACAAGACTGGCGACGAGCTGAAGGTGGCGTGACGATCTGACGGTGCTCGCAAGTCAGCACGAGCACCGTGATCGCGATCGCGAACACACCGTCGCTGAGCGCTTCCGCCCGGGCCGTCTCGCCGGCGGGCGAGTCGACCCGACCGATCCCTAGTCGCGAGCATCGCCTCCAGCAGCTGGATCTGCCCGCTCAGTCCACGGTGGCATGGGTCGACCACTGGCGTCCGCGTCGCAGCGGTCGCCCAGCCACCGTCTGGACGGAGGGCGCCGGGGGCGCACCGATGACGAGGCTGCCCGAGCTGCGGACCCCCAGCTCGACGCATACTTGCGTCTGAGGTCGGGGATCTATGAGCCCGAAATGTGGACACAAATGTGGACACACTTGTCACGCGAATTGCCGTTTGTAGGGTTCGTGGGGCACCGAAGCACACTACGCCACGGCCCCCGCAAACATGGTCGAGAGCAGGATCTTTCCGCAAAACCCGTGATGCCGGAGGAGGGGCTCGAACCCCGACACGCGGATTATGATTCCGCCTGTTTCCCCAGTGTTACGGGCGATTCGGGGATTTTTGGACGGGAAATTGGACTGTTTTGTCAGCGGACTTGTCAATTCTTGCCCGCTGTCAGCGGCTCCCGAAGCACGAAATCACTCGTGCCAGTTGACGCCTCTGCGCCGCTGTCGGGACGTCAAAGTTCGGCGATGGAACGCAGCGCCGGCAGGATCACATCGCCGGCACGTCGTTGGCTCGCAGCGTCGGGAGGCAGCGCTGCTGCGAAGCCGTCGAGCAGCCTCGGCTCATCGAGCAGCTGGCGGGCCTCAGCAGCCACGTAATCGCGGACATCGTCGCCGGTCGTGGCGAGCTCGTCGACGAG
>DASXDD010000001.1:0-45733 GCA_036490775.1 Solirubrobacteraceae bacterium | reverse complement strand
CGCGAGCGATCGCCGTTCTACGTCCTGGCCGAGTGCGCGGCGCAATCGGACCCGACGCCGGAGCTCGCCGTCGCCCTGGAGCGGGCCGGGGTCGAGGATGCGCTCGTCGCCGACGACACCGCGAGCCGCCGCGGCCTGTGGACGCTACGCGAGGGGCACACCGACGCGATCAACGCCGCCGGGATCCCGCACAAGCTCGATGTCGGCGTCCCGCTTGCCGAGCTCGACCGGTTCATCGACGAGGTGCCGGGCGCGGTGCGCCGCGCGGGCGGCGAGCGCGTGATCCTGTTCGGCCACCTCGGCGACGGCAACGTCCACGTCAACGTGCTCGGCGCTGACCCAGACGACCACGCTGTCGACGACGCGGTGCTCGAGCTCGCGCTTCAGTGCGGCGGCACGATCAGTGCCGAGCACGGCGTCGGCGTCGCCAAGGCCGCGTGGCTCGAGCGTGCGCGCGGGTCGGACGACATGAATGCGATGCGGGCGATCAAGCGCGCGCTCGATCCGAACAACCTGATGAACCCCGGCGCGGTGCTGACGACCTAGTGCCGGCTTAGGCGCGCGCGGTGAACGTGCACGGCATCCGCTTGATGCCGTGGATGAACGCGCTGCGCAGCAGTTCGGGCTCGCCCGCCTCGATGTCGGGGATCACGCGCATCAGCTCGCTGAACGTGGCGTTGATCTGCGTGCGCGCGAGCGACGCGCCCATGCAGAAGTGCGGCCCGCCGCCGCCGAAGCCGAGGTGGCGGTTGGGGTTGCGCGTGATGTCGAACGTCCAAGGACGCTCGAACACCTGGTCGTCGCGATTGCCCGAGTGGTAGAAGAGCACGATCTTCTCGCCCGCTGGGATCTGCTCGCCGTGCAGCTCGACCTCGCGGGTGGTCGTGCGGCGAAACGTCATCACCGGCGACGCCCAGCGGATGAACTCCTCTACCGCGTCGGGCACTCTGCCGTCGACGTCGTCGAGCAGCAGCCGACGCTGATCGGGGTTGAGCGTCAGCGCGCGCATCGCGTGCGAGGTCGTGTGGCGGGTCGTGTCGTTGCCGGCGACCGACAGCAGCACGAGGAACGCGGCAATCTCCGCGTGAGTCAGCTTCTCGCCGTCGATCTCGGCCTGTACGAGCGCGGTCATCAGATCGTCAGTGGGATGCTGCTCGCGGTGGGCCGCCTGCTCGTTTGCGAACTCGGTCAGCGTCCACAGCGCAGCGCCGAGCAGTTCGAGCGGCGAGCCCTGCGCCATCATCTCCGGGTCGGCCGCCGTGATCAGCGTGTCGGCGGCCTGCACGACGCGCTCGCGGTCGGTCTCGGGCACGCCGAGCATGTCCGAGATCGTCTGTAGCGGCAGCCGCTTGGCGATCAGCTCGACGAAGTCGCCGCCGCCGGTGGGCGCCGCCTGCTCGACGATCCGCCTGGCGTTGGCGCGGATCCCGTCCTCGATCCGCTTCACCTGACGCGGTGTGAACGCCGACGACACCAGCCCGCGAAGCTTCGTGTGACGCGGCGCGTCCATCGCCAGGAACGACTGCGACGCCTCGAGCAGCTCGGGCGGCGCGTCGCCGAACTGCACGCCCTCGCCCGAGCAATACGTCGCCGGGTCGCGCGAGATCCGCCGGATGTCGTCGTGGCGGACGATCGCCCAGTAGTCGGGGCGGTCGGCGTCGCCCATTCCGAGCAGATCCTCGGGCGGCTGGTGGCGAGTGATCGGCGCCTCGCGGCGAAGGTGCTCGAAGTAGACGTCGCGCTCCTCCGCCGGCCTGCCCCAGAACTCGATCGAGCCGAGGTCGGCGTCGGGGGGCTTCGAGGTCGCCACGGCGACGACTCTACATCCGCTGGATCGGGCTACGAGCTCGCGCCAGCCCCGTTGCCGTCGTTGATCACGCGCCAGACGCGCTCCGGGGTCATCGGCAGCTCCCACACGCGCGCGCCGATTGCAGCGGCGACCGCGTTGGCGACGGCGCCGGGCACGCCGACGACCGGCGCCTCGCCGACGCCCTTGGCGCCGAACGGTCCCTCGGGCACGGGCACCTCGACGATCTCGGTGTCGATCGGCGGCACGACCGAGGCGGTCGGCAGCGCATAGTCGACAAACGTTCCCGTTGTGAGCTGGCCGTGGGGATCGTGCACGAGCTCCTCGAGCAGCGCCCAGCCGAGGCCTTGTGCGGTGCCGCCGCGCATCTGCCCCTCGACCAGCGCCGGATTCAGGGCACGGCCGACGTCCTGGGCGACGACGTGGGCCAGCAGCGTCACCGCGCCGGTGTCGGGATCGACGCGCACGTGCGAAAGGTGCGCGGCCGACTGCGGGGCCTGTGGCTGGGCGACGCGCCCATGGCCCTCGACCGGCGGGTACGGGCTGCCGAAGCGCAGGATCTCGCTCGCGAGCTGATCGATCGGCAGCGCCTTGGCCGGCACGCCGACCGGCTGCACCGAACCGTTGACGATCTCGAGGTCCTCGGGTGCGATCTCGAGCTGGTTGGCGGCGATCTCGAGCAGCCGCTCGCGGGCTTCGCGCGCGGCGCGCTCGACCGCGCGCCCGACCGTGTAAGTGACCTTGCTGCCGCCGCTCGTGCCGGCGTACGGCGCGCTCGAGGTGTCGGCGCGGACGACGCGCACGCGATCGGGGTCGATCCCGAACGCCTCGGCGGCGATCGTGGCAAAGCCCGACTCGACCCCGCTCATGTCGGCGGCGCCGGTGATGATCGTGAGGTTGCCGTCGGCGTCGAGGCGGCATGCGGCCGCGGCCGGCTCGTAACCGCCCGGCCACCAGCCGATTGCGGCGCCGATGCCCTCGCCGTCTGGAAGCTCTGAGCGCTTTGACCACAGCGGGTGGTCGCGCACCCGCTCGAGGCACTCGCGCGCGCCGAAGATCGGAAACGTCTGGCCGGCGGGCGTCTGGTCGCCCTCGCCGGCGACGTTGCGCAGACGCAGGTCGAGCGGGTCGAGCTCGAGCTTGCCGGCGAGCTCGTCGATCAGCGACTCGACCGCAAACGCCGCGGGCGGCGCGGTCGGCGCGCGGTAGGCGCCGAACGTCATCCGGTTGGTGCAGACTCCGAGCGCCGTGAGCTGGTGGGCCGCCCACCGGTACGGCCCCGCCGACAGCATCGCTGCGATCGACTCGACGCCGTAGTCGTCGGTCGATCCACGGTCGACGAGCACGCGCGTGCGAATCCCGGTGAGGTTGCCCTCGGCGTCGGCGCCGAGCTCGACGGTCAGCACCTCAGCACCGGCCGGGTTGGTCGCGGCCATGTCCTCGCTGCGGGTCATCGCGAGGCGCACGGGGCGGCGCAGCTTGACCGCCGCCGAGGCGACGAGCGGGTCGATGATCATGATCTTGCCGCCGAACGCGCCGCCGAGCACCTCGCTGCGGACGCGAACGCGCTCGACCGGGATGTCGAACAGCTTCGCGAGCGTGTCGCGCGTCGAGAACGGCGCCTGGGTCGAGCTCGAGACGACGAGCGACCCGTCGGGGTCGACCCACGCGGTCGCGGTCTGGGGCTCGAGGTAGGCCTGGTACATCCATGGTGTCGTCAGCCGCCCGCTGACGACCGCGTGACTGCCCGCCAACGCGGCGTCGACGTCGCCGTTCTCCAGGCGCGCGGTGCCGACGACGTTGTCGGAGAGCTCCTCCTCGTCGCCGATGCCGCTGGTGGCGACCGAGGCGTGGGCGTCACCGAGGTCTGAGCCCTCGTCGCCAGCGGCGACCTTGACGCGGGCGCGGGGGGCGCCCGGCCTGGCTGCGGCCTCGAGGTCGAGCACCGGCTCGAGCGGCTCGAGCTCGACCTCGACGAGCTCGGCGCCGTCCTCGGCGAGCGCCTCGGTCTCGGCCACGACCATCGCCACGGGCTGCCCGGCGTAGACGGCCTCCTCGCGCGCGAGCGGCTCGTAGGTGCGCCCGCGACCGGTGCCGACGATCGGCAGGTCGGCCGCCGTGAGCACCGCGACGACACCCGGCAGCGCCACTGCGGCGTCGGTCCGGATCGCGGTGATCAGCGCGTGAGCCTCGTGCGACAGCACGAGCCGCGCGTGCAGCAGCCCCGCAACCGCCATGTCACCCGCAAACCGCGCCGTCCCGCGCACCTTCGGCTCGGAATCACGACGGGGACTGGACACACCGACGGCCATCTGATTGCAACGTAGCATCGCCCCCGATCCGACCGACGTACGCTGTGTGAACCGCCTCGTGTCGATCCCCGACTACACCTCAGAGATGCCGACGTTCACCGGGATGACCCTGGATCGAGCGATGGATGAGCGCTCCGATCCGGGGCTCGTCGCCCGGTTGGCTGAGGATCCCGCGGCCCGGACGATTGCTGCGTCCGAGCAGGGCGTGCTGATCTCAAACGGCGGCTCCCCGGAACTGTTTCGCGCACAGCTCGCGCGCGAGGCCGCGCAGCTCGCGTCCGAGACCGGCGATCAGCCGATGCTGCTCGGCCTCGACGACGGAGCCGGGGTGTTCGCGGTCGACCTCGACTCGCTGCCGCCGCGCGATCGGACGAGCTCGACCGACGGCGGCAAGGTCGTGTCGCTGCGCGAGGCTGGTTCGGTGCTGTCGCGCCCCGAGGCCGCGCTGGCCGCGTACCTCGCCGCGCTGCTGAACTGGCATCGCTTTCATCGCTTCTGCGCTAATTGCGCCGCGGTGACCGTCGTCAAGGAGGCCGGCTACTCGCGGCGCTGCCCCCGCTGCCACACGTCGCACTTCCCGCGCACCGACCCGGTCGTGATCATGACCGTCGAGCACGCCGACAGCCTGTTGCTCGGTCGCCGTGCCGGCTGGCCCGGCGACCGCTACTCGGTGCTCGCCGGATTCGTCTCGCCGGGCGAGGCGGCCGAGGAGGCCGTGATCCGGGAGGTCCGCGAGGAGTCGGGCATCGTCGCGCGTGACCCCGAGTTCGTCAGCTCGCAGCCCTGGCCGTTCCCGCGATCGCTGATGCTCGGCTTCTCCGCGAAGTCTGACGGGGGCGAGCCGCGCGCCCATGATGGCGAGCTCGAGAAGGTCCGCTGGTTCTCGCGCGACGAGATCAACGCGGCGATCGACGGCACCAACCCAGAGTTCCGCCTGCCGCCGGGCATCTCGATCGCGCGGTTCTTGATCGACCGCTGGCTGGCGCGCGGGCCGCTTACAACCTGAGCACGCGCTCGACGGTCGCCGCGTCGGCCTCGAGCGCCTTCGCGTTTGATGCGATCTGCGAGGGAGACGTCGCCCCGAACAGCACCGTCGCCACCGCGGGGTTGGCGAGCGCGAACGCGATCGCCAGCGCGCCCGGGTCGGCATCGAGCTCGGTGGCAAGCGCGCTGAGTGCCCGGCCGCGCTCGCGCGCGGCTGCGAGCCTCGGGTCGTCCAGCGACGCTGACGCGCGTCCGCTCTGGCCCACGTCGTACTTGCCGGTCAGGATGCCGCCCGCCATCACGAACGAGGCGACGACGCCGGCGCCCGACGCGTCCAGCGCGTCGGTCATCTCCGAGGCCTCGACCCAGTCGCGCTGCACGAGGCTGTAGGGAAGCTGGGCGGCGCACGGCTGCGGGACGCCCTGCTCGGACGCGGCTGCGACCGCCTCGGCGAACTGGCCCGCCTCCCAGTTGACGATTCCCCAGGCGCGCGCCTTGCCCGAGTTCACGAGCTCGGCCACGGCGGCGACCATCTCGGCGACCGGCAGGCCGTCCGGCGGCGGGTTTGCGTAGATCAGGTCGACGTGGTCGAACTGCATCCGGCCGAGCGATCCGTCGAGCTCCGCGGCGGCGTCCTGGTCAGGCCAGAACTCCCACCAGAGCTTGTTGGAGACGACCGTGTCGTCGCGGTCCCAGCCGGCTGCGCGGAACAACTCGCCGAACAGGACCTCGGAGTAGCCGCTCGCGATCGGCGCGGTGCCGGTCTCGTCGTTGTAGCGGGCGTCGTCGAGGAAGTTGAAGCCGTGCTCGCGTGCTGCGCGCATCACGGCGAGCCCGTCGGCGCGCGGGATCCGCTCAAACGTCCGCCACGAACCGAGCGACAGGCGCGTGACCTCGAGGTCAGACGCACCGAGCGGACGTTTCTCCATCTCCTACATGCTGCCAGCTGCCGAGCTGATCGCCTCGCGGATCCGCGGGTAGGTGCCGCAGCGGCAGACGTTGCGGATCCCGTCGAGGTCGTCGTCGGTGATCGAGCGACCCTGCGCCTTGGCCTCGTTGACGAGCGCTACCGCCTCCATGATCTGACCCGGCTGGCAGTAGCCGCACTGCGCGACGTCGATGTCCAGCCACGCCTGCTGCATCGGGTGCAGGTCCTTGCCGACGGATGCGGCGAGGCCCTCGATCGTGACGATCTGGTCGGTCGCCTTGATGTTCGAGACCGAAACCGAGCACGGGTTGAACGCCTTGCCGTTGATGTGGCTCGTACACGCCTTGCAGACGTCCAGGCCGCAGCCGTACTTGGGGCCGGTGACGCCGAGCAGGTCGCGCAGCACCCACAGCAGGCGCACGTCGTCGTCGCAGTCGACGCTGACCTGCTTGCCGTTGAGGATGAACGTGTGGGATGGCACCTGTACTCCTTTCTAGCTGGGCAGGATGTCGGTCGGGGACTCCGGGAGCGGCGGCACCGTCGGGTACGGGGTGAAGCCGAGTGCCTGGTTGTGGTTGATCGGGAAGCTCGTCGGCAGCGTGCCGGTGGCGCGCCCGTATGCGCAGGCGACCGCGGCCATCGTCGCGGCGACGCCGAACTCGCCGGCGCCGCCGGGCGTGTTCGTGGTCGGAGGCATCACGATTACCTGCACGTCGAACGGGCAGTTCCACTGGCGCGTGTAGTAGGCGTTGTCCCAGCTGCCCTCGAGGAACTGGCCCCGGTCGAGGTGCATGCTGTAGCTGAGCGCCTGCGCGATCCCGTCCATGATCCCGCCGATCATCTGTGCCTCGAGGCCGAGCGGATTGATCGGCAGCCCGACGTCGACGGCGTAGACGACCTTTGTCACCCGCGGGCCGGTGTAGGCGTCCTCGATCTTGCGATTGACGGTCGCCGGCGTGCAGTCGATCTCGACCAGGCACGCCGCCCGTCCCTTGTACTCGCTATGGATCGCGATTCCCTGGGCGGTCCCTTTCGGCATCGAGCGCCCCCAGTTGCCGGCCTGCGCGACCTTTTGGAGCACTGCCAGCATCCGCGGGTCGCGAACGAACGACTGGCGGAACTTGAACGGGTCCTGGCCCATCGCCTTGGCGACCTGATCGACCATCAGCTCGGTCGCGGTGCAGACGTTCGGGCTGTAGATGTTGCGGACGCTGCCGGTGTTGAACGTGTCGTAGGCGTAGACCTCGTTGAGCAGCTGCGTGACCGCGCCGAAGTTGTAAGGCACGTTCTGGGTCAGCGTGAAGATCGCCTCGGAGTACCCGAGCGAGTTCGCCTCGGGCAGCGTCGCCAGCGTCGCCGTCAGCAGCTCGCCGAAGCCCATGCTGAAGTCGGTCGCGACGCTCGTGTGCCGCTGGTCAAAGGCGACGACGTTGCCTCCGGAATGGGCCACGCGAACCCGCGACGTGCACATCGGGTGCACCCGCCCCTGGCGGAAGTTGTCGGTGCGGTGCCACATCAGCTTCACCGGCTTGCCGAGCTTCTGTGAGACCGCCGCGGCCTCGAACGCCGCATCGCTGAACAGATGGCGACCGAACGAGCCGCCGCCCTGGGCGACGTGCACGATGATGCTCGAGGCCGGTAGCCCGAGGATCGTGGAGAGCTGCTCCTGCGCCCAGATCGGCGACTTCAGGCTCGACCAGATCTCGGCGCTACCGGACCTGACGTCGGCGACCGCGCAGTTGGTCTCAAGCGGGTCGCCGGGGCGGAAGTAGAACGTGAACCGTTGGTCGAGCGTGTTGGTGAGCGGCAGCGCCGGTGTCAGCGGCAGCTCGGCTTTGTGCAGGTCGTCGAGCACGTCGGCGTCGGACCTGGCGTCGGCCGAACCCGCACCCCAGACGACGTCGAGCGCGTCGACGGCGTCGATGCATTGGCCGAACGTCTGGCCGCGGACCGCGACGCCGCCGGCGACGAAGCTCGTGTGCGGGATGATCGCGACGTCGGTGATGCCGGGCATCGCCTTGACCTTGGCGAGATTTCCGACCGAGCGGGCGGTGCCGTTGATCGTCGGCGGCCGGCACAGCATCGTCGGCAGCGCGTTCGGGACCTGGAGGTCCATCGCGAACTGCTTGGCACCGGTGACCGCGTCGAGCGCGTCGATCCGGCGCTGCGGCGTGCCGACGATCGTGAACTTCGACTTCAGGCGGACCGGGACCGCCTTCGAGCTCGCGACCGACGCTCGCTCGGCGAGCGCGCCGAAGTCGATGCTCTGTCCCGTCGGTGCGCTGATCACGCCGTCGGAGACGCCGAGCTGTGACGGCAGACCGCCGAGCTCGATCGCGGCCGCCTGAAGCAGCTGGCCGCGCGCGGTCGCCGCCGCGACACGGACCGGCGTAAAGATCGAGTGCATCGAGTTCGAGCCGCCGGTGAGCTGATTCCAGACCAGCTCGGGCCTGGCGTCGGCGAGCGTCACCTGGACCTTGTCGAGCGCCAGGTCCATCTCGTCGGCGATCGTCATCGCCACGGCGGTCGTGATCCCCTGGCCGACCTCGGCGCGCGGGAGCGCGAACGAGACCGTCCCGTCGGGGTTGACGACGACCGTGATCAGCGCCGAGGTCGGCGCCGCCGCCTGCGTCAGCAGATCGGTGAGGTCGTAGTCGTCGACCACCTGGTGCGTCGGGATCGCCGCCGACGCAGTCCCGACGCCGAGCTGGGCGCCAGCGACGAGCGTCGGACCGGCGATCAGGTAGCCGATGAACCGCCGGCGCGAGATCTCCCCGGGAGCCTGGCGCGTCGGCGGATCCGCGGGATCCGCTGAAGCGCGATCGAGTGCTCGCCGGCGCTGTACGCCAAGCATGCCTGTACCTCCCTGCCGAGGTCTATGTGTCCGGCCACGCTGGATCACGTGACGCGGGCGGGCAGTCTAGTCCGACGTCGCTAGGCTCGCGCCGGTGAAGGCAACGCTCTACTGGACGCCGATCTCGCACCCCTGCCAGGCGGCCCGCAAGATGCTCGACCTCAAGGGCGTCGATTACAAGCTCGTCCACGTCCTCCCGCTGAGTCAGCGGGTGCATCTGCGGATCGCCCGGTTCCGAGGCGGCACGGTCCCGGCCGTGAAGCTCGACGGCGAACGCGTGCAAGGCTCCAAGCAGATCGCGCGGGTGCTCGACCGCCGCTGCCCGCAGCCGGCGCTGTTCCCCGCCGACCCGTCGTTCCGGCTCCGGGTCGAGCAAGCGGAGAGCTGGGGCGAACGTGAGCTTCAGCCAATCCCGCGCAGGCTCGCCCGCTACGGCGCCGCGCGCAGCGTCGAGCTTCGGCGTTGGGGTCTCAAGGACCTGTCGATCCCCGGTGTGGATCTGGCCGCGCGGTTCAGCGCGCCGCTCGTCGGTTACTACGCCAAGACCGTCGAGCCCGACGGCCGGCGAGGCGACGAGACCGGCGTGCGTGCCGACCTCGCGGCGCTGCCGGCGCTGCTCGATCGTGCCGATGAGCTGGTCGCTGACGGCACGCTGACGACCGATCCGCCGAACGCGGCGAGCTTGCAGATTCTCTCGACCGTGCGAACGCTGCGTGCGTTCACCGACCTGCGCGAGCTCGTCGGCGACCGGCCGAGCGCGCTCGCGGCTGACAAGGTCGGCTTCTCGCCGCGCGAGCTGCGGCCCGTGCCGCCGTTTCTACCGGCGCAGTGGCTGCCGACGCGCGCGTAACGGTCGTTCCTAACGGTCGGCCGCGAGCCCGATCAGCGCCGGCAGATCGTACATCGACCGGAACATCTCGACGCAGTCCTCAGGCCGTGGGTCGTCGCCGTCAGTCAGGTACCGATACGCGCGCATGCCGGCCGACAGCGCCGCGGTGACGCCCGAGGGCGAGTCCTCGACGACGACAGTTTCCGACGGCGTCGAGCCCATCACCTCGGCGGCGTGCAGGAACACGTCAGGGTGCGGCTTGCCGCGCGCTACGGAGTAGGAAGAGAACAGCGTGCCGTCATCGAATAGCCCGCGCAGGCCGGTCAGCCCGAGCGTCAGCTCTGTCTTGGAGATCGTGCCCTGCGAGGCGACGCACACGCCGATGCCCGCGTCGCGGACCCGCCGCACGGCCTCGGCGGCGCCCGCGACGGGCTCGAGCCTCGCTCGGAACTCGACCTCTCGTTGCGCTACGAAGCGGTCAGGGAACCCGTCGGGGAGCGGCCGTCCGAGGCGTTGCGACGCGTGCTCGGTGATCTGGTCCATCATCATCCCCTGATAGGTGCGCCGCGACTCCGCGGCGGAGGTCGGTACGCCCGCCTGCGTCAGCAGCTGCGCGAGCACACCGGTTGAGATCCCCTCACTGTCGACGAGCACGCCGTCGCAGTCGAAGATCACCAGCCGCGGGAGGGTCAGACCCCCATCTCCTCGCCGGCGTCGCGCAGCACGTCGGCGAGCGAGTCGACCATCGCGTCGAGCTGGCCGGCGTCTGCGATCAGCGGCGGCGCGATCTGTAGGACCGAGTCGCCGCGGTCGTCGGCGCGCGCGATCAGCCGCGCCTCGCGTAGCCGGTGAGGGAGGAACTGCTTGATCAGCCGCTCGCGCTGCTCGGCGTCGAAGCGGCCGCCGTCGGCGTCGGCGCACAGCTCGAACGCCCAGAAGAACCCGGCGCCGCGGACGTCGCCGACGATCGGCAGCTCGCGCAGCTCGTTGAGGCGTTGGGCGAGCTGCGGCTCCTGCGCGCGGACGTTCTCGAGGATCCCGTCGCGCTCGAAGATCTCGAGGTTCTTCAGCGCGACGGTCGCCGCGACGGGATGGCCGCCGAACGTGATCCCGTGCAGCAGCGTCGCGCCGCGCTTGTAGAGCGGCTCGGCGATTCGGTCTGAGAGGAGAACTGCACCCATCGGCATGTATGCAGACGTCAGCCCCTTGGCGACCGTGATCACGTCGGGTTGGGCGTCGTATCGCTCAGATCCGAACCAGTGCCCGAGCCGGCCGAAGCCCGTGATCACCTCGTCGGCGATCAGCACGATCCCGTGGCGGTCGGCGATTGTGCGCAGGCCCGGCCAGTAGCCGGGCGGCGGCTCGAGGCAGCCGCCGGCGTTCTGCATCGGCTCGGCGATGATCGCGGCGACCGTGTCGGCGCCCTCCTCGTCGATCACCGACTCGACCTCAGCCAGGAGTCTTGCGGTCAGCGCCTCGCCGGCGAGGCCGTCGACCGGGCGAAACTGGTTGGTCCACGACACATGGCGCACCGGGATCGGCGGCGGCCCGAACGGCGTCTTGAACGCCGGCACGCCGGTCATCGACAGCGCGCCGAGCGTGACCCCGTGGTAGGCGCGATCGCGCGCGATCACCTTTGTGCGCTCCGGCTGCCCGTTGCCGATGTGGTACTGGCGCGCGATCTTCCACGCCGCCTCGACCGACTCCGAGCCGCCGCAGGTGAAGAACGCCTTGTTGATCTCGCCCGGGGCGAGCGCCGCCAGGCGGGTCGCCAGTTCGATCGCCGGCGGGTGCGCGGTCGCCCAGTTGGTGTTGAACGCCAGCCGCGTCAGCTGGCCGGCGCTCGCGGCCGCCATCTCCTCGCCGTAGGAGTAGCCGATCTGGGCGCAGAACAGACACGAGAGCGCGTCGAAGTAGCGCTCGCCCGCGATGTCGAAGACGTACGGCCCCTCGCCGCGGTCGAGCACCAGCAGACCGTCGGCGCTCGCTCCGATGTCGCCGTTGCGCGCGAAGTGCAGCAGCAGGTGCTCGTGGGCGTCTCGGAGCAGGTCTGACTGGGTCGTGGTCATGGGCAGAGGATAGGGAGGGAGGGCGTGTGCAAACGTCCCAATCAGGCCGGGCGCGTACGCCGCTCGGGACGTTGGCTCCGGTGGAGGGAGCGAACGTCCCGGCCACGCTCGCGGCGGCGTCGCGTGGGACGTTTGCCGAGTCTGGACGAGATCCGCGCTCCGCACCCCCCACTCGGGTGGGCTTCGGGCCTCCAACCCCCCAGGCGGGGGGAAACGGCCAGTAATCCCGTGCATCGCACCCGGATCGCGGTCAACACCTATAGGGCGATGCTTTTCCAGCCCCAGAAGACCGCCACCGATGCGTAGCGCCAGCCTGTCCCCGGAGCTGGCCGCGGTGGCTCGCGCCGAGCGCGAGCACGCCCGCCTGCCGACACGGCCGCGCACGGCATCGGTGCTGGGGCTGGGTCACTACCTGCCCGCCGAGGTCGTCTCCAACGACCCGATCGCCGAACGGATCGGTGTCGACGACGAGTGGATCGTCCGTCGCACCGGGATCCACGCGCGTCACCACGCAGCGCCGGGCGAGCGGCTGATCGACCTCGCTGTCCGTGCCGCTCGCGAGGCCCTCGACGACGCCGGCATCGACGCTGGCGAGGTCGACCTCGTGCTGGTCGCGACGCTCAGCCAGGACGAGCTGACGCCGAACGCCGCCCCGCTCGTCGCGCACGAGCTCGGCGCCGACCGCGCCGGCGCGATCGACATCGGCGCCGCGTGCACTGGCTGGCTCAGCGGCCTGTCGCTGGCGTCGGCGCAGATCGAGATCGGACGCGCCGACAAGGTGCTGCTGATCGGCGCCGAGATCCTCACGCGTCTGACCGATTATGAGGACCGCAAGACCGCCGCCCTGTGGGGCGACGGAGCGGGCGCAGTGCTGCTCGGCGCAGACGGCGACGCCGCCGTCGGTCCGATCGTGCTGAGCGCCGACGGCGGCCTTGCCGACGTGATCACGGCGTCGCACGAGGACCGGCTGCTGCACGTCGAGGGCCACGAGACCTTCCAGACCGCCGTCAAGCGCCTCGCCGAGGCAACGGTTGCGGCGATCGCCCGCGCCGGCCTCGAGCTCGACGACATCGACCTGTTCGTCTACCACCAGGCCAACGCGCGGATTCTGACCGCGGTCGCCGAGCGGCTCGAGCTGCCGCCCGAGAAGGTCGCTGACTACATCGGCGGTGTCGGCAACACGTCGGCCGCATCGATTCCGCTGACGCTCGGCCTGCTGCGCGAGGACGGTCGGCTGCGACCCGGTCAGCGCCTGCTCGTCGCCGCGATCGGTGCCGGCTTCACGTGGGGTGCCGGAACGCTGCAGTGGGGCGCGACCAAGAACGCTTCACCCGTAACCAAGTAAACGAGAAGGAGCGAAACCGATGCCCGCAACAGTCACAGCAGATGCAGTTGAGAAGACGATCATGGACGCGCTGCCTCAGTTCGGCGTCGAAGAGTCCGAGATCTCGCGCGACTCGACGTTCGAGGAACTCGACATCGACTCGCTCGATCTGACCGAGCTCTCGCAGATCATCGAGGAGGAGTACGGCGTCACGATCAAGGGCGACGACGCCCGCAAGATCACGACCGTCGGCGACGCGATCGACCTGGTGGTGAGCAAAGCCGGATGAAGCGCGAAGTCGTAGTCACCGGCATCGGCGCCGTCAGCCCGCTGGGCGTCGGCGCCACGGTGCTGTACGAACGGTGGCGCGACGGTTCCTCGGGCATCGAGAACGGGGAAGGCGCGGCCACCGAGTTCGATCCGACCGACCACCTGTCGGTCAAGGAGGCCCGGCGGTCCGATCGCTTTGCCCAGTTCGCGATGGTCGCGGGCGATGAGGCGCTTGCGAGCGCCGGTTGGGACCGCGCCGACATGCCTTACGAGGCATCCCGGATCGGGTGCGTCTACGGGACCGGGATCGGCGGCATCGGCACGCTCGAGCGCGGCAAGCAGCTGCTGCTCGAGCAGGGCGAGAAGAAGGTCCCGCCGCTGTCGGTGCCGCTGATGATGAGCAACGCCGCGCCCGGGATGCTCGCGATGCGCTACGGGATCCATGGAGATTCGTTCGGCACTGTGTCGGCCTGCGCGGCCAGCCTGCACGCGATCGCGCAGGCGACGCGGATGATCCAATACGGCGATGCCGATGCCGTCGTCACCGGCGGCGCGGAAGCGGCGCTGACGCCGCTGTCAAAGGCCGCGTTCGCGCGCCTGGAGGCTGTCTCACCGCGAGGCATCTCACAGCCGTTTGACGCGCGCCGCGACGGGTTCGTGATGGGCGAGGGCGGCGCCGTGCTGCTGCTCGAGGACGCCGAGAAGGCCGCCGAGCGCGGCGCCAAGGTGCTCGCGCGGGTACGCGGATTCGGCGCCACCTCGGACGCCCATCACCTGACCGCCCCACACCCCGAGGGTGTCGGCGCCACGGCGGCGATTCGGCGCGCGCTCGAGGACTCCGAAGTCAAGCCGGAGCAGATCGCCTACATCAACGCGCACGGGACCTCGACGCCGCTCAACGACCGCGCCGAGACCAAGGCGATCAAGGCAGCGCTCGGCGAGCATGCCGCGAACATTCCCGTGTCGTCGACGAAGTCAGCGATCGGTCATCTGCTCGGCGCCGCCGGGGCGGTTGAGACGGTCGCGACGATCCTCGCGCTCAGCGAGCGCATCGCGCCGCCGACGCTCAACTGGGAGGAGCGCGAGGAGGGCATGGACCTCGACTACGTGCCCGGCAAGGCCAAGCCGCTTGAGGTCAACGGCGGTCCCGTGATCGCGCTGTCAAACGCGTTCGGATTCGGCGGCCACAACGTCGTTCTGTGCCTGGAGGTGGAGTAGATGCTGACCAACAAGAAACTGCTGATCACCGGCGTGATCACACGCGACTCAATCGCGTGGGAGGCCGCCCGCAAGTCACAGGAGGCCGGCGCCGAGATCGTGCTGACGAGCTTCGGCCGCGCGCGGCGGATGACCGAGCGGGCTGCGAAGCACCTGCCTGAGCCCGCCGACGTGCTCGAGCTTGACATCAACGAGCCCGACCACCTCGAGGCGATCGCAAGCGAGCTCGACGCACGCTGGGGCAGGGTCGACGGCGTGCTGCACGCGATCGCGTTCGCGCCCGAGGACGCCCTCGGCGGCCGCTTCATGCAGACGCCCGCCGAGAGCGCGATCACCGCATTTCGGACGAGCGCGTTCTCACTTAAGGCACTCGCGGCGGCGCTCGCTGACCTCTATCCCGAGGAGGGCGCGAGCATCGTCGGGATGGATTTCGACGCGTCGGTCGCGTGGCCGGTGTACGACTGGATGGGTGTCGCGAAGGCGGCGCTTGAGGCGACCGCGCGCTACGTGGCGCGCGACCTCGGGCCGCGCGGCGTACGGGTGAACCTGGTCGCGGCCGGTCCGCTTGGCACGGTCGCCGCGCGCGGGATCCCCGGGTTTGAGGAACTCGCGCAGATGTGGAACCGCCAGGCACCGATGGGGTGGGACGGCGAGGACGCCGGTCCCGTCGCCGACGCGATCCTGTTCCTACTGTCCGACCTCGCCAGAGGGATCACCGGCGAGATCATGCACGTCGACGGCGGCTTTCACGCCATGGGTGCGCCGATGTCGGGCGCGCCGGCAGAGCTCGCCGACGTCGGAGCCTGAATGACTCAGCGCCCGTTCCGGCGACTCGCGATCGTCAACCGTGGCGAGGCCGCGATGCGGGCGATCCGCGCTGTGCGCGAGCTCAACTGGGAGCGCGATGACCCGATCCGGATCATCGCGTTGCACATCGAGTCAGAGCGCCACGCGCTGTTCGTGCGTCAGGCCGACGAACGCCACTGCCTTCGCGGCGGCGGCTACCTCGATTACTCAGAGCTCGAGCGCGCGCTGAGCGAAATCGACGCCGACGCCGCCTGGGTCGGGTGGGGCTTCATCGCCGAGCATCCGGAGTTCGCGGAGCTGTGCGAGCGGCTCGGAATCGTGTTCGTCGGCCCCGACGCCGACGTGATGCGCTCGCTCGGCGACAAGATCGAGGGCAAGCGGCTCGCCGAGCGCGCGGGGGTGCCGGTCGCGGATTGGAGCGGCGAGGCGGTCGAGACCGTGGACGACGCCGTCGCGCACAGCGAACGGCTTGGCTTCCCGCTGATGATCAAAGCGGCAGCCGGAGGCGGCGGTCGCGGGATGCGGCGCGTCGACAGCGCCGGCGAGCTCGAGAACGCGTTCGAGCGCGCTCGCGCCGAGGCCGAGCAGTCATTCGGCGATCCGCGCGTGCTGATCGAGCGGGTGGTCGGAGCCGCGCGCCACGTCGAGGTGCAGCTGATCGCCGACGGCCAGGGCGCCGTGTGGGCGCTGGGCGTGCGCGACTGCAGCTACCAGCGCCGCCACCAGAAAGTCGTCGAGGAGTCCGCCAGCCCGGCGCTGTCGCCCGAGCAGGAGCGCGAGCTGTCGAACTCGGCGATCGAGCTCGCGAGGCTCGCCGGCTATCGCGGCGCCGGCACCGTCGAGTTCCTCTACGAGCCCGAGCACCAGCAGTTTTCGTTCATGGAGGTCAACACCCGGCTGCAGGCCGAGCACCCGGTGACCGAGATGGTCACTGGCGTCGACCTCGTCAAGCTCCAGCTGCACATTGCCGCCGGCGGCAAGCTCGAAGGCGAGCCGCCGCCGGCCAACGGCCACGCGATCGAGGCGCGGCTGAACGCCGAGGACCCCGGACTCGGGTTCACGCCGACGCCCGGCCGGATCTCGCTGCTGCGCCTGCCCGGCGGCCCCGGGATCCGCGTTGACAGCGGCTTCGCCGAGGGCGACGACGTGCCGCCCGAGTTCGATTCGATGATCGCGAAGATCATCGCCCACGGTGCGACCCGCCAGGAGGCGATCGCGCGCCTGCGCCGGGCGATCGCCGACACGATGGTCGTGATCGACGACGGCGCGACCAACCAGGGCTTCCTGCTCGAGCTGCTCGGCCGCGACGAACTGCGCTCGGGCGATGTCGACACCGGCTGGCTCGACCGCTTGCAAGGCCAGGGCGAGGTGCAGACGCTGCGCCACGCCGACGTCGCGCTCGTGCGCGCCGCGATCGAACTGTGCGACGACGCAACCGCGACCGAGCGCCGTCGGTTCTACGCATTCGCACGCCGCGGGCGCCCGGAGGCGACCGCCGAGCTGCGTCGCACGGTCGATCTCCGCTTCCGTGGCGCGAGCTACCGGTTCGCCGTCTCGCAGATCGGGCCGCATCGCTACCTCGTGGAGGTCGACGACACTCGGATCGAAGCTGGACTGGAACGGATCTCCGAGCACGAGCGGCGGCTGTCCTACGGCGGCGACTCCTACCGGACCCTGACCGCGCTGCAGGACGCCGACCTGCTGGTCGAGGTCGACGGCGTGCCGCACCGGATCTCGCGCGATGAGGGCGGCCTGATCCGCAGCCCCAGCCCGGGCGTCGTCGTCGCGATTCCGGTGTCGCCCGGAGACGAGGTCAAGCCCGGCGACGTCGTCGCGGTGACCGAGAGCATGAAGATGGAGTCGTCGCTGACCGCGCCCGTCAACGGCCGCGTGCGCGAGGTGTTGGTCTCGCCAAACACCCACGTCGCGACCGGGCGCCCGCTGCTGCAGATCGAGCCGCTCGACGGCGTCGAGGACGACGATGGCGGCGATCGGCTGACGTTCTCGGGCGAGGCAGCTGGTGGCAACGGCGACGAGCCGACGCTGCTCGAGCGCCTGCAGTGGCTCGTGCTCGGTTATGACGTGCCGCCCCGCGAGGCGCAGCGGATCCTCGACGGCGTGCTGGCCGTCCCCGGCGATCCCGACGGCGAGCTGGCGCTGCTGGAGGTCTACGCCGACCTGCGCGCGGTCAGCCGCCCGCGCAGCGGTGACCTCGAAGCGGGCGCCGACGCGCCGAGCCCGCAGCAGCATTTGCACGCATTCCTACGGTCGCTGGATCCAGCTTCGGAGGGCCTCCCGGACCGGTTTGTCGCAAGCCTCGAGCGCGCGCTTCGCCACTACGGCGTGGACGGGCTCGAGCGCACGCCCGCGCTTGAAGCTGCGTGCTACCGCCTGTTCCTGGCGCGGCAGCGCGCCGGTACAGCGAGCACCTCGGTGCGCGGGATCCTCGAACGGCGGCTGGCGGACGCTGATGACCGGGTCGAGTGCGAGGACGGCTTCCGCGAGGTGCTCGACCGCCTCGAGGCGGCGCTAGCGCCCTCGGAGCCCGGGATCGCCGAGTTGGCGCGCGAGGTCCGCTGGCGCCTGTGTGACCGGCCGGTGCTCGAGCAGGTGCGCGAGGCCGAGTACACGGTCGTCGACGAGCACCTGACCGCGCTGGCGCAGGGCAACGGCGGACCGGAGCGCGAGCAGCACGCCCGGGCGCTGGTCGAGTGCGCGCAGCCGCTCGCGCCGCTTGTGTTCCGGCGCGTCGCCGACGCCGGCCCGAAACTCCGCGCCGAGCTGCTGGAGGCGATGACCAAGCGTTACTACCGGGTGCGTGAGCTCGACCGGCTCGAGCACCGGTCGGTCGAAGGGGTGCCGCTGCTGCTGAGCTCGTTTGAGCACGGGGGCGTCGGCCACCGCGCAGCGGCCGCGTTCGCAGAGCCCGGCGAGCTCTCGTCGGTACTCCGCGCGCTGGGCTCGTTCGCCAGCTCGGTCGACGACCGCGAGGCCGTGATCGCCGACGTGTACGCGTGGCGGGCGGACCCGGACGACGACGCCGACGAGGATGCGCTCGCGTCGCGCCTCGGTGAGCTAGTCGCCGACGCGGCGCTGCCCGAGACGCTCACGCGGGTGACTTTCGGGGTCGCGATGCCGGAGGGAGGCAAGGCCGAGCGGGGGACCGAGCTGATCACCTTCAGGCGCGACAGCGACGGCGATCTGGTCGAGGACCGTGGCACCCGCGGGCTACACCCGATGATCGCCGAGCGCCTCGACCTGTGGCGGCTCTCAAACTTCGAGCTCGAGCGGCTGCCCGCCGACCAGGACGTGCATCTGTTCCGTGCCCGTGCCCGCGCCAATGACCGCGACGAGCGCCTGGTGGCGGTCGCGGAGGTTCGCGACATGACGCCGGTGCGCGACGACCGCGGCCGGATCGTGGCGCTGCCGGCGCTCGAGCGGACCGCGCGCCAAGCGTTTGAGGCGATGCGCGCGTTCCAGTCGCGCCGGCGCTCGCGCGAGCGGCTGCACTGGAACCGGGTGATGCTCTACGTGTGGCCGACCGTCGACTTCCAGCCCGACGAGGCGCGCGCGGTGATCACGAGGATGGGCCGGATGTCGACCGGGCTCGGGCTCGAGCTGGTGCTGCTGCGGGTGCGGTTGGCCGTCGGCGACGGCAGCGAGCAGGAGGTCGCGCTGCGGCTCTTCAACCCCGCCGGACGCGGCGTCGTCGCCCAGGTCGACCCGCTGCCGACCGAGCCGCTGCAGACGCTCGACGAGGGCGCCCAGCGGATCGTGACCGCGCGTCGCCGCGGGCAGGTTCATCCGGCGGAGATCATCAAGATGCTCGCGCCGCCGCGGGCGATGCCGGGCGCGGCGATCCCGCCTGGCGAGTTCATCGAATATGACTACGACGCCGACGGCTGCTTCGCCCCCGTCAGCCGGCCGCCCGCGAGCAACCGGGCGGGGATCGTCGCCGGGGTGATCCGCAACCGCACCGATCGCTATCCGGAGGGCATGCAACGCGTGATCCTGCTCGGCGATCCGACGCGATCGCTCGGATCGCTGGCCGAGCCCGAGTGCATCCGGATCATCGACGCGCTCGACCTCGCCGAGCACCTGGAGGTGCCGTGCGAGTGGTTTGCCCTATCGGCCGGCGCGAAGATCGCGATGGACTCGGGCACCGAGAACATGGACTGGGTCGCCGCGGTGCTGCGCCGGATCGTGCGATTCACCCAAGCAGGCGGAGAGATCAACGTCATCGTCAGCGGCATCAACGTCGGCGCGCAGCCGTACTGGAACGCCGAGGCGACGATGCTTATGCACACGCGGGGGATCCTCGTGATGACGCCCGAGGGCGCGATGGTCTTGACCGGCAAGCAGGCGCTCGACTACTCCGGCGGTGTGTCGGCCGAGGACAACTTCGGGATCGGCGGCCAAGAGCGGATCATGGGACCGAACGGCCAGGCCCAGTACCAGGCGTCGGATATCGCCGGCGCCTGCGAGGTGCTGCTGAGCTACTACGAGCACTCGTACGTCGCGCCCGGCGAGCGCTTCCCGCGGCGCGCCGAGACCGACGACCCGAGCGATCGCGACGTCAGCAGCGCGCCGCATGAGGCACCCGGATCAGACCTCGAGACCGTCGGCCAGATCTTCGCCCAGCAGACCAACCCCGGCCGCAAGAAGCCGTTCGACATCCGCTCGGTGATGCGCGCCGTGATCGACGCAGATCACCAGCCGCTCGAGCGCTGGAAGGGCATGCACGAGGCCGAGGTGGCGGTCGCGTGGGACGCGCATCTCGGCGGCTGGCCGGTGGCGCTGCTGGGGATCGAGTCGCGGCCGGTGCAGCGTCACGGCCCCGTCCCCGCCGACGGGCCCGACCAGTGGACATCTGGCACGTTGTTCCCGCTTGCCTCCAAGAAGATCGCCCGCGCGATCAACGCCGCGTCGGGGAACCGGCCGCTGGTGATGCTCGCCAACCTCGCGGGCTTCGACGGTTCGCCCGAGTCGATGCGGCGCCTCCAGCTCGAGTACGGCGCCGAGATCGCGCGCGCGGTTGTCAACTTCGACGGCCCGATCGCGTTCTGTGTGATCTCCCGCTTCCACGGCGGCGCGTTCGTCGTGTTCTCACGCGCGCTGAACGAGAACCTCGAGTCGAGCGCGATCGAGGGCTCCTACGCGTCTGTGATCGGCGGCGCTCCGGCCGCCGCGGTCGTGTTCACGCGCGAGGTCGACCATCGCACCCGCACCGACCCGCAGATCGTCGCGCTCGACGAGCGGATCGAGCAGGCCGACGAGTCAGAGCGCCAGCGGCTGCGCGCCGAGCGCGACGCGACCTATCCGGAGATCCGTTCGCGCAAGCTCGGCGAGTTCGCGGCCGAGTTCGATTCGGTCCACAGCATCGAGCGTGCGGTCGAGGTCGGCTCGGTCGAGCGAATCGTCGGCGCCAGCGACCTGCGGCCGTACCTGATCGATGCCGTTGAACGTGGGATGCGCCGGACGCTAGACCGGCTTGCCGCCGGCAACGGGCGCGGGGCTTCCCGCACTCTGCTCGGCGAGCGCGCGTAGCTCTGCGTCGATCAGCCCGGGGAGCTCGTCGACTTCGGGAAGCGCGACCGGATCGGCATAGCAGCCGATGAACAGCTCACGGCGGTAGCGGACCATCCCGATCGCGAGCGAGTGCTGTGCGGCGATCGGAACCACCGAGTAGACCTCCTCCATCTCGCAGCCGAGCACGTGGACGTCACCGCGCGGGCCGGGCGATTGGGAGATCGTCAGGTTGAAGATCTTGGGCGAGGAAAGCGCCCGCACGACCGGCGAGCGCAGCGGTGGCGGCACAAGCGAGCTGACGGCGTACAGCGCCTCGGTGCCCTCGGCGCGGCCGCTGCCCTTGAGCGACTGCATCTCCGCGCGGACCGCTTCCAGACGCTCGATCGGGGAGGCGAGATGGACCGGAAGCCGGATGTAGACCATCGAGATCTTGTTTCCGGGTCCCGCCTCGTTGGCGGCCCGCATGCTGACCGGCACCATTGCCTTCAGCGGTGCCGCCGGCGGCTTGCCACGCCGCGTTTCCAGCTCCCGCAGCGCTCCGGCGACGATCGTCAGGCCGATGTCGTTGAGGGTGCCGCCGCGCGCGGCGCGAGCGTCTCGCAGCAGCTTGCGTTTGGCGTGGTAGCCGACGAGCGTCCGGTGCGCGGTGATCGAGGCGTTGAGCGGAGAGCCGGGTGCGCGCGTCAGCAGGTCTGAGCGGGCAGCCGCGACCACGCGCTGTGCATCGCGAATCACAGTGCGCGCAGCAGCTTCGGGCCGGGTCGCGGCGCCCACGACTGCCCGCGTTGCGGACAGACCCGCGCCGGCGGCCTGCTTGAGCTCGTCGACCGCCCAGCCGACCCGGCTCTGCGCGCCGCCGGTGGAGATCGGTGCCGTGGCCGCGGACGGACCGTCCTCATCGTCGTCGACGTCGTCGCCGGTCTCATCGAGGATCAGTCCGACGATCTGCAGCGCCGCGATCCCGTCGACCAGCGAGTGGTGGATCTTGCCGAGCATCGCCACGCGGCCATCCTCCAGACGCGGGATCAGGTAGATCTCCCACGGCGCTCGCCCGTGATCGAGCGGCCGCGACAGCAGTTCGTCGCGCAGGTTTGCGAGCCGCTCGTCACCGACCCGCTCATCGGATTCGGAGAGCGCTTGCACGTGCCTGTCGAGCTCGAAGCGTTCGTCGTTGACCCAGCGCGGCTCGGACAGACCCAGTGGAGCGCGCTGAAGCCGCCAGCGACACCAGTCCAGCGCAGGCAGCCTTTGCGCCACGCGGTCGCGCAGCGCCTCGATCGTCGGACGCGGGTGTCCCTCGGGCACGCTGAATACCGCGCTCCAACCGACGTGCATGTGCGCGTCGGCCGACTCCAGGCGCAGGAACGAACCGTCCAGCGTCGACAGCCGCCGTGCGCTGGTTGCGAGCAGAGTCCTGGGTGAAACGCCCATCAATCTTGAGACTTCCCAATGCGGCACATTGCGAACACGATCCGCGCGCTTGTGACAAATGTCGTTGACAACCGGACGGGCCAGCGCGGAGACTTGGACCGCTAAGCAGGACGGCGCAGACTGAGCAGGCGCAAACAGGCTCAGTCACCGCCGGGGGCCAACTGCGTTAGGAGCAGAAGATGGGGGTCATTCCCAAAACGACTGTGCCGCTCGCGAAGTTCATTCGCACCGGCGAGGGCGTCCTCGTGTTCGCGTTCAACCTGACGATGCTGATCGTTCCGATCGTGTCGAATGCGCTGACGCCCGAGGACGCCGTGAAGTGGGCCGGGATCGTCAACGGCGTCGTGGTGATCTGTCGGACCGGTCTGAAGGTCGTGTCGGTAATGCAGGGCGTGACCGGCATCCCGCCGGCGCAGATCGGACCGGTGCTCACGCCGGCGCAGGTGCCGGCGCCCCTGCCCGTGCCCGTTTCGGTTCCGGTTCCGGATCCGGCGCCCGCTCCCGAGCCGCCACATGTGGTGACTGTGATCACGCCGACGCCAGCCCCGGTCCCGGCCCCTGCGCCGGTGCCGCCGGCACCGGCACCGGCGCCGGTGGCCGAGGATGTCTCCGACGACGAGGAGTTCGCGAGCACGCCGCCACCGGCCGACGTCGACGCGGAGTTCGATCAGGTCGTGCTCGTCAGTCCGGGCACGACAAACGGGGGAGGGCAGCAGTCATGACCGCTCGGCTCACCAAGCCGCTGTTCGGGATCGATCGCGGCGCGTACATCCCGCTTGCAGCGCATCACGCGATCCGCTCGCAGTTCGCGCTGCGCTACCTGTCGCGGTACACGGCGAAGGTGCCGAGCGCCGGGGAGGTGCACGAGCTGCAGGCCGCGGGCATCGGGCTCGCGGTCGTGTTCGAGGACGGCGCCCAGAACGCGGTGCGCGGATTTGACCAGGGACGTGCGGACGCCGAGTTCGCGCTCGGCCAGGCGCGGTCGCTTGGGATGCCCGCCGGGCGCCCGATCTACTTCGCCGTCGACTTCGACGCAAGCCCGAATCCAGCGGCAACAGACCGTTACTTCGACGGGGCGGCGTCGATCCTCGGCCATCAGGGATGCGGCCCCTACGGCGGCATCGCGGTCGTCTCACACCAGCTCAACCGCGGCTTTCAGTGGGCCTGGCAGACGTACGCCTGGTCCCGGGGTCAGCTAGACGCCCGCGCCCAGCTCTACCAGTACCGCAACGGCTGGCACATCGGCCTCAGCGGGCAGGTCGTCGAGGTCGATCTCAACTACGCGTTCTTTCCCGACTACGGCCAGTGGTGGGGAGTCGCGCCACCGCCGCCCGAGGACCCACACGGCTACCTGCGCTTCGAAGAACGCCCTTTGCCGTGGCAGGGCCGGCTCCTGCACGAGCGCTGGCTGGTGCAGCAGTACGACCACTACCGCCAGGCTCCACACGACGGTGCGAACTCCGAGATGCTCGACCTGCTGCGCGAGGACCTGACCCGCGCTCGCAAGCGGGTCTGGTACCAGGCGCACTTCGACGCACGCACCGGCAAGCGAAACGACCAGCCGACGTGGTCGCTTTATCACCGGGGCTGGCGCTGGCAGCAGCTGCTGCAACGCACCCGCGGGGACAAGGTCGTGTAGCCGCATGCGCCGTGGGTTGACCCGCGTGGACAATTGGTCGCAGACCGAATCGGTAACGAGGAGAGACGATGTCCACAACGGCTGTAACTCCCAAGGCAGAGGTCGAGCAGTGGCTGTCGCGATTTGACGAGGCGCTGACCCGGGGCGACAGCGAGGCTGCGGCCGAGCTGTTCGGGGAGCCGAGCTACTGGCGCGACCTCGTCTCGTTCACATGGAACATCAAGACCGTCGAGGGGCGCGAGGGCGTCAAGCAGATGCTCGACCACACGCTCGCCCAGATCAAGCCGGGCGGCTGGCACGCGACCGAGGAGCCGACCGCGACCGACGGCGTGACCGACGCATGGCTGGGCTTCGAGACGGCGGTCGGGCGCGGCGCCGGGCACCTGCGGCTGATCGACGGCAAGGCGTGGACGCTGCTGACGACGCTCGACGAGCTGAAGGGCTACGAGCAGAGCGCCGGCGCGCTGCGTCCCAAGGGCGTCGAGCACGGCGCCAGCCGCCAGCGCCGGACGTGGCTGGAAGAGCGCCTGGCCGAGGCCGAGGAGCTCGGCCACACGACCCAGCCCTATGTTGTGATCATCGGCGGCGGACAGGGCGGGATCGCGCTCGGCGCGCGTCTGCGCCAGCTCGGCGTGCCGGCGATCATCGTCGAGCGCAACGAGCGTCCCGGCGACTCATGGCGCAAGCGCTACAAGTCGCTGTGCCTGCATGACCCGGTGTGGTACGACCATCTCCCGTACATCAAGTTTCCGCCCAACTGGCCGGTGTTCTCGCCGAAGGACAAGATCGGCGATTGGCTCGAGATGTACACGCGGGTGATGGAGCTCAACTACTGGAGCTCGACGACCGCGACCAAAGCCCGCTACGACGAGGACGCCGGCGAATGGGCCGTGACCGTGCAGCGCGACGGCGAGGAGCTGACGCTTCGCCCCAAGCAGCTCGTGCTGGCGACCGGGATGTCGGCGCGGCCGCATATCCCGCGATTCCCCGGTTCGGAGTCGTTCAAGGGCGACCAACACCACTCATCCAAGCATCCGGGCCCTGACCGCTACGAGGGCAAGCGCGCGGTCGTCGTCGGGTCAAATAACTCCGCCCACGACATCTGCGCGGCGTTGTGGGAGCACCGCGTCGACGTGACGATGGTCCAGCGGTCCTCGACGCACGTGGTCCGGTCCGCCACGCTGATGGACATCGCGCTCGGCGACCTGTACTCCGAGCAGGCGGTCGCAAACGGGATGACGACCGAGAAGGCCGACATGACGTTCGCTTCGCTGCCCTACGCGATTATGGCCGAGCTTCAGGTCCCGGTCTACGACCAGATCCGCGAGCGCGACGCCGACTTCTACGAGCGCCTCGAGCGGGCCGGCTTCGACCACGACTGGGGAGAAGACGGCTCGGGGCTGTTCATGAAGTACCTGCGCCGCGGCTCGGGCTACTACATCGACGTCGGCGCCTCCGAGCTGGTCGCGAGCGGCGAGATCAAGCTCCAGGCCGGTCAGGTGGACCACCTGACCGAGGACGCGGTCGTGCTCGCCGACGGGACCGAGCTACCGGCCGATGTCGTGGTCTACGCCACCGGCTATGACTCGATGAATGGTTTCGTCGCCGACCTGATCTCCCAGGATGTCGCCGACAAGGTCGGCAAGGTCTGGGGCCTGGGCTCGGACACGGCCAAGGATCCGGGCCCATGGGAGGGCGAGCAGCGCAACATGTGGAAGCCGACCCAGCAGCAGGCGCTGTGGTTCCACGGCGGCAACCTGCACCAATCGCGCCACTACTCGCTGTATTTGGCGCTACAGCTCAAGGCCCGCGCCGAGGGCCTCGACACGCCGGTCTACGGGCTCCAGGAGGTCTTCCACACGCACTGAGGGCGGGCAGGCGAGGGTCGGGGTGCCGGGGGCCCCTTCGTGAGCGAGCAAAACTGCACACCGGCGCGTTGTGACGGCGAGGTGGGTTCGATCGTCACCGCATATCAGGGACGATCGAACACACTCCGGCCCGCGGCGAGCCGCTTGTCACGTTTTGCCACGGATCGCAGCGGTCGAGCCGGCCCGGGCCCGCTAGCCGCACTCGACGACGACCCGAACGGTGCCCGGCGGCCGGTTCTCGGCCACCTCGAGCGCCTCCGGGAAGTCTTCGAGCGCCATCCGGTGCGAGACCCAGCCGCTTGCGTCGAGGCGGCCCTGCTGGGCGAGCTCGATCACCGCGGCGAGGTCGTCGATGCTCGACACGTAGGCGCCGACGACTTGCAGCTCGTGCGCCATGAACGCGCTCGACGGTCCGAGCGTCAGCTCGGTGTCGACGACTGACCCGAGCACCAAGCGCCCGCCGCGCCGGAGCATTCCGACGCCCTCGGCGGGCGCGCCGGGCTGGCCGCTGAAGTCGATCACCGCGTCCATCCGGCCCATGCTGTGGCGCAGCGTGCGGGCGGCGCCGACGAGCCCGCGATGTGCCTCGACGCCGAGTGCCCGAAGGCGCTCGGCGCTCGCTTCGCTGCGCACGACCGTGGCCAGACGGACGTCGGGATCGAGTGCGCGCGCGACCGCCAGCGTCGCGGTGCCGAGACCGCCGGCGCCGAGCACGCACAGCGAGCCGCCGGGCTGGAGGCCCGCGAGCTTGAGCGCGTTATGACCGGTCGCGGCCGCGTCGGCCAGCAGCGCCGCCGCGGCGGGCTCGAGCCCGTTGGCCGGAAGCATCCGCGACGAGGGCCAGACGACGAACTCCGCAAACCCGCCCGCGTCGTGCATCCCGAGCGCTCGCAGCGACTCGCAGCGCTGGTCCTGGCCGCGCAGACAGGCGGGGCAGTGCCCGCACGTCGCCAGCGGATGCAGGACCGCAAGGTCGCCCTCGGAGACGGGCGCGCCGTCGCCGTTGACGTGCTCGACGATTCCGGCGATCTCGTGCCCGGGGCGGACCGGATACGAGGCGCCGCGCGGCAGCACCATCCCGTGCAGGAGGTGCAAGTCCGTGGCGCACACGCCGCACGCGAGCACGCGCACGCGGGCGAAGCCCGGCGGCGTCTCGGGCTCGTCGCCGTCACGCAGGGTGGCTGCGCCGAATTTCATCTCTGCGTATCGCACTAGGGACTCCCTGGAAGATCGGACTCAAATGGCGGTGCGACTACCGTCAGGCCGCCGTCGACGACGAGCGTGGTGCCGGTCACGTACTCCGACGCAGGTGACAGCATGAACAGGACGCAGTCGGCAGCCTCCTGAACAGTGCCCAGCCGCTGCTTGGGGATCTTCTTCACGACCGTGTCGAGCGGGGCGACCAGCCCGGTGTCGTAGAAGAACGACGACGAGTCGGACTTGATGATCCCCGGGGTGATCACGTTGACGTTGATCCCTCGCGGCGCGAGCTCGACCGCCATGTAGCGCGCCCACATCTCCAGCGCAGCCTTGGTCGCTCCGAGGTTGGCGTAGGTCGGGAACACGCGCAGGCTCCCGTAGCTCGACAGCACGACGATCCGGCCGCCCTTGTCCATCAGCCCGGTGGCGCGCTGGGTGCCGACCACGAACGCTCGCACATTGGTGTTGAACGTCCGCTCGAGGTGGTGGGGCTTGAGCTCGAGCATCGGGCGAAAGTTGCTGGCCGAGGCGTTGGAGACGAAGAAGTCAAGGCGCCCGAAGCGATCCTGCACCTGATCGAACATCGCTTCGATCTCCTCGGCGCTCTCGAGGTCGGCGCGGATCGCGAGCCCGGGGACGCCGAAGCGCTCGATCTCGGCAACCGTGTCGCGCGCTGACTGCTCGTCACGGCGGTAGTTGATGATCGGGGTCGCGCCCCGCGCCGCCAGCGTCAACGCCAGCGCCCGTCCGATCCCGCGCGACGCGCCGGTGATCAACGCGATCCTGCCCTCGAACCCATCGCGCGGCGATGGCGCCAGGTGATCCCGCGGCTGTGACTCCGGCGGGGCGCTCATCGACGCAGCAGATCCCGCGCGATCGTCATCTTCTGGACTTCGGCGGTGCCTTCCTCGAACAGCTGTGCACGCGCATCGCGATACACGCGCTCGATCGGGCTCGGCGCGAAATACCCGAGCCCGCCGTGGATCTGAAGCGCCGCGTCGGTCACGCGCTGGAGCATGTCGGCGGCGAACAGCTTCGCCATCGACGCTTCGGTGACGGCCGAGCTATCGCTCTCCCACTCCTGCGCGGCGTGCAGCACGAGCCTGCGGCCGGCCTCGATGTCGGTCGCCATCTCAGCCAGCCGGAACGAGATCGCCTGGCGCTGGGCAAGCGCCTTGCCGAACGTCTCGCGTCGCTGTGCGTAGTCGACGGCGAGATCGAGTGCGCGCTGGGCGAGCCCGACGCACGTCATCGCCAGCGAGATCCGGCTCGGCGCCAGAAAGCCCCCGAGCGCCACCGCCAGCCCCTCGCCCTCCTCGCCCAGCCGGTTGGCGACCGGAACCGGAGCTCGGTCGAACACGAGCTGAGCGTGGTCGGTGCCCCGGATCCCGAGCGACTCGGGCATCACCGTCGCCGTGACGCCCTCGCCACGGGGCGGGATCATCACCGCGACCGTGCCATCGGCGCCGGTCGAGCCCTTGACGCGCGCGATCAGCAGCAGGTAGTCGGCGATCGTGCCGAACGTGATCAGGTGCTTCTCGCCGGTGACGAAATACGTGTCGCCCTCGCGCTGCACCTCGCAGCGCAGATCGGCGCCGGTGCCGGCGGTCGGCTCGGTGAGCGCGAACGCGACCTTCGTCTCCCCGGCTACCAGCGGCGCCAGGAACCGCCGCTGCTGCTCGGCGGTCGCGTGCGCGGCGATCGGCCGCCAGATCCCGTTGCAGACATGGACGATCATCCGCAGCGAGCCGTGCGACATCGACAGGATCTCGAGCAGCTTCAGGTAACTCGGCAGCGGGATCCCGCGGCCGCCGTACTCGGTCGGCGCCGTCATGCGCAGGTAGCCGCGGTCGCGCAGCTCGTCCCACAGCTCCAGCGGCACCTCGCGATCGCGCTCGATCCGCTCCGCCCAGCGCTCGCCCTCGTCCTGGACGTATGCGCGGAGCTCGCGCTCGAGCGCCGCCAGATCTGCGGGTGCGGACTGCTCTGAGGCGCTGTGGCTGACCGTGGTCACGTGATTTCTCCGGGGTGGCGTCGTCCTGTAGCCACCCCGGAGTATCACGGATCAGGCCGTCACGGCACGACCTCGCGAACTGCGCCCCTCGGATCTCCCGGCGATTGCCTGCCGGGGTCGATTCGTAGGCTAGGCACGGCTCCGCGGGCCGGTGTGAAGTGCTCGTGATCTACGCCGTGTTTGCCCGCACCGAGCGCCGGAAAGCATCCATCCGATGCGTCGTGCCGCGTTGTTGATCGTCGCGCTTGTCGTGGCGGTGTCGCTCGAGGGAGAGGCAATCGGGAGGACCAGCGCTCATCGCTCTGGCCCGGCGGCCACGCGTGGCGTCGCGCCCGGCGCTCCCGGAGCCACGGCCGATTGGGCTCCGTCCGACAAGCACGGCTTCGGCACTTCGCGAACGCTCGCCAGCAAGGTCTGGTTCACGCTCGAGGGTGGCGAGCTGACCGAGGTCTATTACCCGCGGCTCGACACGCCGAGCTACCGCGACCTGCAGTTCGTCGTGACCGACGGCCACAGCTTCGTCGAGCGCGAGCAGGACTCGACAGTGCAGCGCACGGTGCTGCTAGACCCCCGCAGCCTCAGCTACGAGCAGGTCAACACCGACAAGCAGCATCGCTGGCGGCTGACCAAGACCTACGTGACCGACCCGAGCCGGTCGACGGTCTCGATCAACGTGCACTTCCAGTCGCTGACCGGACGCCGCTACAAGCTCTACGTGCTCGCCGACCCAGCGCTTTCCAACAACGGCGACGACGACAGCGGCAGCTGCTCGCCGTCGGCGCTGGTCGCGAGCGACGCCTCCGCCAGCGCGGCGCTGATCACCAAGCCGGCGCTGACCGCAGCATCGTGTGGCTTCAAGGGCGTCAGCGACGGCTGGACCGACCTCGCCGCGCACAAGCGCATGCGCTGGCACTACGCCTCAGCGCCGAACGGCAACGTCGTCGAGACCGGCGCCACGCCGCTGACCGGCACTCGCGGCCACGAGCGGCTGACACTCGCGCTCGGGTTCGGCTCGAGCAGCGCCGACGCCGTGTCCGCCGCGCGGGGCTCGCTCAACGCCGGCTTCGACCGGCTCGCCCAGAGTTACGCGACCGGCTGGCACGAATACCTGAGCTCGCTCAAGCGCCCGCCGAGCAGCCTCACCAGCGCCGCCGAGCGGCGCGAGTACGCGGTCTCGGCGATGGTCCTCGCGGCCAGTGAGGACAAGACCTTCCGCGGCGCGTTCGTCGCGTCGCCGACGATGCCGTGGGCGTGGGGGACCGGCCTGCAGACGCCGTCGGGGGCTTATCACCTGGTCTGGTCGCGCGATCTATACGAGATCGCAACCGCGCTGATCGCCGACGGCGACGTCGCCGGCGCGCAGCGCGCACTGCACTTCCTGCTTTTCCGCCAACAGAAGCCAGACGGCTCGTTCCCCCAGAACTCCGACGTGACGGGCGCGCCGTCGCTGACCAATCTGCAGCTCGACGAGGTCGCCGACCCGATCATCCTCGCCCACCAGCTCGGCGACGACGACGCCGCGACGTGGTCGCATATCAAGCGGGCGGCGGACTTCATCGTTGGCTTCGACGACGGCCAGGGCCACACCGCGCCGTACACGCCCCAGGAGCGGTGGGAGAACCAGGCCGGCTACTCGCCGGCAACGATCGCGGCCGAGATCGCGGGCCTGGTGTGCGCCGCAGACATCGCCCGCCACAACGGCGACAGCGCCTCCGCGACCAAGTACCTGCAGACGGCTGACGCTTGGCAGGCGAAGCTGAACTCGTGGACGCTGACGAGCACCGGCCCGTACTCGTCCGCGCCCTATTACCTGCGGCTGACCAAGGACGGCGACCCGAACGCCCCGACGACGTACAGCATCGGCGACAGCGGCCCCGCCGCGATCGACCAGCGCGACGTCGTCGACCCGAGCTTCCTAGAGCTCGTGCGCCTCGGGATCAAGAGCCCGACCGACCCCAACATCCTCAACACGATCGGCGTCGTCGACAAGCAACTCTCGGTCGTGACCCCGAACGGTCGCTTCTGGCATCGCTACACCGACGACGGTTACGGCGAACAGCGCAATGGCGACCCCTGGGAGATCAATCAGCCGCCGGGCAGCCAGACGACGATCGGGCGCGCATGGCCGATCTTCGCCGGCGAGCGTGGCGAGTACGAACTCGCCGCCGGACACAGTGCGGCGCCCGAGCTCGCCTCGATCGCAGCCGTCGCCAACGACGGCGGGATGTTGCCCGAGCAGGTCTGGGACCAGAACCCGCCGTCCGGACAGCCAGGGTTCGCACCGGGGACGCCGACATTCTCCGCGACCCCGCTCGCCTGGACACACGCGCAGTTCATCCGCCTCGCGTGGTCGATCGAGGCCGGGCGCCCGGTCGAGCAGCCGGCGATCGTCGCCTGCCGCTACGCCCGCAAGTGTTCTTAGCGCTCGCTGTCTAGCGTCGCGGCACTAGAGCACGCGGAGCACGATCAGCAGCGCGATCGCGACCGCGAGCACGACGAGGATCGCTAGCGCTCGCCGTGGCCAGCCGGCATGATGGCGGAACGCCCCCGAGGCGATCGTCGCGTTGCGCATCACCATCGCGGCGCCGCGCGAGGCGAGCTCGTCCTCGTGCCGGTTGCGCACCACATCGGCTCGCGCGGCGAGGATCTCGCGATCGGCGACCGCCTGCTGCTTGGCGTTGAGCGCTGCGTCGCGCTCGGCGAGCGCGCTGTCGCGCGCGCGCAGCAATGCGATGCGCTCGGCCTCGGTCTGATCGCGTACGTCTAGCGCGTCCTCGCGAAGCGCGACCGCGGCGTCGCGTGACTCGAGCGCCGCGTCCCGCGCCGCGATCGCCTCCTCGCACGCGCTGGCGGCCCTATCGCGCTCGACGGCGCTTCGCTCGTGGGCTGCGCGCGCCTGGTCGCGCGCCGCGATCGCGCTCTTGCGCTCGGTCGCGGCCTTATCTCGCGCGGCCACTGCCGCGTCGCGCGCGGCGACGGCCTGTTCGAGCTCGGCCGTCAGCTGCTCAAGCCGCGTCGCGGCAGCGGTGCGCCCGGCCTCGGAGCGCTCGAGCTCGCCACGCAAACGATCGGCCTCAGAGCGAACCTCCTCGAGCGTGCTGCGCAAGCCGCCGATCTCGCGCCGGGCGACGACGTCCTCGGGCGGGCGTGAGCTGCGCGGCGCGGGCGCGCGCGCAGCGGGCGCCGAGCGCTCGGCTGGGTCACGACGCTGGCGCGGCTCGCGGGCCGTGCGCCCGCGCCGCGGGCCCTTGGCGGTGCCGGGGCCGTCGACCGGCAGCATGATCGTGATGTCGGGGGAGACGTTGAGCTCGGCCTCGAGCAGCTCGGCGCCGTCGAGCGCGCATACGAACGCCGCTTCCCATGGCTGCCCGTCTTCGGCCGCCCACGGCTTGTGTTCGAGATCGGCCAGCGCCCGGCATCCGTGGCCGTCGGCGACCACGGTCAGCGTCGGGCGGATAAATCGCCGCCCGCGCACTCCGAACCAGCGGCCACTCACCTCTACGCGGTCGTCGCTCTTGGTTTCGAAGCGATCGAGCTGGAAGGTGATCTCGCCGCGGCTAGTCGGTATAGGCTCGACAGCCTTCGCCATCCGCATCAAAGGTACCGTGAAGGATCGATTCTGTGGTCATCGGCAAGTCCTGTTGCATTTCGGTAGCAAGTGTTCGCGATGAGTGAGTACGCGCCGATGAAAGCGGTGCTGTTTGACCATCCGTTCTCGGATTCGAACTGGATCTTCGAGCGAAAGCTCGACGGAATCCGCTGTGGCGTGATCCGGGCCGGCGGCCGGGTGCGGCTGGTTTCGCGCACCGGCGAGGCGATGGATCGCAGCTACCCAGAGCTCGTCGACGCGCTGTCGGTCGACGGCCCCGACGTCGTCGCCGACGGGGAGATCGTCGCGTTCAAAGGGGGGCAGACCAGCTTCGAGCGGCTCCAGGGGCGGATGGGGATCCGCGACCCCGAGCGGGCGCGAAACAGCGGCATCGCCGTGTTCCTGTACCTGTTCGACGTGCTCAGCGTCGACGGGCGAGATCTGCGAGACGAGCCGCTGCGACAGCGCAAGCGCGAGCTGAAGGACGCGATCAAGTTCGGCGGGCACCTGCGGTTCTCGACGCACCGCGTCGGCGACGGGGAAGCGTACTTCGAGCACGCCTGTAAACAGGGCTGGGAGGGTCTGATCGCCAAGCGCGCCGACAGCCCGTATCGCAGCAGTCGCTCGCGCGACTGGCTCAAGCTCAAGTGCAGCCACGAGCAGGAGCTCGTGATTGGCGGCTGGACCGATCCGAAGGGCAGCCGCGAGCGTTTCGGGGCGCTGCTGGTCGGCTATTGGGAGGGCGATCGGCTGCGCTACGCAGGCAAGGTCGGGACGGGCTTTGACGGCGCGACACTTGAACGCGTCGGAAGGCAGCTGGATCGGCTCAAGCGCAAGGACCCGCCGTTCGACGCCGCCAAGCTCCCGTCTGGCGCCCACTGGGTCAAGCCCGAGCTGGTCGCGCAGATCGCCTTCACCGAGTGGACGCGCGACGGCAAGCTGCGTCATCCACGCTACCTCGGTCTTCGCACCGACAAGCCCGCGCGCGAGGTCGTGCGCGAGCGCCCGGTCAGCTGAGCTGCCGCTCGGCCCTGTCGACGATCTCGGCGGCGAGCGCCAGCGCCGAGGTCGCCGCGGGCGACGGAGCGTTTCGCACGTGCACGGCGCGCGGCGTGTTCGAGATCACGAAGTCATCGACGAGCCGGCCGTCCCGGCCGACGGCCTGCGCTCTGACGCCGGCGAACCCGGGCGTCATGTCGCGGGCGCTGAGCGCGGGTACGTAGCGCGCGGCGAGAGCGGCAAACGCGCGGCGATCGGTGGCGAGATGGAGCTCGTGCAGGCCGGTCTTCCACCACTTGCGCATCATCCGCCAGGTGCCGGGCCACGAGAACATGTCGGCCAGGTCGCGCCGGCTGAGGGTCCTCAGCGCGTAGGCGTCCCGCGCGCCGACGAGCAGCGCCGTCGGACCGAGCACGACCTGGCCACCGATCTGCGGGGTGAGATGGACGCCGAGGAACGGCAGGGAGGGGTTCGGAACCGGGTAGATCAGACCCTTGACCAGCTGCCGGCGGTTGGGGCGCAGCTCCAGGTAACTGCCGCGAAACGGGACGATTCGCGGATCCGGCGGGGCACCGGCCTGCACCGCGAGCCGGTCTGACCAGAGCCCGGCGCAGAACACCGCGCCCGTCGCCTCGATGACGTCGGCGCCGGGACCGGTCAGGCGGATCTGGCGTTCGTCGGCGCGGATCTTGCGTACAGGCCAGCCGAGACGGAGCTCGCCGCCCGCCTCGGCGACGTCGGTCGCGAGCCGCTCACAGACCGCTCCGAAGTCGATGATCCCCGTGTTCGGTGAGTGCAGCGCCGCCACGCCGGTGGCGTGCGGCTCGATCTCCGATATCTCCTCGGCGCCGATCCGGCGGATCCCGGGCACGCCGTTGGCGCGTGCCCGACGTTCGAGCTCGTCCAGGCCAGGGAGCTCGCGCTCGTCGGTCGCGATGATCAGCTTGCCGACCCGGTCGGCGGCGATCCCGTGGCGTTCGCAGTACTCGTACATCAGCGCTGCGCCCGCAACGCACAGCCGCGCCTTCAGCGAGCCGGGCGTGTAGTAGACGCCGGCGTGGATCACGCCGCTGTTGTGGGAGCTCTGATGCGCGCCAACCCGATCGGCCTGGTCGACGACCATGACCCTGGCTTCGGGGTTGCGTGCCAGCAGCTCGCGCGCGACCGCCAGGCCGACGATCCCGGCGCCGACGACTAGGCGATCACAGGAGCTGGCCATCGTGCTGGAGCGTAGGTGCATCGGCGCCTGGGCCGCTTTACCAAGCCATAACCATCCGCTGGCGATCTCCTGGCTTTGGCTTGGGCAGCGGGTGGCCGGCGGGTCGCGATCCTGGTTTCAGTCAAATCCGCCAAGGAGGAGCAGTCATGAGAACCAAAACAATCCTGAGCATCTTCGGCGCCACCGCTGCGCTGGGCACCGGCGGCATCGCCGCCACCAGCGCCATCGCATCGTCGTCGCCGAGCAGCTCGGCCTCGTCAGGCCAGCCGGCCGGCACGTTGGCGCGTCACATCGAAGGCCCGATCACCGCGATCAACCGCGCGGCTGGCACCTTCATGGTCGCCGACCGCGAGCACAGCACGTCAACGACCGTGAAGGTCACCCCGAACACGCGCTTTGACGGCATTCGCGGCTTCGGCGCGCTGCGGACCGGCGAGCGCGTCGAGGTCAAGGCGGCCAGCGTCGCCGGCACCGTGACCGCCACCAAGGTTGAGCGCGCTGACCGCGCCGAGGACCGCCACGCCGGCATCGAGGATCGCCGCAACCACGATCGCTTCGATGACCGCGGGCACGACCGCCGCGATGACCGCGGGCACGACCGCCGCGACGACCGCGGGCACGACCGTGGGCACGACCGCAACGACGACTAACACGCCGCAGCATCCGGCGGCTGGGCCGCCGGGCTGGTCCCAAGGACCGGGGCGAGATGATCTCGCCCCGGTCTCGGCGTTTCCTGGGCGTGACGGATCGGTCGCAGCCTCGTCCTACGATGAGGCGATGGATTTCCAGCGGCGCACAGTGCTGGTGATCGAAGACGAGGAAACGATCACCACACCTCTGTCCGAGGCGCTCTCGCGCGAGGGTTTCCGACCGGTGATGGCCGGGACGATCGCCGACGGCTTGGAAGCGGCCCGCAGCGAGGGTCCCGATCTGGTGCTGCTCGACGTGATGCTGCCCGACGGCTCGGGCTTTGACGCGCTGCGTGAGCTCCGCGCATCGGGCTCGACGCCCGTGATCATGCTGACCGCCCGCAGTGACGAGGCAGACCGGGTCGCGGGCCTCGAGCTCGGTGCCGACGACTACGTGATCAAGCCGTTCAGCGCACGCGAGCTCGTCGCCCGGATCCGCGCGGTGCTGCGGCGCGCCAGCGCTGCCGCCGATCCGGCCGGCCGCGATGCGGTACGGATCGGCGCACTCGAGCTCGACCCGGCCGCGCGGCGCGCGACGCTCGATCGCGAGCCGCTTGATCTCACCCGCAAGGAGTTCGATCTGCTCGCGCTGCTGATGGGCCACGCCGGCAGCGTCGTGACGCGCGAGCGGCTGATCGACGAGGTGTGGGACGTCAACTGGTTCGGGTCGACGAAGACGCTCGACGTCCACGTCAGCGGCTTGCGCAAGAAGCTCGGCGACGATCCGACCCAGCCGCGCTACTTGCACACCGTCCGTGGCGTCGGCTTTCGGTTCTCGACATCCGGGGAGGTCGACGGCCGATGAGCCTGCGCGTGCGGATGCTCGGCGCGTTCGGGTACGTGCTCGTGTTCACGCTGGTCGCGCTCGAGATCCCGCTGACGCTGAACTTCTCGCGTCGCGTCGATTCCGAGATCCGCTCGGAGGCGAGTGCTGCGGCGCACGCGATCGCCGCGGCCGCGTCGGGCCGGCTGACCACCGTTCCGGCGCTCGCGACGCTCGCGAGCGACCAGGCCAAGCGCCTCAACGGCCGGGTGCTGGTCGTCGACCAGCGCGGCCGCGTGCTCGTCGACTCCGACGGCTCGGCGGTGCGCGGCACCCCGTATGTCAGTCGCCCCGAGATCGCGAGCGCACTGCATGGCACCGACACGCAGGGTGAGCGCCACTCGAACTCGCTGCGCACGGATCTGCTGTTCACGTCGGTCCCGATCGTCGCCAACGGCCACACGACCGGCGCCGTGCGCGTGACCCAGAGCGTCGGCGGCGTCAAGCATCAGGTCCGCAACGACGTACTCGAGCTGCTCGCGCTCGGCGCCGCGGTGCTGCTGCTCGGACTCGGACTCGCGTGGGCGCTTGCCGGATCGCTGTCGCGGCCCTTGCGAAACCTGGCGGCGATCACCCGGCGCGTGGCACGCGGAGACATGCAGGCGCGCGCGACGCCGGCCGGCTCGTCGGAGCAGGTCGAGCTCGCCAACACGTTCAACGACATGACCGAGCGGCTCGGGCGCACGCTCGACGCGCAGCGCGAGTTCGTCGCCAACGCGTCGCATCAGCTACGCACGCCGCTGACCGGGCTGCGCCTGCGTCTCGAGGCCGCGAGCCTGAAGACCACCGATCCGGACGTCCGCCGCGACCTCGCCGCCAGCGAGCAGGAGACCGAGCGGCTCGCGAAGCTGCTCGGCGACCTGCTGCGCCTCGCCCAGGACGGCCAGCGCCCGGCCGCGGCGCAGGTCGGCCTCGGGGCAGCCGCCGAGCGCGCCGCCGATCGCTGGCGCGAGCCCGCCGAGCAGAGCGGCCACACGATCGAGCTGAGCTCCACCGGCGAGGTCGAGGTGTCGGCGATCGCCGGCGATCTCGACACGATCCTCGACAACCTGCTCGAGAACGCCCTGAACTACACCCCGCCGGCTCAGCCGATTTGCCTCGATTGGGGGCACGACGAGGCAGGAGCGTTCATCGCCGTGCTCGACCGGGGCCCCGGGCTCGGCGACGACGAGGCCGGACATGTGTTCGACCGCTTCTACCGGGGGCGCTCGAGCCGCGACGGCCGGGTACCGGGCACCGGACTCGGCCTTGCGATCGTCGAGACGCTGGCGCGCCGCTGGGGCGGCAAGGCGACGCTCGTCAACCGCCCCGACGGCGGCGCCCGTGCCGAGGTTCGGTTCCCGGCCGCTACGGCTTCTGCCCGGCGTCCGCGCATAACCCCGACCCCGGCGGCGACGCCATGAACCGCCTCACTACGACCCGCACCGTCGTCCTCGGCGTCGTCGGCCTCGCGCTCGCGGTAGCCGTCGGGCTCGTCGCCAACGCGATCTCGCGCGACTCGATCGGCCTCGCGCCGACGCCCGCCGGCGCCGGGATCCGGCTCGCGCCGGCTCGTACCGCTCCGACTCGTACCGGCGCGCAGGCCCCCGCTCGGGCGCCGGCGCGCAAGCGCACAGCCAAGCCCCGCCCGACGTCGGCCACGACGACCCCGTCCACGACGACCCCGCCGCCCGCCACCACGACCCCGCCGGCGAGCACCACGCCCGCGCCATCGGGCGGCGACCGGCACGGCGGACGCGGCGGCAGCTCAGGGGGCGGCGGCTCGAGCGGAGGGAGCGGAGGCGGCCGCGGCGGCGGGGACGACTAGCGGGGATTACGTTCCACACGACGAATCCAAGCCGCCGCGTGTGACGGAACCCCCGCCCAGCGGGGAGTTCGTTCCACGCAACGAGCGCGACGCGCCGCATGTGACGAAATCCTCAGCCCGAGAGGAACCGGCCGAGCGCCGCGCGCGCTCCGACGTTCGACCGGCGTAGCTGGACCGAGTGGCCCGCCGCCGGCACGATCACGAGCCGCCCGTCCGGAGCCTTGGCGGCCTCGCCGCGCGCCCACGCAAGCGGCGTCGACAGGTCGTGACCACCCGCCAGCAGCAGCACCGGGACGCGGGGGAGGTCGTCTGACGGGTTGCCGCTCGGCACCGCGGGCGGTCTCGTCGCAGGCCACTGCTCGCAGCCCTCCGCGAGCCCGTTGCCTGCCGCGGTCGCGCGGTCCCACGGGAACAGTTGGGCCGCCGTCAGGTGGGCGACCGCACGGTTGACGCTCAGGCTGCGCTGCGAACCCGGCGCGGCCGGGTTCCACGGCGGCGCGAGCTCGACACACAGCGTGCTCTGATGAAGGCCCTGGCTGAGCGCGCCGGCGGGCGCCGCGTCGCCGCGACGCACGGCCGCGAAGAACCGCATCAGCGGTTTCACGTCGCCGCCGGCGGCCGCGTGCAGCACGCCGAGTACGCCGGTGAACGTCGGAAATCCGACGCTTTCGGCGACGAGCGCGTCGAACAGCTGTGGGCCGTCGCCGTAGATGCGGACGATCTTCGCGACGTCGCGTGCGGGGTCATAGCTGCAGTGTTGAGCGGCGCACGCGGAGCGCAGCACCCGCGCGGTCGCCTGTAACGCCGCGAGGTAGGTCGCGTCGACGCCGTGCTGAGGCACGACCGAGTCGAGCACCAGGTGCGAAACGTGGGTCGGGTAGGCGAGCGCATAGCGCTCGGCGACGAACGTGCCGTAGGAGACGCCGTCGAGCGTCAGCCTGGGCGTGCCGAACGCCGCCCGCAGCGCGTCGATGTCGGCGAGCGTCTCAGACGTCGTGTAGTAGCGCCGCGCCGGGCCGATCGACCGCGCGCACGCGGGGACGTCGCCGGGTGGCGGGACGACCAGATCCGACGCGCCGGCGGCCAGCTGAAGCGCGGGGCAGCGCAGCGCTCCCGCGCCGGTGCCGCGCTGGTCGAACATCACCAGCCGATAACCGCGCATGTCGGGTCCGAGCCGTGACTGCACGCGCGGGAGGAACCCCACGCCCGGCTGGCCGGGGCCGCCCGCGAGGAACAGGAGCACCCCCCGTGGCGCCTTGGCGCCCTGCGCGTAGCCGACCTGCAGGTGCAGCGATCCGCCGGTCTGACTCGCGTGGTCGAGCGGCACGACGAGCGTTGCGCACGTGAACCCAGTCTCGCCTGGGCACGGGTGCGGGCCGCCCAGTCGCGGCGACGCCGTCGATGCGCCCGAGGCGGTCGCGCCCCCGTTCGCGGCGGCGTTGGCATGGTGGTGGCCGCCGCAGCCACTCACGCAGATGCATGCGACGACCAGCGCCAACCACGCGCTCCTCGGAAGCACGCGGGCCACGTTATCGTGCGCCGCATGCCGCTGACCGACCTCGAGCGAAGCGTCTGCGGGGCGATCGAAGCTCAGCGCGACGAGCTTGTCTCGCTCGCGACGACGCTGATCGCCTTCGACACGACTGCGCGCAACGTCGGCGACCCGCCGCGCGACGAATCCGCGATGCAGGAGTACCTGGGCGAGGTGCTGCGCGAGTCCGGCGCGCGCGTCGACGTGTGGGAGCCCGACGCCGAGGCGATGGCTGGCAAGCCGCTGGTGCCGCCGGGCCTGGATTTCGTCGGCAGGCCGCAGCTGATCGCCACGCGCGCCGGCGCGGGCGGCGGCCGCTCGCTGTACTTCGGCGGCCACATCGACGTCGTCTCGGTGGCGCCGCGTGAATCGTGGACGAGCGACCCGTTCGCGGCGCAGGTCCGCGACGGCAAGCTCTACGGCCGCGGCGCCTGCGACATGAAGGGCGGGATCGCGGCGATGGTGTTCGCCACACAGATGCTCAACCAGCTTGACGTCGGGCTCGCGGGCGACCTGCTCGTCGCGACCAACACCGATGAGGAGTCCTCGGGGGCGGGCGGCACCGCGCTCGTCGAGCACGGACTACGGGCCGACGCCGGGATCGTCACCGAGCCGACCGGGTTCGACGCCTGGATCGCTTGTCGCGGCTCTGAGTACGGGGTGATCCACGTCGCCGGACGGCCAGGACACGCCGAGGTCCACCAACCAGGCTGGCGCGACGGTGGCGCGGTCAACGCGATCGAGAAGGCGTCGGTCGTGCTCGACGCGATCGCGTCGCTGCGCAGCGAGTGGTCGCAGCGAGACGGTCTCGACCACCCGTACCTGTCGCGACCGGCGCTGCTTGCGACGATGGCACGAAGCGGCGAGTGGCCGGTCACCTATCCCGCCTCGTGCGAGCTGACGATCGCGGTCATGTACGTGCCGGCGCAGGCCGACGAGCGGGGTTGGGGCTCGAACGTGCGTGCCGAGGTCGAGCAGTGGATCGCGCGCGAGACCGCGCGCGATGACTGGCTCGCCGAGCACCCACCTGTGATCGAGTGGTGGCCCAACTCGGTGATGCCGTTCGAGATCGATGCCGGCGAGCCGATCGTCTCGACCGTGCTCGAGGCAACCGCCGATGTCGCGCACCCGGGCCGCCTCGGCGGCCTGGACTCCTGGTATGACGGCGCGACCGTCACCCAGCTCGCGAGGATCCCGTCGATCGGCTTCGGGCCGCCCGGGTTTAACGCCGACGGCGTCAGCGTTGCGCACATGGTCGATGAGTTTGTCCCGGTCGACGGTCTCGTCGCATGCGCGCAGGGACTTGCGGTGACCGCGATGCGGTTCTGCGGGCTCGCTTAGCCCGCTCGGCGGCGCTCAGCCTTCGACGCGCTGGGCGAGCTCGATGCCCTTGCGCCCGATGTCGATCAGGTAGCCGCGCAAGATCCCGTGGTTGGCCTCGCTACCGGGGTTGATCGACAGGGTCTTGCCAATCCGGCGCTCGCCGCCTGACTCGTGGATGTGACCGTGGACCGAGAGCACCGGCTCGTAGTCCTCGATGATCCGCCGCACCGCGGTCGAGCCGACCGGCCCGCGCAGCACGTCGCCTGCCGACACCGTCGGCCGGAGGTTCTCGTCGAGTATCGGTGCGGTGTCGAGCCCCGAGTCGTGCGGCGGCACGTGGATCATGAACACCGACTTGCGGGGGTCGCGAACCTGCTTGGCGAGCGCGTCGAGGCGCTCGTACAGCTCATCCTCGGTCTCCTCGCGCGGCGTCTGCCACGGCGTGTGGTTGGACCAGCCACACGACAGCAGCTGCAGGTCGCCGGGCAGGTCGACGACCTTGCCGTCGCTGTTCACGGGCCCCCAGTCGGGGCGGTTGAGGATCTCGTCGATCACGAAGTCGTCGTCGTTGCCGGGAATCAGGTAGAGCGGCACGTTGCCGTCGGCGAGGCGCTCAGTCGCGAGCGCCAGCCACGCTTCGACGCGCTCGTTCATCAGCCGGCCGAGCAGCTCGTCGCGCCCGGCCTCGTCGCTGGACAGCCGGCCGGCCTCATCGGCGGTAGTCACGAACGAGTAGTAGCCGACGTCGGCGATATCGCGCTCGAGCGCGGCGAGCTCCTCGTCACCGCGAGCGGTGCGATGCACACCGAACAGCTCGGTCTGATAGCGGCCATCGCTCTCGACGATCGGGACGATCGCCTTGCCCGTGAGGTCGCCGGCGAGCAGCGCGACGTCTGCCTTGTAGACGTTCAGCCTGATCGCGTTGACGAACTTGCGCCACGCCTTCTCGGCGGCATGCAGGTCGCTCGCGATGTAGAAACGCGTGGCGATGACAGCAGCCTAGTCCGGAGGCAGCTCGGTGAACAGCATCTTCTCGTCGACCCCGGCCGCGCGGGCGCGGTACCTCATCACGAAGTAGATGACGAGGCCGAGCAGGTAGAACAGGCCGGCGTCGAGGATCCCGTTGGTCTCGAGGTAGGTCAGCGCGCTGCCGCCCTTGAGTGCGTTCACGATCGGCTTGGCAACCGCGAAGATGTAGATCCAAAGCGGGAACACGATCCACGCGAGCCCGATCCACGGCAGCTTCTTGCCGTACGGCGCGTTGCGCACCAGGTCGGGTCGTCGCCAGCGCACAAGCATCGCGTTGACGCCCGGCATCGTCCACGTCAGCACGGCCATCGTGATCGAGAACCAAGCGGTGCCGGCGAGGTTGAGCTTGTGATCGGTCGTCGCCAGGATCGTGGGCAACGTCTTGAAGCTCTGGAAGAACAAGAACAGCGCCGTCAGGCCGAGCGTCGCGATGATCGCGTTGAGCGGTCCGCGGATGCGCTCGGACACCTGACCGAACCACTCGGGCACCTGGCGGTCAAGGCTCCAAGCGAGCTGCATGCGGCTGATGAAGTTGATGTAGACGGGGCACAGCAGGAACGGGAACAACACGCCGCCGAGGCTGATCAACGCCCAGATCGGCCACAGCCCATGGTTGGCGATCACCGCCAGCAACGGCATCGAGTTCGGTTGTCCGAGCGGGAGCACGCTGAGGTTGGAGTTAAAGCCCCAGTAGCTCGCGCCCCAGCTCACCTGGGTGTTGAAACCAAAGTGGCTCGAGATCGCGTCGACGTACACCGAGTTGGCGAGCACGCCGATCAGCAGCGCGCCGACCAGCGCGATCATCACGCCGCGTCGCACGTTGCCACGGACCTCGCCGGCGATGTACGCCGAGTACTGGAAGCCGATGAACTGGAACAGCAGCACCGACAGCATCAGCGGAAACACCGTCGTCGAGAAGATGTCTGAGAGGAAGTTGTGACTGGTGCCGGGGAGGAACGCCTCCTTGCCGCTCGCCGCGATCTTCGCCGCGGTGACGCCGCCGGTGTACTGCGGCAGGTGCGCGTTGAAGCTGCCCTTATGCGTGAACAGCAGTCCGAACAGGAACATCCCGACGAAGCATGCGACGCCGAACGCGGCGAGCGCGGTCACGACCCTGTGGAACGTCCGCGTCGGCAGCACGCAGACGGCACCGATCACCGCGAGTACGACGAGCGATCCGATGAACCCGGGCAGGCCGGTGATCGCTCCGCTGGAGTCGGTGAACCACGAGTTTGCGTGCGTGAAGAAGTGTCCGCCGGCGCCGATTCCGATGATCCGCGCGGTGATCTGGAGGTTGCGCAGCACGAGCGGGACCTCGAAGGCGATGATCAGCACCGAGGCGATCACGAGCGTCCACGATTCAAGCCAGCCGAGGAATGGGTGCACGATCCTGCTCGAGAACACGTAGTCGCCGCCCGAGCGCGGCATCACCGAGGTCAGCGACGCGTAGATCAGAGCGAGCAGCACGCAGAACAAGCCGGCGATGATCGCCGCCCAGCCGTATTCGGAGAACGGGCCCCAGCGCCAGACCGGTACGAACGCGAGCGAGTAAAAGATCGGATACAGCGTCAGCCCGACGCCGACGAAGGCGGCGACGTTGAAGAACAGCGCGTTCGTGACGCTGACGTTTCGCACCAGTCCTGACGACTGGCGAACGAACAGCTTCGAGGTTGTCGTGCTCGCGGCGGCAGAGCCGCCCGGACTTGAATCAGCCATGCTCGGTCTCCTCCCCAGTCGTCAGTAGCATCGGAGCCACGGCGCGGGGAACGTACCACCAGCGGCGGCGGCCCGGGTGGCGGTCACAGATCGCACAAACTGGCCACCAAGTACAGGGGGATGACATGAATCTCAACGGGCAGGTGGCGATCGTGACCGGGGGCGGTCGCGGCATCGGCAGGGCGATCGCGCTGGGCTACGCGAACGCCGGCGCCGACGTCGTGATCAGCGCCGCGCGAGGCCTCGCGGAGGCCTCGTCGGTGGCCGCTGAGGCGAGCGAGTTCGCCGGCGCGATCCACCCGATCCAGGCCGACGTCACAGACGATCGCGACGTGCAACGGCTCGTCGACCGCGCGCTCGCGATCCGCGGACGGATCGACGTGCTCGTCAACAACGCCGCCCGCGGGATGAGGTTCGTCAACGAGCGGTTCATGACCGAGCCGCAGCCGTTCTGGGAGGCCGACCGGGACGCGTGGCGCCTCGTGATCGGGACGAACATCGTCGGCGTGTTCCTGATGTCGCAGGCGGTCGTGCCCCACATGCTCGCCGCCGGACGCGGCAGCATCATCAACGTCACGATCAACCACGAGACGATGGTTCGCCGCGGGTTCTCGCCCTACGGGCCGTCCAAGGCTGCGCTCGAGGCGATGACGAAGGTCTGGGAGGCGGAGCTCGAAGGCACCGGTGTGGTCATCAACCTGCTGGCGCCGGGAGGGGCGACCGCGACCGGGATGATCCCGGAGGGCGCCAAGCCGCCGATGCCGCTGCTCGACCCCGAGATCGTCGTGCCCGGCGCGCTGCACCTCGCGCTCACCGACCGAAGCGGCCAGCGGATCCTTGGCACCGAGTTCGCGGGCGCGTCGTCGGACGGTTAGTGCAGCACGACCTTGACCGCGATCACGAGCACCCCCAACGTTGCGCCGACGGCCGTCTGCGCGACCCGCTCCCAGGGTGTCAGCTCGGCTCGGAGCGCGGCGACCAGCTCGTAGATCACGATCATCCCGGCCGCCGTCCAGATCCCCGCGGTCACAGCGTCGGTGAGCTTGCCGCCGGCCACCCACCAGATCAGCACCGGCAGGACCGGGATCACGCCGCCCGCGAGGATCCACGCCTCCTGACGCGCGCTTTGGATCACGCCGGCGCGTTTGAGCGGCTGACCCTCATCGATCCGATGCGCCGTCAGCTCCGCGTATGAGTGCGCGAGCCAGTAGAGCACCGCTGCGAGCGCGACCGAGCCAACGGTCTCGGCGTAGGTCTCCTGTGTGGCCGTCTCGGCCGCGAGCAGCACGCCGACGGTGATCGTCCCGTAGACGACGCGCGGGATATTGACCGGCATCAGCCGGTCAGCTTGCCACGCTGACCCGGAACTTTGTGCTGACGGTCGCGGCGTGGCCGTTGTAGACCGAGATCGCCGAGAGGATCGCCTGCGCGGACTTGCCGTGCGTCGCGCGCGACGCCGCGGCCTGGTTGAGCTTTAGCGTCACGGTTGCGGTGCGGTTGCCGCGGACGGTCACGTTGCCGCTGCCGATCGTGACCTTGCCGACCTTGATCGTTAGGTGGACGCGGCAGCTCGAAGCGGTGTGGCTGCGCAGCGCCACCCGGACGGTGCTGCCGTGCGCGGTGATCTTGCCGACGGTCACGGGCGAGGTCCTGACGCGTACGAGTGGCCCGCGCCTGGTGCCGGCACCGTTGGCGGCGACTGCCTGGAGGTAGTAGATCTTGCCTGCGGCAAGGCCGCGAAGCTGCCAGGTGATGGCGTGTGACGCGGCCGACGAGCCGATCGAGGTGCGGTGTCCGAGCGCTTTGGTCGTGCCGTAGGCGAGGTAGTAGGTCGTGGCGCCGCCGCCGGTGTTGATCGAGGCTCTGACCGTCGCTGCGCCCGAGCCGAGCGAGACGATCTGAAGATTGCCGAGCGCCGGGGCGTT